>NZ_JAAVJC010000255.1 GCF_012033785.1 Streptomyces bohaiensis
CCGGATGTACCAGGACGGCCAGACCGGCGGCCGCGGCTACCTCGGCCTCGCCACGATGATCTTCGGCAACTGGCGGCCGGGCGGCGTCGCGATGGGCGCCGGGTGCCGGAGTGTCAGGCGTCCGCCGGGACCGCCGCGTCATGTGCGGCGACGAGGTGGCAGGAGGTGGCGTCGCGGCCGAGCGGCAGCACGGGCAGCTCGGTGCGGCGGCAGGCGTCGGCGACGCCCGCCGCCTCGGCCTCGCCGGAGGCCAGCGCCGGGCAGCGGGGGTGGAAGCGGCAGCCGCCGGGGACGGCGGTGGCGTCCGGCGGTTCGCCGGTGAGGACCTGCGGGCGGCCGACGGGGCTGTCGGGGAGGACGGAGACCAGTGCCCGCGTGTAGGGGTGGCGCGGGTCGGTGAGGATCTCGTCGACCGAGCCGATCTCCACGATCCGCCCCAGGTACATGACGGCAATGCGGTCGGCGATGTTCCAGGCGAGGCCCAGGTCGTGGGTGACGACCACGGCGGAGAGCCCGAGGTCGTCGCGGAGCCGCATCAGCAGGGCGAGGATCTCGCCGCGGACGGAGGCGTCGAGCGAGGCGACCGGCTCGTCGGCGATGATGACGCGGGGTTCCAGCACCAGCGCGCCGGCGATGACGACGCGCTGCCGCTGCCCGCCGGAGAGCTCGTGCGGGTAGGCGAGGAAGAACTTCTCGGCGGGCCGCAGTCCGGCGCGGGAGAGGGCGTCGGCGACGCGGTCGCGTTCGTTGTCGTGGATGCCGTGGATGCGCAGCCCCTCGGCGACGGCGTCGTACACGGTGTGGCGGGGGTTGAGCGCGCCGGTCGGGTCCTGGAGGACCAACTGCGCCTCGCGGCGGTAGGCCTTGAGCGCCTTGGTGCCGTAGCCGAGCGGCGTGCCCTCGAAGGTGACGGTGCCGGAGGTGGGGCGTTCCAGCCCCAGCAGCGTGCGGGCGACGGTGGTCTTGCCGCAGCCGGACTCCCCCGCCAGGGCGAGGATCTCGCCGGGGCGCAGGTCGATGTTGACGCCGTCGACGGCGCGGGCGGTACGGCCGCCGGGGGCGCGGAACCGGACGGTGAGGTCGTGGGCGGCGAGTGCCGGTGCGACCGCCGCGCGGGCGGCGGGCGGCGGCGCAGCGGCCGCAGGCCCGGGCAGTGCCGGTTCCGGGCCGTCCGGGCCGGTGGCGGGCGGGATGCGGTCGGTGGTCATGCGTCCCCCTTGGTCAGCAGGGTCGGCGCGGGGAGGTCGTCGCCGGTGGCCGCGGCGGGGTCCGTGCCGGTGTCCGTGCCGGTGTCCTCGACGCGCAGGCAGGCGGCCTGCCAGTCGTCCCGGGCGGCGCGCAGCGTCACCGGGGTGGTGGGGCACTCGGCCATGACGACGGGGCACCGCGGGTGGAACGAGCAGCCGGTGGGGAGGTCGGCGGGGTCCGGCGGGTCGCCGGCCAGCCCCTGCGGGTTGCGGCGCTCGGCGGGGTCGCCGACGGTCGGGAAGGCGGCGGACAGCGCCTGGGCGTAGGGGTGCCGGGCGCCGGCGAACACCTCGTGGGAGGGGCCGTGTTCGACCAGCCGTCCCGCGTACATGACCGCCAGCCGCTCGCAGGTGTCGGCGAGGACCGACAGGTCGTGGCTGATCATGACGAGGGCGATGTGGCGTTCGGTGACCAACTGCTTCAGCAGCCGCAGCACCTGCGCCTGGATCATGACGTCCAGCGCGGTGGTCGCCTCGTCGGCGACGATCAGCTGCGGTGAGCAGGCCAGCGCCATCGCGATCATGACGCGCTGCCGCTGGCCGCCGGAGAGCTCGTGCGGGTAGCTGGTGGCGCGCCAGGCGGGCAGCCCGACCTGGGCCATCAGCTCCACCGCGCGGGCCTCGGCGGCCTCCCGGCCGACCCCCTCGTGGAGGACGATCGGCTCCGCGATCTGCCGGGCGATGCGGTGCACGGGGTTGAGCGAGTGCATCGCGCCCTGGAAGACGATGGAGGCGCCGGCCCAGCGCACCGCCCGGAGCTTCCCGAAGGACATGGCGAGGATGTCCTCGCCGTCCAGCAGGATGCGGCCGGTGACCTCGGTGCCGGGCGGCAGCAGCCGCAGCACGGCGGCGGCGACGGTGGACTTGCCGCAGCCCGACTCCCCGGCCAGGCCGAGGGTGTCGCCCGGGTTCAGGGTGAGGGAGATGCCGCGCACGGCGGGGATCTCGCCGCGGGAGCCGCGGTAGGTGATGCGGAGGTCCTCGATCTGCAGGGTGGGGCGCACGGTGCTCCCGCCTCTCGGTTCGGGCGCCCCGGGGTCGGTGCCGGGGGCCGGTTCCTGCTCCGTCGCGTCGGTGGTCACCGCGCCCCCCGCAGCCGGGGGTTGAGCACGGTCTCCATGGCGCGCCCGCACAGCGTGAACGCGAGGACCACGGCGAGGATCGCGAAGCCGGGCGGCAGCATGTACCACCAGGCGCCGTAGGAGATGGCGCCCGCGTGGAAGGCGCGTTCCAGGATGGTGCCCCAGGAGACGGTGCTCGGGTCGCCGAGGCCGAGGAAGGAGAGCGATGCCTCGGTGAGGATGGCGCTGGAGACCTGGAGGGTGGCGCTGGCGAGGATGAGCGGCATCAGGTTGGGGAGGACGTGCCGGGACATCTGGTGCCAGTGCCCGGCGCCCAGCGCGCGGGCCCGCTCCAGGTAGGGGCGGCCCTCGATCGACATGGTCTGCGCGCGCACCAGCCGGGCGGTCCCCGCCCAGGAGGTGAGGGCGATCGCCAGGATGATGGTGAACCGGCTCGCGCCGAGGGCGACGACCAGCGCGATGGCGAGGACCAGGCTCGGCAGCACGATGAACCAGTCGGTGAGCCGCATCAGCAGCCAGGAGGCCCAGCCGCCGTAGTGCGCCGCCATCATGCCGACCAGGGTGCCGAGGCCGACGGCGAGGACGGCGGCGACGATGCCGATCTGGAGGGAGACGCGCGCCCCCCAGATCACCTGGAGCAGGATCGACCGCCCGACCTCGTCGGTGCCGAACCAGAACTCGCCGCTGGGCGACTCCAGCCGCTCCCCGGGGGCGTTGACGGCCCGCAGCTGCGACTCGTCGGTGTAGAGCGGGGCGAGCAGCGTCGCCAGCGCGATGAACGCCAGGACGCCGAGGCCGACCAGGCCCGCCGACTGCCTGCGGTACTGGCGCCAGAAGTCGGCCAGCGCCTTGCGGCGCCGGGCCCAGGTGATGGCGCGGGCGGAGGTGAGGCGGGGGGCGGAGCCGGGGGGAGTCGCCCGCGGCCCGTCGGTCTCCCCGGGCGGCGCCGGGGTGCTGGGAGCGCTCATGCGGAACTCCGCACTCTCGGGTCGAGGAAGCGGTACAGGATGTCGGCCAGCATGTTGGCGATGATCGTGGTGCCGGCGAAGAAGATGAACAGCAGTTGCAGCAGCGGGATGTCGGGGACGCGGATCGCCTCGTAGAAGAGGAGGCCGAGCCCGGGCCAGCTGAAGATCGTCTCGGTGAGCAGGGCGCCGTTGAAGATGGCGCCGAACTGGAGGGCGATCAGGGTGACCGTGGGCAGCAGCGCGTTGGGGACGGCGTGCCGGCGGCGGACCACGTCGTCGCGGAGCCCCTTGGCCTTGGCGACGGTCAGGTAGTCGTTGCCGCGTTCCTCCAGGATCGAGGAGCGCATGATCAGCACGTACTGGGCGTAGATGACCGCGGCCATGGTGAGCGCGGGCAGCACCAGGTGGTGGGCGACGTCGAGCGACTGCGGCCAGAAGCCGTCCCCGACCCCGCGCGTGGACCGCATCCCGTTGACGGGGAACAGGCCGAGCTGCACCGAGAAGATGATGATCACGATCATGCCCAGCCAGAAGGTGGGCGCGGACCAGAGCGCCAGCGAGAGGCCGACCTGCGACTTCTCGAACCGGCTGCCCTGCCGCCAGCCGGCGCGGGCACCGATCCAGATGCCGAGGCCGGCGGCGATCACCAGCGCAGTGCCGGTCAGCAGCAGGGTGTTGGGGAGGCGCGCCAGCAGCAGGTCGGTGACCTGCTGGTTGTTGACGTAGCTGGTGCCCCAGTCGAGGGTGAGGACGGATCGGATGTACTCCCAGAACTGCACGGTCAACGGCTCGTTGAGGCCGAGCCGTTCCTCGATCTCGGCGCGCTGCGAGGGCGTCAGCGGGGTGTCGCCGCCGATCGCCTTCACCGGGTCGCCGCCGATGATGCGGAAGATGAAGAACGCGGTGAACAGCACCAGGACCAGCGAGATCACGGCACCGGAGAACTTCAGCCCGAGGAACCGCCAGAAGTCGCGGCGCGAGGGCGTGAACGGCTGTTGGTGGACGGTTGCTTCGTCGCCGCCAGGGGTGCCGGCGCCGCCGTCGGGCAGCGCCGGCACCTGGGCGGTGGGCTGGATTCCCATCGTGTCCCGTGTGTTCCTTACTCCCGGTCGTCAGCGGTCTTGCGGCGCTGCATCCAGGCGAAGCCGCCACCGGCGACCGCGACCAGGACGAGGCCGCCGATGACCCACGGCAGGGCGCTGCCGGAGTCGGAGCCGGAGCCGGCGGCCTGGCCGCCCGATCCGCCGGCGGGGGTGGCGCTGCGGTAGCCGAAGGCGCCCTGCTGCTCGCGGATCATGCCCGCGTCGGCGGGCTGGGTCTCGAACCCGCTCCAGCGCTCGGAGTTGTACGCCTCCAGCTGGTTCTCGTAGTAGAGGACGATCGCCGGCGCGTCCTGGTAGAGCAGCTGCTGCATGTCGCGCAGCAGCCCGGCGCGGGTGTCGAGGTCGGTCTCGGCGGTCTGCTGCTCGAAGAGGGCGTCGTACTCCTCGTTGCAGTAGAACGCGAAGGTGAGGTCGGTGGGCTCGGCCTCCTCGGGCAGCCGGGCGCAGGTGTGGTACGCCAGCGTCTCGCTCGGCTCGGGCCCGGCGTTCCAGGTGCCGAAGGCGATGTCGAAGTTGCCCGCCTCCTGCTCCTCGTTGAGCGGGGTGGTGTCCATGGCGATCGCGTTGAGCCGGATGTCGAGCTCGGCGACCCAGTCGACGAGGAAGTCCTGGATGATCGCGTAGGACGGCCGGTCGGAGTGGTAGAAGAGCCGGAACTCCAGCGGGCGGCCGCTCTCGGGGTCGACGCGCAGGCCGGCGCTGTCGCGCTCGTCGTAGCCGGCCTCGTCGAGCAGCTGGTTGCCGGCCTCGACGTCGGCGGCGATCAGGTCGTCGCCGGTGGGCTCCCAGGAGAGGTCACCGAATATCGGCGGGACGTAGCTGACGCCGGGGAGGGCGAAGCCGCCGGTGGCGACCTCGACGATGCGCTCCTTGTCGACGGCGTGGGCGATGGCGCGCCGGACGGCGGGGTCCGTCAGCGCGGGGTGGCCGTCGCCGAACTCCTCGCCGCCCCGGGTGCGGGCGCCTGCGTTGAAGGTGAGGGACTGCATCCGGCGGCCGGGGCCGGTGGAGGTGGTGATGCCCTCGCGGGACTCCAGCGCCTCGTACTGCTGCGGGTTGAGCCCGCCGACGAGGTCGACCTCGCCCGCCTGGAGAGCCTGCACCATGGCCTCGGGGGTCTGGTAGTCCTGCAGGACGAACTCGTCGTAGTCGACGGGGCCTTCCCAGTAGTCCTCGTTGGCGGTGAGGGTGATCCGCTCGCCCTCCCGGTACTCGTTCAGCCGGAACGGGCCGGAGGTCGGCTGGTCGGGCTCGCCGGCGTAGGCGGCCGGGTCGTCCAGCTCGCCCCAGACGTGCTCGGGCATGATCATGATGGAGACACCCTTGAGGTGGTTCATCATGGCGCTGGGCTCGTCGATCTCGATGACCAGTGTGTGGTCGTCCTCGGCCCGGACGTCGGTGAAGTTGTTGACCAGGTCGCCGTGGCGGCTGTTCAGGACCGGGTTCTCACGCAGCAGGTCGTAGGTGAATTTCGCGTCCTCGGCGGTGATCGGTTCGCCGTCGGACCAGGTGGCGTCGGGGTTCAGCCGGTAGGTCCAGGTCAGGCCGTCCTCGGAGGACTCCCATTCCTGCGCGATTCCGGGAGCCGGACTGAAGTCCTCCTGGCTCCACCGGATCATCGGCGTGTACATCAGGTTGTTGATCTCGCCCTGCAGCAGCCAACCGGAATCGAGCGGGTTGAGGTGCGGGATGTTGCTGAGGCCGGAAGTACCGACGATCAGGGTGTCCTTGCCGCCGCTCTGCGCGACCGCGCCGCTCACCGGTGCGAGCGACAGCGCCACACCTCCGGCGACCGAGGCGGCCGCAGCGCGCTTCAGGAACGACCGTTGGGCCTTTTCTGCCACGGCGGTTCTCCCCTTCCAGACCTGGTAGTCAGCGAATGTCGAGCACCCTCGAACACCGGAGGAGGTAAGTCAATGCCTGGTTCTGAAACTTTCATTCAGCTGAAAGCCGGGGCCGGCCCGGTCCTGCGTATTCCGCCGCGAACCGGGCGGAATCGCGCCCGATTCACCTCGCCGAAACACAATTCACTCAACGGTCGGACCACTGGCGAAATCGGTCGCGACCGGAGGATCCGTTACCGATCCGCAATCCTATGACCTGCACGGTTGACCCCTTCGCCGATCCGCTCATCATCCTTTCTACACAGCTGACAACCATCTCGACAGCCGTGGCGCGTGGCTGCGAGGGACCGTGCGCCCACCCGCGAAAGCCGCCGACGGCGCGAAACCGGACGATGTGCGCGCGCCCCGGTGCGGCCGGGGAGCCCGGAACACCCGGGCGGGGCGCCGCCGATGGGGCGAACGGCCGCGTCGGCACCGCCGCGCGGG
>NZ_JAAVJC010000256.1 GCF_012033785.1 Streptomyces bohaiensis
CCTGCATCCGCGCCTTCCCGATGGGCTCACCGCAGTTCTCGCACACCCCGTAGGTGCCGGCCTCCAGCCTGGCGAGTGCCCGGCGGGGCGACGACCCGCAGGGCGGTCGGCCGGGCCGGCGGCCGGGGCACCGGTCCGGACGGCGGTGCGGCGTCCGCCGAGGACAGCGGGACCACGAGACGGCGGGCCGCCGACGGCGCCCCGGACGAGGAGACAGGAGCCGAACAGGTGGCTGCGGAGAAGACGACGGTGCCCGGCTCGGACGAGCCGGCCCCCGAAGGCCCGATCGACCCCGCCGCGCTTGCGGTGCGCCCCGGGGAGGACCCGTGGACGGCCGAGGAGGTGGAGGAGGCGCGGGCGGAGCTGACCGCGGACGCCCGCCGGCTCCGCGACGAGATCGACGCCACGCAGCAGGCGCTGACGGGCCTGATGCGGGACTCGGGCGACGGCGCCGGCGACGACCAGGCGGACCTGGGCACCAAGAACGTCACCCGCGAGCACGAGATGGCGCTCGCCGGGAACTCCCGGGAGATGCTCCGCCAGACCCGCCGGGCACTCGCCAGGCTGGAGGCCGGCACCTACGGGGTGTGCGAGAACTGCGGTGAGCCCATCGGGAAGGCGCGGATGCAGGCGTTCCCCCGCGCCACGCTCTGCGTCGCGTGCAAGCAGCGCCTGGAGCGCCGCCTCTGACGTCCCCGGAGGCGGGTACGGCACCGCCGCCCCGCCCCCGGGCACCGTTCCGCGGCCGCCAACCGTGCCTGGGGGCGGCCCGGTACGGTGCCGTACTCTCGTTCACGTGAAAGAGGCGGAGCGGACCATTGACACACCGGACGAGGCCCGGGGCCAGGGCCCCGGGGAGCGCGCGGCGGGCGACGCCGAGCGGTCCGCGGAGGCGGCGGTGACCGCCCCGTCCCCGGACGACGCGGGGAACGCCGAGCCGGACGCCCCGACCGGCGCGGAGGCGACCGGCGGCCCCGGGGCCGGCTCGACGGACGCGGCCCCGACCGCCCGCGGGCGGCGCCGGATCGGTGTCCTCGCCGCGGTCGCCGTCACCGCCTTCGTCCTGGACCTGGTCACCAAGATCTGGACCGTCGAGTGGCTGGAGGGCCGCGAGCCGGTCCAGATCGTGGGGGAGTGGCTCCAGTTCGAGGCGGTCCGCAACAGCGGCGCCGCGTTCGGCATGGGGCAGGCGCTGACGGTCGTCTTCACCTGCATCGCGACGGTCGTGGTGATCGTCATCCTGCGGCTGGCGCGCAAGCTCTACAGCGCGCCGTGGGCGGTGGCGCTCGGCCTGCTGCTCGGCGGTGCCCTCGGCAACCTCGCCGACCGCATCTTCCGGGCGCCCGGTGTCTTCCAGGGCGCGGTCGTGGACTTCATCTCGCCCAAGCACTTCGCCGTCTTCAACCTCGCGGACTCCGCGATCGTCTGCGGCGGCATCCTCATCGTGCTGCTGTCCTTCCGCGGTCTCGACCCGGACGGCACGGTCCACCGGGACGAGGAGAAGGAGCAGCCGGCCGCGGACGCCCCCGACACCGCCCCCGCCGGTTCCCCCTCCGCGGCCACCGCGGACACCCCGACCACCGCGGACACCGCCGAGCCGCCCGCCGCCGACGGCGGCGACCCGGACGGTACCGGCCGCGACGGCACCGGCCCCCGCACCACCTGACGACCGGCCCCGCCCGTCACCTCCCGACGGCCGCCGCCCGCGCCCCGAACGGCGCCGGGACGGGGGCCGTCGGCCGTCGCCGGGCACCCCCGCCGACCTGCCCGGGGACGGGCCGGTGCCCGCCGTCCGTCATACTCGGTCGGGTGAGCACCCTTCCCGAGACCCGGACCCTGCCCGTACCCGACGGCCTGGAGGGGGAGCGCGTGGACGCCGCTCTCGCCCGGATGCTCGGCTTCTCCCGCACCAAGGCGGCCGAGCTGGCCGCCGCCGGCAAGGTGCGGCTGGACGGCGCCGAGGTCGGCAAGTCCGAGCGGGTCACCGGGGGCTCCTGGCTGGAGGTCGAGATGCCGGCCCCCGCCGCCCCGGTGCAGATCGTGGCGGAGCCGGTCGAGGGCATGGTCATCGTGCACGACGACGACGACCTGGTCGTCGTCTCCAAGCCGGTCGGTGTCGCCGCGCACCCCAGCCCCGGCTGGCGCGGCACCACCGTCATGGGCGGCCTCGCGGCCGCCGGCTACCGGATCTCCACCTCCGGCGCCGCCGAGCGCCAGGGCGTGGTGCACCGCCTCGACGTCGGCACCTCCGGGCTGATGGTCGTCGCCAAGTCCGAGCGCGCCTACTCCCACCTCAAGCAGCAGTTCCGGGAGCGGACCGTCGAGAAGCGGTACCACGCGCTGGTCCAGGGCCACCCCGACCCGATGAGCGGGACCATCGACGCCCCGATCGGCCGCCACCCGAACCACGACTGGAAGTGGGCCGTCACCGCCGAGGGGAAGCCCTCGGTCACCCACTACGACCTGATCGAGGCGTTCCGCGCCGCCAGCCTGCTCGACATCAAGCTGGAGACGGGCCGCACCCACCAGATCCGCGTCCACATGTCCGCGCACCGCCACCCCTGCGTCGGCGATCTGACCTACGGCGCCGATCCCACGCTGGCGGCGCGGCTGAAGCTGGAACGGCAGTGGCTGCACGCCGTCCGCCTCGGAATCACCCACCCCGGTGACGGCCAGTGGGTGGAATTCGCCAGCGAGTACCCCGAAGACCTGCGCCACGCCCTGGAGACGGTGCGGGAGGACTCCGCCTGAGCCGAGGATCAGCGCCATGGACCAGCTGACCCTGCTCTTCGCGCTGCTGCTCGGCGCGGTGGTGATCGTGCCACTCGGCGACCGGCTGCAACTGCCGCCGCCGGTGCTGATGACGCTCTTCGGCGCGGCGCTCGCGATACTCCCGTTCGTCCCGGACGTGGAGATCCCGCCGGAGTACATCCTGCCGCTGGTGCTGCCGCCGCTGCTGTACGCGGCGGTGCAGCGCACCTCATGGCGGGAGTTCACCACCAACGTCCGCCCGATCCTGCTGCTGGCCGTCGCGCTGGTCTTCGTGACCACGGCCGCGGTGGCCGCCGTCGCCCACGCCGTGGTGCCCGGGCTGCCGCTGGCGGGCGCGGTGGCGCTCGGGGCACTGGTCGCGCCGCCCGACCCGGTGGCGGCGACGGCGGTCGCCGGGAAGCTCGGCCTGCCGCGCCGCATGGTGTCGGTACTGGAGGGCGAAGGGCTCTTCAACGACGTCACCGCCATCACGCTCTACCACGTGGCCGTTGCCGCGGCGGTGACGGGAACGTTCTCCGTGACGTCGGCCGCCGGCGAGCTGGTGCTGTCGGCGGCGGTCGCCGTCGCCGTCGGCATTCTCCTCGGCTGGGGCGTCTCCCGGCTGATGCCCCTGCTGGGCGACGCCACCCTCGCGACGGGACTGACGCTGCTGGTGCCGTTCGCCTCCTACAGCGTCGCCGAGGAACTCTCCGGCTCCGGGGTGCTCGCGGTGCTGGTGACCGCGCTGTTCCTCGCGGAGTACGCCGCGGACCCCGACGACGTCGCGGGCCGCCTCACCGGGCACAGCTTCTGGTCGGTGGTGGACACCCTGGTGACCGGTGTCGCCTTCGGGCTGATCGGTCTGGAGGTGCACGCCGTCCTGGAGACCTCCCGCGACCGGCTGGGCGCGCTGCTCCCGGCGGCACTGCTGGTGCTCGCCACGGTCGTCCTGGTCCGGCTGCTGTGGCTGGCCCCGGCCGCCTGGCTCGCCCGGCGACTGGGGCGCGGCGCCGACAGCGGCGAGGAGATCCCGCTGGGCTGGCGCGAGACCGTCGTCATGTGGTGGGCCGGGATGCGGGGCGTCGCGTCCGTCGCGCTGGCCCTGGCAGTACCGCTGACCGTGGACTCCGGCGGGGGCTTCCCCGGCCGGGACGCCATCGTCTTCGTCGCCTTCGTGGTGGTGCTCGGCACCCTGGTGATCCAGGGGCTGACCCTGCCCTGGCTGACCGGGCGGCTCGGCGTCGCCTCCGACGGCAGCGGGGAGCAGGCCCAGGAACGGGCGCTCGCCGTGCGGGTCGCCACCGCCTGCCGGGCCCGACTGCGGGAGCTGGAGGCGCAGGGCCGGGTCTCGTCGGACGCCGCTGAGCGCATGGCGCAGCGTGCCCACGAGATGGCGTGGCTGATCTCGCCGCAGCTTGCCTACGAGGAGCGCCGCGAGCAGGTCGCCGACCGGTTGCAGCGCACCCGCGAACTGCACGAGCTGCGCGGGGAGATGCTCTCGGCCGCCCGGCGCGCCGTGCTCGATGCCCGTACCGAGCCGGGGATGACGCCGGAGGTCGCCGACCGGGTGCTGCGGCAGCTCGACCGCGGCAGTCTCTGGCACCACCGCGAGAGCTGACCGCTCGCCGGGGTCCGCTCGTGCCGGGCGCGCGCTGGTCGTGTCGCTGTCGCTCGCGGCCGGGCGGCTCCTCCTCAGGGAGGAGTCGGCTGTGCCGAAGGTCGCAACCTGGGTGTGTGCCTGCGCGCGATGTGCCCGGGGGCGGTCGCGGCGAGGGTGGAGCCACGCCGCCGGGCGAGGCGGGAGGACGTGCCTCCCGACCCGGGGCGCCCCTTCCCCGGAAAGCAGGAGAGCGTTCGTGAACCCCGCCGAGACCACCCCCGTCCCACCCCCGGCAGCGCGCCGCCGCCCGCGCTCCGGGCGCCGGGCCCGCGCCGTCCTGGCCGCGCTGGCCGCGCTGGCGGCGGTCACCGTCTCCGGCTGCGCCGCGGGCGCGGCCCAGGCGCCGGTCCCCGCGCCCCGGGCCCAGGCCCCCGCCGCGGCCGAACTGACCGAGCCCGACGTCACCGCCTGGCTGGACGGGTTCTTCCCCGCCGCGCTGGAGGCCACCGCCATCCCCGGCGCGACGGTCAGCGTCGTCCACGACGGCGAGCTGCTCACCGCCCGCGGTTACGGCTGGGCCGACACCGGCGTGGACGGCGACCGCGCCGCCGTCGACCCGGAGGAGACGCTGTTCCGCGTCGGCTCCGTCTCCAAGCTGTTCACCGCCACCGCCGTGATGCAGCTCGTCGAGGCCGGAGAGGTGGAACTCGACACCCCCGTCGCGGAGTACGTCGACTTCCCCGTCCCCCACGCCTTCGACACCGAGGTGACGCTGCGCCATCTCCTCACCCACACACCCGGGTTCGAGGAACGCGTCGCCGGCCTGATCGAGATGGACGGCGACGCTCCCGACCTGCGGGCGCAGCTCGCCGCCGACCCCCCGGAGCAGGTCTACGAGCCGGGCACGACCCCCGCCTACTCCAACTACGGCAGCGCGCTCGCCGGCCACGTCGTGGAGCAGGTCAGCGGCGTTCCCTTCGACGCCTACGTCGACGAGCACATCCTCGCGCCGCTCGGCATGGACTCCTCGACCTTCACCCAGCCGCTCCCCGAGGAACTGCGCGACCGGCTGGCGGCCGGGTACACCAGCATCGACGCCGAGGAGTCCGGCCCGTTCGAGGTGGTGACCGCCCCCGCGGGCGCGCTGACGGCCTCCGCCACCGACATGGCCCGGTTCATGCTGGCCCACCTCGGCGAACTCGACGGGGACGCGGCCCTGCTGGCGGACGGCACCCGGGAGGAGATGCACAGCCCCGGCCTCGATCACGACGCCCTCGGCACCCTTGCCGACGGGCCGCGCATGACACTGGGCTTCTTCGAGGAGGACCGCAACGGCCACCGTGCGCTCGGCCACGGCGGCGACACCAACTTCTTCCACTCCCACCTCCAGCTCTACCCCGACCACGGCACCGGCGTCTTCGTCTCCGTCAACGGCGGCGGCGCCGACGACCTCGCCAGCGTGCTGCTGCGCGAATCGCTCCTCGCCGGCTTCGCCGACCGCTACTACCCGGCCGACGACTCCGGTGACGCCGGCGAACCGGCCGGGACCGCGACCGCCGCCGAGCACGCCGCCATCGCCGAAGGCACCTACGGCTCCTCGCGCTCCATGCACTCCACGTTCCTCGCGGTGCTCGGCCCGCTGGGCGGCCAGACGCGGATCGAGGCCCGGGAGGACGGCACCATCCTGGTGACGCCCGGCCCGGAGACCATGGTCCCCACGGCCTACGAGGAGATCGAGCCCTGGGTGTGGCGCGAGGTCGGCGGTCAGCGGACGCTGACCATGCGGGTGGAGGACGACCGCGTCACCGCCATCGGCTACGCCTCGGCGTTCGCGCTGCTGCCGGTCGACGGCGTGCGGGACGCCGGTTTCGCCCTGCCGCTGGTCATCGGCTCCGTCGTGCTGCTGCTGGGCGCGGCTCTCTCCTGGCCGGCCGCACCGCTGGTGCGGCGACGCCTGGGGCTGGGTGCCCGGGACCGGTCCGGGGTCGTCGCCCGCGTCCTCACCCGGGTCGGCGCCGGCCTCGCCCTGGCGGCGCTCGCCGGCTGGTTGCTCGCGCTCAGCGCCGTCCTGCAGTTCGCCGCGGTCCCCGCGGCGCTCCTCGCCGTGCCGCTCGCCGCGCAGTGGGCCGGGGTCCTCGCCCTGGTGCCCGCCGGGATCGTGCTGGTCGACGACATCCGCCGGCGCTCCGGATGGCGGCGCGTCCTGGCCAGCGCCCTGGTGCTGCTGGGACTGCTCGGCGTCGCCGTCTTCGCCGGTCTGTTCGGCCTGCTCTCCTTCGATCTGACCTACTGACGCGCCGGACCACCAGGCCGGGGGCACGGGCGCGCCGCGCGCCCCACCCTCCCCGCCGTCCCACCGG
>NZ_JAAVJC010000257.1 GCF_012033785.1 Streptomyces bohaiensis
GTGCCGGTCGCCCCACGCGCGGGGGCGACCGGCACGGCACGGCGGTGGTCTCAGCCGCCCGGCGGCACCAGGCGGTACCCCACCCCGCGCACCGTCTGAATGATCTCGGGGTGGTGCGGGTCGTCGCCCAGCCGCTCCCGGAGCCGCCGGATGTGCACCGTGATCGTGTTCGACCGCCGCGCGCCGTCCCCCCACAGCTCGGCGCGGATCCGGTCGCGGGTGATGACCTTCTCCGCATGCTGCATCAGCAGGTGCAGCAGCTGGAACTCGCGCAGCGGCAGCCGCCCGGTGGGGACGCCGTGCATCCGCACCTCGTAGCTGCCCGGGTCCAGCGTCAGCGGCCCGCAGACCAGCGGCTGGTCCCAGCCGCGGGTGCCCCGGTCGGCCAGGCTCAGCAACTGCGCCACCTCGCGCGGCCGGTAGGGCCGCGCCACGCAGGCGCTGGCCCCGGCCGCCAGCGCCGGCCCGACCTGCTCGGTGTCGCCGGGCCCCACGCCCAGCACCACCGGGATCGACAGCCGGCGCCGCACCAGCCGCAGCACCGTCGCGCCGTCCAGCAGCGGCAGGTCGGCGGAGACCAGCAGCACGTCCGGCTTGCGCAGTCCGGCCTCCAGCAGCGTCACCGCGCCGTCGGCGCAGTGCACGACGGAGACCTGGTACTTCGCCAACTGCGCCGTCAGACCCTGCCGGATGCGCTCGTCGGAGTCGGCGAGCAGCACCACCGGGTGGGAGCCCAGGGGGATGCGCAGCGTCGCCGGGATCAGCGGTTCGGGGCCGGGGGCCTCGTCCACCGCCGGCTCAGCCGAAGCGGCCGGAAATGTAGTCCTCGGTGCGCTGGTCGGCGGGGCGGTTGAAGATCCTCTCGGTCGCGTCGTACTCGACCAGGCGCCCATGGCGCACTCCCTCGCTGTCGGTGTCGGCAGTGAAGAAAGCGGTGCGATCGGAGACGCGGGCCGCCTGCTGCATGTTGTGGGTGACGATGACGATGGTGAACCGGTCGGCGAGCTTCACCATCAGGTCCTCGATGCGCGCGGTGGCGATCGGGTCCAGCGCCGAGCACGGCTCGTCCATCAGCACCACGTCCGGGCGGACCGCGATGGTGCGGGCGATGCACAGCCGCTGCTGCTGCCCGCCGGAGAGCGCCAGACCGCTCTGCTTCAGCTTGGCCTTCACCTCGTCCCACAGCGCCGCGCCGGTCAGCGCCTCCTCGACCCGGTCGTCCAGCTCGGACCTGGGCATCCGGCCGTCGATCCGCAGGCCGTAGGCGACGTTGTCGTAGATCGACTTGGGGAACGGGTTGGGCTTCTGGAACACCATGCCGATGCGCCGCCGCACCTCGATGGCGTCGACGTCCTCGCCGTAGAGGTCCGCCCCGTGGTAGCTGACCTCCCCGGCCACCCGGGCGCCGGGCACCAGGTCGTTCATCCGGTTCAGGCACCGCAGCACGGTCGACTTGCCGCAGCCCGAGGGGCCGATCAGCGCGGTGATCTCCCGCTCGTGGATGTCCATCGAGACATCGCGGACGGCGCGGTGCGCACCGTAGGAGACCTCCAGCCCCGCAAGCCGGAACACCACCGGGGCGGCGGGACGGGCGCCGCCGGAGCCGGAGTCGTCCGGGGCGCCGGCGCGCGCCGGTATCGACAGGTCTACGGGCATCGGCGGGCTCCCGGGGCGTTGGCTGGGTTGTCCGGCACGGACGTTCACCATGTAACGAGCCGTGGGTAGCGGGTTGCACGGCGTGGGGTGAATCCGGGATGAACAACGGCGTTCCCGCAGGTTCGGCCCGGCCGCCGCCACGCAGCCACCGGGCGCCCCCGCCGGCGGCCGCCCCCGAACGGCTCCGCGACGGGCCGCGGGCGCCCCCGCTCGGGAGGCGTCTGCGCCGTCGCGTCCGGAGCCGCGCCGCGCAGATCAACAGAACGCCGCGCCGGGCCGGTTGGCCGTCATCCGGGGTTTCGGAGCCCCGCGGTCGGTAGCATGCGGAGCCGTGGGCATCGACGGTGAACGACTGGTACTCGACTACCTCAGCAAAGTGGGCGACCTCGCCCACAGCGCCAACATCCCCTCGGCCGAGCGCCGCGAACTGGTCGGCAAGCTGCGCGACGAGATCGGCCGCCGGCGGTCCGCCGTGCAGGGCCAGGAGCGCGACGCCGACGTCAGACGCATCCTCGGCGGCATCGGCCGCCCCGAGGAGGTCGTCGCGGCCGCCGGGGGAGCCCCCGAGTCCGCACCGTGGCAGTCCGCGGCCTCCGCCACCGCGGAGGAACCGGCGGAGAGCCGCGGCCGGTTCGGCAGGTTCGGCCGGGCACTGACCTCCCGCGCCGCCGGGGACGAGCGACGCCGGCCGACGCCCGAGGCGCCCGCCGCCCCGGCGGCGTCCCCCGGGGCCGCCGAGGTCCCCGCCGCGCGCCCCGCCCCCGACGAACTGGTCGACCTCGACCTGCCCGACCCGCCGACCGCCGCCGACCGTGCCGTCCCCACCGAGTGGCGCGACGGCGCCATCGGGGCGTTCACCGGCGGCATCATCGAACCCGACATGCTGCGGCCGCCCGCCGAACCCGACGACCGGGTCGCCCCGCCGCCGCCCGCCGACCCGCTGGCCAAGCCCGGCGACGGCGGCAAGGGTGCCGATGCGGGCGCGCCCGTCCCCGCCACCGACGCCGCGGGCGGAAAGGCGCCGGCCGCCGCCAGCGGCGAGCCCGGCCCCAAGGGCGCCCGCGGCCTGCGCGGCGCCCTCCGCGACCGGACGGCGGGCAAGCACGCCGGCGGGCCCGTCGAACTCTTCGGCGCGCTGCTGCTGATCGGCGGCGCGGTCATGGCCGAACTGCTGCCGATGCTCGGCGGCTGGCTGCTGGCCTGGTGGGCGCCCCGGCTCAGCCGACCGGTGGCCAAGTTCGCGGTCCTCGGCATGCCGGCGCTGGTCGTCGGCGGCTGGTTCACCTGGCTGTTCGGCCGGGTGAACGAGTACTGGGGCGAGCCGCTGGAAGGGGAGGTGCTCCGCACCGCCCTCGGTGACCACTGGCCGGCGCTGCTGCGCGGTGCCGCGCTGGCCACCGCGCTCTTCCTGCTGTGGCGCTCGCTGCGCCGCCCGCCCGGCAAGGCCTGAGCGCGCGGCGAACGGAGCAGGCCGCACCGCCCCGGCCCGCGTCGTCGCGTGCGGGGCGGTGTTTCTCACACCCCGTGGGCGGCGCGCGGCGCCGGGGCGTGACCGAGAATGACCAGATGCCCACGACGAACCCCGCCCCCGGACCCACCGTCGGTTTCGACCTCGACATGACCCTCGTGGACACCCGCCCCGGTATCCGCAGCACCTACCGCGCCCTCGCGGAGGAGTCGGGCGTCCACATCGACGCCGACCTCGCCGTCTCGCGCCTGGGCCCGCCGTTGACCTGGGAGCTGAAGAACTGGTTCCCCGAGGACCGGGTGCCGTGGGCGGTGGACCGCTACCGGGCGCTCTACCCGGACCACGCCATCGCTTCGTCGCCGCTGCTGCCGGGCGCCGTCGAGGCGCTGGACGCCGTCCGCGGCGCCGGTGGCCGCAGCATGGTCGTCACCGCCAAGATCGGCGTCAACGCCAGGATGCACCTGGACTTCCTCGGCCTCGCGCCCAACTTGCTCTTCGGTGACCTCTGGGCCGAGGCGAAGGGGGAGGCCCTGCGTGAGCAGGGCGCGACGATCTACGTCGGCGACCACGTCGGCGACGTGCGCGGCGCCCACGCGGCCGGCGCGCTCGCGGTCTCGGTGGCGACCGGTCCCTGCGCCGCGGACGAACTGCGCGAGGCCGGCGCGGACGTACTGCTCGCCAACGGGCTCAAGGACTTCCCCGGCTGGCTGGAGGAGCACCTCGCCACCGCGACCGGCCGCTGAGGCCGCCCGCCCGCACGGACCCCGCACCGCGCCGACCACCGCGCCGACCACGGCACCGCACGGACCCCGCGCCGCGCCGTCCGTGCGGAACGTCGGCCGTGCCGCGCGGGTGCCGCGACCCTGGCGGCGGTCCCGTCCCGGTTCCGGTTCCCGGAAGGGTCAGCCGGCGGCGGCCGCGCGGTCCCGGCGCCGCTGGGCGGCGATGGACCGCGCCATGCCGGCGCCGGCAACGGCGAAGCCGAGCCCCATCAGCATCGAGACGACATACGCCGCGACGGGGAACGGTTCGGTCCCGATGAACATCGGGACGAAGGTGATCAGGGTCGCCACCGCGCCCACGGCGAAGATGACGCCGCCGACACGGACCAGCAGGTCACCGGGGGAACTGACGCGCTCAGGGCTCTCACTCACCCCTCCAGCGTAGAGGGCGCCGCCGAGACCCCGGCGCGCACCCCGACCGGCTGCCCCCGCCCCGCCCGGCGGGCGCCTGCCCCGGCGTGGGTGTGACGTGATCGGCGGCTTCGGTCCGTCTCGGCAGGGGTGGGTGGGGCCGGTGGTGGGTATCCATTGCGCGAGGCTTCGGGGACGACGGCGGGTAGCACGACCGACCTATAGCCTGACCTGCGACGACTGTGGTTCGGCTGACTGTGGAGCGAGGTGTGCTTTGCCTACCGGCAAGGTGAAGTGGTTCAACGCCGACAAGGGCTTCGGCTTCCTGTCCCGCGACGACGGCGGCGACGTCTTCGTGCACTCCTCGGTGTTGCCCGAGGGCGTGGACGTCCTCCGTCCCGGCCAGCGCGTGGAGTTCGGCGTGGTCGCCGGGCAGCGGGGCGACCAGGCGCTGTCGGTGACCGTTCTCGACCAGGTGCCGTCCGTCGCCGCCGCCCAGCGGCGCAAGCCGGACGAGCTGGCCTCCATCGTGCAGGACCTCACCACGCTGCTGGAGGGGGTCACCTCCCAGCTGGAGCGCGGCAAGTACCCGGACAAGCGCAGCGGCGCACAGGTGGCGGGGCTGCTCCGCGCCGTCGCCGACCAGCTCGACGTGTGAGCCGGGCCGCGCCGACCGCGCGGCCGCTCCCGTCCCCGCCCGGCCCGTCCCCGCGCGCAGCGGTGGCGGGCCGTCGGCGTGCCGCGGCACGGCTCGGCCGCGCGGGGCCGCGCGTCAGTCGAGGGTGACCGGCGGGACCAACCCTTCGGCTGCGGCGCGGTCGAGGAGTTCGCGGACCGCCGCCAGCCCCTCCTCGCCGAGCTCCGCGGTGAACTCGTTGACGTAGAGCGCGATGTGCTGGTCGGCGACCTCGGGCTCCATCTCCTGGGAGTGGGCCAGCACGTAGTCGCGTGACGCCTCCGGCCGCTCCCACGCCTGGCGGACCGAGGCGCGGATGGCGTCGGTCAGTGCCGCGATGCGTTCCGCGCCCAGCGAGCGCTTGGCGATGATGGCGCCCAGCGGGATCGGGTGGCCGGTGGTGTCCTCCCAGAACTCGCCGAGGTCGGCGAGGCGGTGGAGCCCGAAGCGCTGGTAGGTGAACCGCGCCTCGTGGATGACCAGTCCGGCGTCGACCCGGCCGTCGCGCACCGCGGGCATGATCTCGTGGAACGGCAGGACGACGATCTCGCCGACGCCGCCGGGGACGTGGGCCGCCGCCCAGAGGCGGAACAGCAGGTAGGCGGTGGACCGCTCGCTGGGGACGGCGACGGTCCGGCCCGAGAGGTCGGCCGCCGTCGCGGGCGCCGCGGTACCGGCCGTGCCGCCGCCGGTCTCGTCCGTGCCGCGGGTGAGCACCAGCGGCCCGCAGCCGCGCCCGAGGGCGCCGCCGCACGGCAGCAGCGTGTAGGTGTCGAGCACCCAGGGCAGCACGGCGTACGAGACCTTCAGCACCGAGCCCTCGCCGCGCTCCGCCATCCCGTTGGTGACGTCGATGTCGGCGAAGGTCACCTCCGGCGGCTCGGCGCCGGGGACCAGCCCGTGGGCCCACGCGTGGAAGGTGAAGGTGTCGTTGGGGCACGGGGAGTACGCGACGTCCAGCGCGGTACCCGGCGCGGGCGCGGCCGACGGGCCGGCGGTGGGGGTGGCCTCGGTCATGGTGTCTCCTCGGCGGGCGGGACGTCGGTGGGCGGGACGTCGGCGGATGGGACGTCGGCGGGCGGGACGTCGGTGGGGTGCGGAGCAACGCCGCTCGGCGCGCCGGTCGCCCCCGAGGCGGCACCTGCCGCCGCAGCGGTGAGGGCCGGGCCGGCGGCCCGGAAGGCGGTGGTCAGCGCCCGCAGCGCGTCGGGGATGCGCCACGCGGCACGGTCGCGGGGACCGACCGGGTTGGAGACCGTGCGCAGCTCCAGCACCGGGACGCCGGCACGGGCCGCGGCCTCCGCGACGCCGAACCCCTCCATCGCCTCCGCGACGGCGCCGGGGTGACGGGCGGTCAGCTCCGCGGCGCGCTCGGCCGTGCCGGTGACGGTGGAGACGGTGAGGATCGGCCCGGTGTGCGCGCCGGTCAGCGCGGCCACCTCCCGGACGAGCCCGGCGGGCGGCTCGTGGGCGACCGTGCCGAAGCCGAGTGCGGTCACGTCGGCGAACCCGTCGGGCGTCACCGCGCCGAGGTCCGCCGCGACCAGCGCGGTGGCGACCGCGACGGCCCCCAGCGGGACGCGGGGCGCGAATCCGCCGCCGATGCCCGCCGAGACGACCAGACCGTACGGCCGGTCCTGCGCCTGGGCGGTGGCCAGTTCGGCGGCGGTCACCGCCGCGGCGGCGGCCGGACCGACGCCGGCGGCGACAGCGGTGACGCCGGGGCAGCCGGCGGCC
>NZ_JAAVJC010000258.1 GCF_012033785.1 Streptomyces bohaiensis
GCGCCCCGGTGCGGGGCGCGGGCCGGCGTCCGGCGGAGGAGGAGCGGCGTGGCTCAGACGTTGACGCCGTAGTCCTGGGCGATGCCGCGCAGGCCGGAGGCGTAGCCCTGACCGACGGCGCGGAACTTCCACTCGGCGCCGTTGCGGTACAGCTCGCCGAAGACCATGGCGGTCTCGGTCGAGGCGTCCTCGGTGAGGTCGTAGCGGGCGATCTCGGTCTCGCCGTTCTGGTTCACGACGCGGATGTACGCGTTGCGGACCTGGCCGAAGCTCTGGCCGCGGGCGTCGGCGTCGTGGATCGAGACCGGGAAGACGACCTTGTCGATCTCGGGGCCGAGACCGTCGAGGAAGACCTTGATCTCCTCGTCGTCGCCCTCGCCCTCGCCGGTGGTGTTGTCACCGGCGTGCTGGATCGCCTGGTCCGGGGAGATCAGGTTGTTGTAGAAGATGAAGTGACCGTCGGAGACGACCTTGCCGCCGGCGTCCACGGCGATGGCGGAGGCGTCGAGGTCGAAGTCCGCACCGGTGGTGGTGCGCGTGTCCCAGCCGAGACCGATGGTCACGGCGGTCAGGCCCGGGGCCTCCTTGCTCAGCGAGACGTTGCCGCCCTTGGTGAGACTCACAACCATACGTAGATCCCCTTGGTCGTTATCTGGCGTTGCGTTGCCGGGTCACGGAGTCGTGTCCGGACCCGACGTTACCGTTTCTTTGCCAACGGCTCCCGACCCCGGCTGGTTCCCGACCCCGGCCGCCGGCCGAGAGCGGAGCGGCGGTGCGGGCGTCCGGGACCGGGCCCGCGGCCGGCCGCGGGCCGTCGTTAACGGGATGCGCCGAAGCGCCCCCGGGAGGGATCATTGCCCCCATGCCCGGGCCCTATGTCATCGCAGCGGCACCCGTCGACGGCTCCGGCCGCACGGGGGCGCCGCTGTACCTGCCCGAGGCCGAGCTGACCTGGCGTTTCTCCCGCTCCTCGGGGCCGGGTGGCCAGCACGTGAACACCAGCGACAGCCGCGTGGAGCTGAGCTTCGACCTCGCGGCGACCGGCGCGCTCCCGGACGAGCTGCGGGAGCGGGCGCTGGAACGGTTGGCAGGGCGGCTGCGCGGTGGCGTGCTCACCGTCCGGGTGTCGACCTTCCGTTCGCAGTGGCGCAACCGGGAGGAGGCGGCGCGGCGGATGGCGGCGCTGCTGGCGGAGGCGGTCGCGCCGCCGCCGCGTGCCCGGCGCAACCGGAAGGTGTCGCGCGGCTCCAACGAGCGCCGGCTGCGGCAGAAGAAGGCGAGGAGCGACGTGAAGCGGGGCCGCTCCGGGGGCGGTTGGGACTGAGCCGACCGCCTCGCGGCCCGGTCGTGGTCGTGCCGCGTGGCCGTGCCGCGTGGCCGTGCTCAGCCGAGGGTGCCGTAGCGACCCCACGCGTACAGCAGCGGTCCGGCCGCGGTGGTGGGCAGCCGGGTCGCCAGCACCCGGCCGATGTGGAGGGTGTGGTCACCTGCGGTCACCCGCTGCTCGGTGCGGCACTCGACCGCGGCCAGGGTGCCGTGCGGCAGTGGTGCGCCGGTGTGCTCGCCGATGTCGTGCGGTGTCTCCCGGAATATCAGGCGGTCGCTGAGTCTGCCCTTCATGGCGAACCGGCCTGCCAGCGCGTGCTGGCCCTCGGCGAGGAGCGAGGCGGCCCACAGCTCCTGGCGGTCCAGGATGTCGGCCATCCGTGAGCCGGTGCGCACGCTGACCAGGACCAGTGGCGGGTCCAGGGAGACGGAGAGGAACGAGGTGGCCGTCATCCCCGCGCCGGCGCCGACGGGGTCCTCCTCCTCGTCGTGCGCGGTGACCAGCACGACCCCGCCCGCCAACCGGGTCATCGCTGCACGGAACTCGTCCTGACTCACCCCTCCAGCATGACGGCTGCGGGCCGGTGCCGGGGGCACCGGCGCGGCGATGGTCGCCGCCCCCGGGGTCCGGGTGCTGTCGGCTCCGGTGGTATTCCTGGGACTCTCCGCGCTACTGAACACAGGAGAGAACGTATCCGCCGTCGGCACGGGCACGCATCGGGCGGTGGTACCAGTGGGGCGTTCGTGGACCTACGTCGTGCGACCGAGCCCTCGTGTGATGTGACATGGGCCACAGCGGCAAAGTTCTGGTTGACCCTGTGTACCTAGCGCACAGCTCACTGTGATTCAGTGGCCTGTGTATCTGCAAGTGCATCGGCTGGGGGTGTGAATGGGAACGGAGACCGAGCCGTACGTCCGCCTGGCCTCGCTGCGCGAACTGCACAACGCCGTGGCTCGGCTCAACACCGCCCGCTCCATGGCCGCCACCCTCCAGACGATCGTGGACGGCGTGGTCGAGGCCGTCGACTTCGAACTCGCCGCCGTCAACCTGGTCCGCCCCGACGGCGACCTGCTGGTGGCCGCGGTCGCCGGTGACACCGAGGTCGAGACCAACCTCGCCGGCCGCACCGGCTCCCGCGACTCGTGGCAGCGGCGGCTCCGCATGGGGGAGCGCTGGGGCGAACTCTGCTTCATCCCCTACACCGAGGCCTGGGCACTGGACGACGACGTCCCCACCTGGACCAGCACCGGCCCCGCGCCCCGCTACCCCGACGAGTGGCACCCCATGGACCTGCTCTACGCACCCATGGCCACCGCCGACGGCGAGCTCCTCGGCGTGCTCTCCGTCGACCGCCCCAGCAACGGCCGCCGCCCCGGCCCCTGGATACGCGAGGCGCTCCAGCTCTACGCCTCGCAGGCCGCCATCGCGATATCCAACGCCCGGCTCCGCGGCAACATGCAGCGCGCGCTGCAACGACTGGAACGCGAGCAGCAGGCGCTGCGCGCCAGCGAGGAGAGCTTCCGCCAGGCGTTCGAGTACGCGCCGAGCGGCATGGCGATCGCCGAGGTCGACGGCGAGGAGCAGGCCCCGCTCCTGCGCGTCAACGACGCCCTGTGCCGTCTGCTGGGCCGCCCCATGACCCTGCTGCGCCGCTGCTCCTTCGCCGACCTCGTTCACCCCGAGGACATCGGCGTCCTGCTCCGGACCTCCGCCGAGGGCGGCCGCGCCGAGCTCCGACTCAGCCGTCGCGACGGCTCCTACGTCTGGGTCTCGCTCCGCAACTCCGTCGTCGCCGACACCACCGACGGCCCCCGCTTCCTCCTCACCCACGTCGAGGACATCGAGGAGCGCAAGCGCCACGAGCTCCAGCTCCGCCACCGCGCCAGCCACGACTCCCTCACCGGCCTCCCCAACAGCGCCGAGCTGCGCCAACGGCTCGGCAGCCGCATCTGCGACCGCCCCGGCGACGGCCCGCCGCTGCGCGCCACCGACGCCTTCACCGGCCTGGGGACCCCGGCTCCGCCGCCCTACGACCACCACGAGCACCTGGTGCCGCCGGACGCCCCCGGCAGCGACGGCAAGGGGCTGGCGGTGCTCTTCTGCGACCTGGACGGCTTCAAGTCGATCAACGACCGCCACGGCCACGGGTACGGCGACGCCGCGCTCCAGGAGGTCGCCCGGCGCCTGCTGCGCGCCGTCCGCGACGACGACACGGTCGCCCGGCTCGGCGGCGACGAGTTCGTGGTGCTCGCGGACGGCCTCGGCACCGCCGAGGCCTCCGACCTCGCGGTCCGGCTCCGGCAGGCGATCATCCCGCCGATGCGGGTCGAGGACCGCGTGCTGCGGGTCGGCGCCAGCTTCGGCATCGGCTGGGCGGCCTGCGGCACCACCACGGAGCAGATACTGGAGTCGGCCGACCAGCGCATGTACCTGGAGAAGCGCTCCCGTCCCCATCACCGACGGCGAGCCGGCTGACCGGCTTCGGACGCGGGTGTGTCCGTCCGCACTTCCACCGCGCCGGTCTGTGTGCCACGAACGCGGTAGGCTCGGCCACCGAAGGACCAGGGCGGGGACGATGGGAGCGCAGGAGATGAGCGCGGGGAACAACGGTAACGGCCGGCCCGAGGGTGGCGAGGACCCCTTCGGCTACCTCTACCGTCCGCAGGACGGCCAGGCGCCGCCCCAGGCGCCCCAGCAGCCCTCCTACCACGACGTGCGACCCGTCGGTGAACGACGCGGAGGGCGCGGCGGTTACGGCTATCCGCAGCCCGCCCCGGCCCACCAGCACGCGCAGGACCCCTACTACGCGGCACCCGAGACGCAGCCCGGTGGCGGCGGCTACCACGCGGCGGGCGGCCCCGGCCCCTACCAGCCCGGTGGCGAGCCCCCGCGCCGCAACACCCTCCTCATCGGCGCCATCGCGGTCGTCGCCGCCGTCGTCATCGGCGTCGGCGCGGCCCTGATCTTCTCCGGCGACGACAACGACGGCGGCGACCAGGCCGACGACGGCAGCAGCGAGGTCGCCCCCGACGGCGGCGAGCAGTATGGCGAGGAGCCCGACGAGGGCCAGACCGACGAGGAGCCCGAGGGCGACGGCACCGACGAGGACGAGACGGAGGAGGAGAACACCGGCAGCGGCGGCCTCCCCACCGCCGACCTCGCGGCCGACCTCGACCTCCGCAACGGCGCCACGCTCGGCGGCGGCCACGTCGAGGGCGCCCGCAGCCCCGACGGCAGCTACATCGCCGGCCTGGAGGCCGAGCAGGCCACCGTCAGCTGGCGGTTCGACTTCGACGGCGCCCCCGGCACCTACCGGCTCTACGTCGGGTACACCATGAACGACGGTGACCAGGAGATGAGCTTCGCCATCAACGACACCGTCCGCTCCGACAAGGTCAACTTCCGCGACTACCGCTCCGGCGGCTCGTACCAGGACAACTGGACCCGCACCTACAACGAGGTGAACCTCCAGGAGGGCTCCAACCTCATCCAGATCGGCTGCGGTTCCAGCGACGGCTGCGACGTTCTCATCGACCGCATCGAGATCACCGAGAACCGCGACGGCGTCGTCGACTGGTGACGGACGGCGCCCCGGGCGCCCGCGAGCACGCAGACGGCCCCGGTGCCGCACCCCGCCAGGGGCGCGGCACCGGGGCCGTCGTCCTTCGCCGCGCCGGAGCGGCCGGCCGGCGGTCAGCCCACCGGGAGCGCCGCCGGTTCCGACACCCAGCGCCCCTTGCGCATCACCCCGACCACCCCGAACGCCTCGTCCAGCACGACCAGGTCGGCGTCCTTGCCCACCTCGACCGACCCCACCCGGTCGTCGACGCCCAGCATCCGTGCCGGGGTGCCGGCCAGCGCCCGCACCGCGTCGGCCACCGGGATGCCGTCGACCGTCACCGCGCGCCGCAGCGCCCGGTCCAGCGTCAGCGTCGACCCGGCGATCGCGCCACCCTCGACCAGCCGCGCCACCCCGTCGGTGACGTCCACCTCCAGCGGGCCCAGCGGGTACCGGCCGTCGCCCATGCCCGCCGCGCCCATCGCGTCGGTGATGAACGCCACCCGGTCCGGCCCTGCCCGGTGGAACGCCAGTCGCAGCGCGGCGGGGTGCAGGTGGGTCCCGTCGTCGATCAGCTCGACCGTCACCCGCTCGTCCTCCAGCAGCGCCGCCACCGGCCCCGGCGCGCGGTGCGCCAGCGGCGGCATCGCGTTGAACAGGTGGGTCGCGACGCTCGCACCGGCGTCCACCGCCCGCCGCACGACGTCGTAGTCGCCGTCGGTGTGACCGACCGCCGCCAGCACGCCGAGCTCCCGCAGCAGCGCCACCGACTCCAGGCCGCCGGGCAGCTCCGGCGCCAGGGTCACCATCGCCGCGGTGCCGCGCGCCGCGTCCACCAGCTTCCGCACGTCCGCCGGGTCGGGGTCGCGCAGCAGCGACGGCTGGTGCGCCCCGCAGCGGTGCGCCGAGATGAACGGGCCCTCGAAGTGCAGGCCGGCGAGCTCGCCGTCCTCGACGAGTTCGGAGAGGGTGCCCGCCTGCCGCGCCAGGTCGTCGAGGTCGCCCGTCACCGTGGAGGCGACCATGGTGGTGGTGCCGTGGGCGCGGTGCGTCCCGATCACCGTGCGGGCCTCCTCGACCGTCCCGGCCGAGAACGAGGCGCCGCCGCCGCCGTGGACGTGCATGTCGACGAAGCCCGGCACCACCCAGCGGCCGGTGAGGTCGTGCGTCGCCGCCTCCTCGGGGCGGTCGGGGGCGATGCGGCCGCCCGCGACGGTCACCCGGCCGTCCTCGACCACACCGGTCGGCAGGACGACGCGGGCCCCGGTCAGGACTGTGCGCTGCGTGTCGGGCGTCATGGCTGGTCGAACCTCCGGGGAGTCGGATCGGTCGTGGCGGACGCCGGGGGCGACGGCTCGGCCGCGGGGTCGCCCGCGGGCGGGCCGGCCGCCGGGTCCGAGGTGGGTACGGACGTCGCCGTCGTCGTCCCCGCCCGGTCCGCCGGGGAGGCGGTGCCGGGGCCGGGACGCGTGCGCTCCCGGAGTTCCCAGGCCAGCAGGCCCGCGCCCAGGCAGCCGGCACCGTCGCCGAGTGCCGCCGGAACGAGCGCCGGCTCCTGCTGGAAGGTCAGTCGCTCCCGGAGCGCCGCGCGCAGCGGACGCAGCAGCGTGTCGCCCGCCTCCGCCAGACCGCCGCCGAGGATCACGACGCGCGGGTCGAGCAGCGTCACCACCAGCAGCAGGCCGTCGGCGAGCGCCGCCACGGCGTTCTGCCAGACCGTCAGCGCCGCCGGGTCGCCGGCCGCCACCGCCCGTGCGGCGTCGGCCGCGTCGGCGC
>NZ_JAAVJC010000259.1 GCF_012033785.1 Streptomyces bohaiensis
GGTGTGGGGTACGCGGGGGTCGACGCCCCGGCCGCCGGCCGGGGCTGCCTTGCGGGCGGTGGCGGGCGCGCTCCCGGTGCCGGGGAGCCGGCGGGGGTCCACCGGCACGACCTGGGACGGCCGTGTCGTGGGCGTCGTGGCCCGCGCGGGTCGGTCGCCGCTCGCGGGTCCCCAGCTGAGGACCGCCCGGCAGGTGTCGCAGAACGCCTGCCCGGGCTCCGCCGGGGTGCCGCACTCGGAACAGGTCAAGGGGCTCATCGTCGGGTCCTTCCGCGGGGTGTCACCTGCACCGTGTACGGCATGTGGGCGGGACGGGCGGCCGCGACCAGCGCGGCCAGCCGGTGCTCGTCGCCCGGGGTGGGATTCGGCAGCTCCAGCCGGACGTGCAGCGCCGGGCGGGGTTCGCCCGGGAACTGCCCCAGCGGGCCCGCACTCCACTGTGCGCCCCCGCTCTCGGTGATCTCCGGTTCGACGCCGAACGCCAGCAGCACCGCCTGGCGCAGGCCCTGCCGGGTGCCGCGGATGCGGTGGAGGCGCGCGGCCTCCGACACGGCGACCCGCAGCCGGTCCTCCGGCTCGGTCCCGTCGGTCTCCGCCCCGACCCAGCCGGCGAGCCAGCGGGTGAAGTCCAGCGGCGCCAGGTCCGGGTCGAAGTACGCCTCCAGGCAGTCCAGGACGTTGAGGATGGGGGCGAGCACCTCGTCGAGCCCGTCCACGAAGCGGTGTGCCAGGTCGTCGTCGGCGAAGACCGCGGGAAGCATCAGGCCGATGGGCGCCGAGGAGGCGAGGCCGTCCACCGAGCCCCTCATCGCTCCGCTCCCGTCGCGGTGCGGCCGGCGTGCGTGCCCAGGGCGCTCACGAGCCGTCCCCGATGACACGCACCCGGTGGTCGAACGAGAAGACGAGCGCGGACGGCTGCAGGTCCAGCCGGTCGGTGCCCTCGCCGCGCTTGCCGGTGAGGGGGTCCGCCGCGTGGAGGACGACCTCGTCCACGAGTTCCACGCCGGGCACGCGTTGCAGCACGGAGAAGACCTCCCCCGCCTGCACCGGCCTCCCGAACCGCCAGCCGGTCCGCTCCGACCCGCCGACGAGCGGGTCGAGGTGCCGGTAGAGGGCGTCGAGCGACTCGCGGCGGACCCGGTCGGTCTCCTGGCCCCGGAACGCGTGGAGCGTCGCGACGACGGTGATGCCCTGGTAGAAGGGCGGTCCGACGGCCAACCGGGTGCCGATCAGCCGGCGCTCGTCGAGGTGGCGCGTCACCCGCTTCAGAAGGGCGTCGCCGGGGACGAGCTGCTCGAACCGGAGCCTGCCGCCGGGGTCGGGGACGGCCTGCGGCACCACCAGGACCCGCACGGCGTACGCCCCGTGCTCGCCCTCCTCGCCCTCCAGGCAGGTGATGCGGGCGGCCTCCGGTGCCGCGCGCCGCGCCAGCTCCTCGTAGTCGCGCAGGGTCACGGCGCGCTCCTGGGCCCGCAGCGTGACGGGCGCGCGGACGGTGGCCTCCTCGACCGTCTCGCCGTCGACCCCGCCACGCGCCGACTCGCGGTTGACCACCTCGGCGACGTAGGGGACGGAGGTGCGCAGCACCCGGACGGCCCCGCGCGCGACGTTGCCGGCGCGCCCGCCGCCGATGCGGTAGGTGCGGGCACGGATCGGGGCGCCCTGCGGGGCGACCCGCCCGTACTGCCGCATGGTGCCGTCGGGTTCCCGCACGGCGGGGCCGAAGGCGATCTCCCCGGTGGTGGCGTCGAGCGTGACGTGGCGGTCCTGCGGGCCGGAGACGGCGAAGTGCGGCACCACCTCCCAGTCCACCCACCGGTCGTCCTCGGCGGTCTGCAGCAGCAGCGGCGGGTCGTCGCCGACGACCGGCGCGTGCGGGAGCCGCAGCCGGTGGCCGGGCAGCCCGGTGCCCTCGCCCAACGCCTCGTCGTGCCGGGTGTCGGCGTGCACCGCGGTGGTGGTGCCGCCGATGGTGAAGACGGCGGCGGAGCGCACCGTGGGCGACAGGGCGTAGAAGGGCTGGCCCGCGGCCGGTTCGACGACGCGGCACCGCAGCCACGCTGCCTGCCGTCCACCGGTCCGCGAGGCGACATGGCCGGCGGGCACGTGCAGCACCACTTCGCCGGGCCGGTTGAGACCGCCGGTCCCGTCGCGCTCGACCTCGCACTCCTGCCAGCCCTGGTCGCTCCACGCCTCCCAGACCAGCGGCGGCTGGCGCGGGTCGACACCGACACCGTCCACCCGGCTGTCGAGTTCCACGACGACGGCGCAGCGGGGCGCGGCGACGTCCAGACCGAACAGCATGCAGTCGCCCGGCGCGGGCGACTCGGCGAAGCACTGCACGTCCTCCCCCTCCGCGAGGTCGGTGGTGCGGTCGGTGGGTGAGGCGCCCTCGTGCTGCGTCACCAGGTGCGCGAGGGAGGTCGGCACCATCGACAGCGCGTCCTCGACGGCGAAGACGACGGCGTCGTCGCCGCTGACGCGGGCGGTCGCCACCTCGGTGCCGACCTCGATCTCCACCGGGTCCTCCTGCGGCGCCGACAGCCAGAAGGTGACCCCGGTGCGTGCGGCGGCCGGCGGGAAGAGCGTGATGCCGACGAGGTCGAGGAAGGCGCGCCGGTTCTTCTCCGGCACCCGGTTCAACCGGTAGACGATCTGGTCGGCCATGTGCGCGACCGTCTCGACGAGGGTGACACCGGGGTCGGAGACGTTGTGGTCGGTCCACTCCGGCGCGCGCTGCTGGATGTAGCGCTTGGCGTCGTCGACGAACTGCTGGAAGCGTCGGTCGTCGAGATTGGGAGAGGGCAGGGCCATCAGCGGTCGCTTTCGGAGGCCGGGCCGGTGGGCGGCTCGTCGTGGGAGGGGATGACGTAGAAGGGGAAGACGAGGCTGCGCGGGTTGTTGGTCCCGCGGATCGAGTACCGCACGTCGATGTGGAGGACGTTGGCGCCCTCACCGGCGGTCACGGTCACCTCCTGCACCTTGATGCGGGGCTCCCAGCGGTCGAGGCTCAGATACACCTCGTGCTGGATTCTGCCCGCCGTCTGCTCGTTGACCGGGGCGAAGACGAGGTCGTGGATGGCGCATCCGAACTCCGGCCGCATGGGGCGCTCGCCCGGCGCGGTGGCGAGCACGAGTTGGATCGCCTCCTCGATCTCGCGCTCCCCGCTGACGAGGGCGATGCCCCCGGTCGGGGAGAGACGCATCGGGAAGGCCCATCCGGACCCTACGAACTGTTCTGCCATCAGATCATCATCGCCAGGTCGAAGGTGGGCGGGTGCTTGGGGCCGGGCAGCGGCGCGAAGCCGTTGAGCCCGAGGGCCGGCGCCCTGATGCCGACAGCGGCGGAGGTGATCGAGAGCGCGGTGGCGGCGGCGAGGCTGACCTTCGTGCCCCGGACTGTGAGCTTCCCGAGCGCGCCGATCGTGAGCATCCCGCCCGCGTCGATGTCGAGGTTGCCGCCGGCTTTGAGCGAGAGGTTGGTCTTGGCCTGCACCGAGACGGAGGTACCGCCCTCGATGGTGACGGCTCCCGTGCTCGTCACCTCGATCCGGGTCTTGGCGCGGTCGAGGTCGATCACCAGCTTGTCGTCGCCGGTGGCGATGCGGACGCCCTGCTGGCCGCTGCTCCGGCTGCGGAAGTCCACCCGGTTGCCCGTGCGGTCGGCGAGGGTGTGGCGCGTCGCCTGGTTGCGGGCGCCGTCGTGGAGCGGCACGTTCTCCGGCGCCTTGCCCGGCTCGTCGCGCCCGTTGTACAGGCCGCCGAGGACGTAGGGATGGTCGAGGGCGCCCCGGTCGAAGGCGACCAGGACCTCGTCGTTGACGTCGAGCGGAAAGATGCTGCCGCCGCTCTTGCCGCCCCACTGCGCCACGCGGGCCCAGTCGCTCTCGTAGTCGTCGTCCAGCCACGGGAACGTGAGCTTGACCCGGCCCTGCTTCAGCGGGTCGCTGACGTTGGTCACCAGTGCGTTGACGACGCCGGGCAGCCGCTGACCACCGGCCTCGCCGCCACCGGAGGTGAGGCCGTACAGCGACCGCCACTGGCGTCCGCTGACGTTGGCCCACGCCTCGTAGTGGGAGCCGGCCTCGCCGCACACGTGCCGGACCGAGGTGACGGTGTAGGTCCCCTCGAAGGGCTCGCCGACGTACTTCAGCTGCACCGGGACACCGGGGCGCACCCGGGGGTCGCCGCGCAGTGCCACCTCCAGCTCCGCGAAGGAGGAGGTCACGTCGGCGGCGAGTGAGGCGGCGGCGTGGTCGACCTCCTGCTCGGTGTCGTAGGGCACCCGGGTCTGCACCAGTTCGGACCGCGAGAACGGCCCCACCGCGTCGGCCGGTGTCTTCCCGATACTGACACCGCGGTAGGAGTCCGCGGGCCGCTCGGAGATGATCGGCTTCTTGGTGCGGACGTCCCAACCGCGCGCCCCGGCGGTGGACACCTGGTCACCGGCGGTCGCCGAGGCCCGCAGCCGCAGCACGCTCTTGCCCCGCTCCAGGACCAGCGCCTCCCCGACGGGGTCGGGCGCGGCGAACTGGAGTCCGCCCTTGGCGTCGATGGAGACCGCGACGCTGTTCTCGTCGGCGAGACGAGCGATGAAGTCCCAGTCGGTGACGCCGCTCTGCGCGATGAAGTCGTACCGCTTCTCTCCCCCCTGGCCGAACGCGATCCGGCCGACGTCCACCCCGTTGAGCCCGGCGAGCCTACGCACGATGTCCGAGGTGGACAGCTCCCGGTACGCGGCCACGCGGCGGCTCCGCATGAGGCGGAACCCGGCGTCGTAGCCCCGGATCACGGTGAACGAGCCGGTGCCGTCGAAGTCGGCCTCCAACCCGGTGACCTCGCCGGTCAACAGGACGTCCGAGGCACCGCGGCCGTTGGCGACCAGGGCGATCTCGACCTCGCTGCCGAACGTGACGCCGAGCTTGCCCACCAGCGTCCGCTGCGGGTCGCGGAAGGTCAGCCGGAACGCGGCCGGCACACCGATCCCCTGGTCGACCCAACCGTCGACCATCTTCAGCGCGTTGTTGGCCGTCAGCGCGGTGCCGTCGATCTTCACCTGGACGACGCTGGAATGCGCGATCTTGGTGCTCATGTGCTAGCGCACCTCCTCGGCGGCGGGAAGCATCAGCTCGGTGCCGGGCCACAGGCGCGAGGGGTCGTCGATGCCGTTGGCCTCGGCTATCGCCCGCCAGGCGGTGGCATCGCCGTACTCGCGCCAGGCGAGCGACTGCAGGGTGTCGCCCGCGACGGCACGGTGCACCCGACGCGCGGTGAGGGCCCCGGAGGTCGGGTTCTGCCGCCCCGTCTCGCTGGGGATCTCCTTCAGCTGCACCTGGCAGGTGGCCCGGATCGGCACCCCGCTGGTACCGAAGAGGGAGTAGGTGGCGTCCACCGAGGCGACGTAGGCGACGAACCGTGCCGTGGAGAACGAACCCCACTGGAAGACCACCCAGGGCGGCGAGGGCTGCTTGGCGGCGTAACTGTTCGGCGTGACCGAGCAGCAGGCCAGGAGGTCCTCCACCTTGCGGAGCACGGTGTCACCGCCCGGCTCGTGCGAGGAGTCCAGGAAGATCTCCACGGTCATCTCGCGCGGCTCGGGGCCGAGGAACTCCGGCAGCGGCCCGTCCTTGACGAGGGCCTTGGGGGTCGCCTGCCAGCTGGTGCGGCGGCCGAGGGAGAGCTGGGCGGGGTTGAAGTCGAAGGAGAAGGTGGTCATCAGACCGCCGGGGGTCGTGCCGTCGCCCAGGGGCGGCTCGTGCACGGCGAGTGTGGCGCGGACCAGGCTGTCGCCCGCGCCACCGCTTCCGAAAACCATCGCGGGTCCGGTCCTTTCGTGGGGCTGCGGGTCAGTCGGTGAATCCGTGGTGCGCGATCTCCAGCACCTCGTTGGCGACGGCGGGGCTGGAGCTGTTGAGCGTGGGCCCCTGCCAGCTGACGGGGAGCACGTCGATGAGCCCCCAGGAGACGACCTCGGAGCCGTCGGCCCGCAGCGCCTGGATCTGCGCGGTGGGCCGGGTGACGCCGGTGGTCACCGACGAGATCCACTTGGCCACCTGCGCGGTCTCGGGGGTGAGCGGCCGGGTGAGTCGGATGGTCGAGTAGGTGACACGGGTGGGCAGCCGCCAGACGAAGCCGTTGTTGCCGCCCTCCTGCCGCTGCTCGGTCTCCACCTGCGCCGACAGTCCCTCGCACTCGTTGAAGTAGCCGAGGCTCTCCCCGTCGATGCTGAGGCTGAAGAAGACTGTGGTGCCGGGGTCGAGCTGCTCACTCATCGTTGCTGGCCTCTCTGAGCCTCGGGCGGTCGGTCCGGACCGCGTGGTCGGTCGGGTGGGACGCGGATCAGCTGCCGCTGTCGCGCAGGCGGCCGATCCGCTCGCGGTCCATGCGGAGTTCGGTGCGCACCAGCCGGGTGACCCGGCTGATGAGCCTGCGGGCGAGTTGGTCGAGCTCCCGGTCCGACAATCCGTCGATGTCCAACCGGTCCTGCTTGGGGGTGGTCCGCCGCTCCGGTCGCGCCACCGATAGCGGCCCCGCACCGGGCGGCGGCACGGGCGGTTCCACCGACGCCTCGACGGCGGCCGGCGGCTCCGGGTTGCGGAAGCGGCGCTGCACGGTGGGGGCGGGGCCGGCCGGCCCCGCCGCCAC
>NZ_JAAVJC010000025.1 GCF_012033785.1 Streptomyces bohaiensis
CCCCCCCCCCCCCCCCCCCCCCCCCCCCACGACCGCGCGCCCCGCCGGGCGCCGCTCGACGTCAGAGCGCCGCGCGGGCCTCCGCGACCAGCGCGGCGACCCGCTGCGCGGCCTCGGCCAGCGGCAGCTCCTCCGCCTCGCCACCGGCGCGGGAGGCGAACTCCACGACGCCGTTGGCCAGTCCGCGGCGGCCGATGGTGATCCGGTAGGGGATGCCGACCAGTTCGATGTCGGAGAACTTCACGCCGGGGCGCTCGTCGCGGTCGTCGAGCACGGTGTCGACACCGGCCTCCCGCAGCGCCTCGTACAGCTCGCCGGCGGTCTTCTTGATCTCGTCGTCCTTGCCGATCGGCACCACGGCCACCTCGAACGGCGCCACCGAGACGGGCCACAGAATGCCCTTGTCGTCGTGGTGCGCCTCCACGATCGCGGCGATGCCGCGCTCGATGCCGATGCCGTAGCAGCCCATGATCGGCATGACGCTCTTGCCGTCGGGGCCGAGCACCGTGAGGTCGAGGGCCTCGGAGTACTTGTAGCCGAGCTTGAAGATGTGCCCGACCTCGACCGAGTTCATCACCGACAGCGGCTTCCCGCAGTTCGGGCAGGGCTCGCCCGCGGTCACCTCCCGCAGGTCGGCCCAGCGGCCCACGGTGATGTCGCGCGCCACGTCGACACCGCGAACGTGCACCCCGTCGCGGTTGGCCCCGGTGGCCATGTTGCTGCGGCCGCGCAGCGCCTCGTCGGCGACGACCGGCAGCTCGGTCACCCCGACCGCGCCGAGGCTGCCGGGGGACGCGCCGAGCGCCGCCCGGATCTCCTCCGCCTGGGCGGGGCGGGCCTCGACGGCGCCGGTGGCGTCGGTCAGCTTCTGCTCGACCAGGCTGTGGTCGCCGCGCAGCAGCACCAGGGTCAGCTCACCGTCGAGCAGGTAGACCAGCGTCTTGACCTGCCGCTCACCGGGCAGGTCGTAGTCGCGCGCCAGGTCCTCGATGGTGCGGACGTCGGGGGTGTCGAACGGCTCCGGCGCGTCGGTGCCGGCGGGCTCGTCGACGACCGTGGCGAGGGTGGAGGTCGCCTTCTCCACGTTGGCCGCGTAGTCGCAGCTCTGGCAGTGGACGACCAAGTCCTCACCGGCGGCGGTCTCCGTCATGAACTCGACCGAGGCCGAGCCGCCCATGGACCCGCTGGACGCCTCGACACCGATCGCGGGGATCCCGAGCCGGGCGAAGATCCGCTCGTAGGCGGCGCGGTGCAGCTCGAAGGAGCGGTCCAGCCCCGCCTCGTCGAGGTCGAAGCTGTAGGAGTCCTTCATCGTGAACTCGCGGACGCGCAGCAGACCGCTCTTGGGGCGGGGCTCGTCGCGGAACTTGGTGTGGAGCTGGTACCACATCTGCGGCAGCTGCTTGTACGACGCGAGGCCCTGCGCGGCGAAGGTCGTGAAGATCTCCTCGTGCGTCATGCCCAGCACGAGGTCGGCGCCCTTGCGGTCCTTGAGGTGGAACATCTCGTCGCCCATGACCTCCAGACGGCCCGAGCGCTCCCAGATCTCCGCCGGGTGCATGGTGGGCATCGCCCACTCCTGCGCGCCGATGCGGTTCATCTCCTCGCGCACGATCCGGCTGACCCGCTCCCGCACCCGGACGGCCAGCGGCAGCAGCGCGTAGTGGCCGGCCGACAGCTGCCGGACAAAACCGGCGCGGACCAGCAGCCGGTGGCTGGCGGCCTCCGCGTCCGCGGGGTCGTCACGCAGGGTGGGGACGTACAGCTGGGACCAGCGCATGGGAACTCTCTTCGTCGAAGCAGTGGCGGGCGCGGGCCGGCACGGCCCGGGAACCGGACTCGCCCCGCCACGCACCTGACGGCGCCCACCGCCGCGGCCGGTGCCCGTCGCGCGGTCCAGGGGGCCGGGGCGGGTCCGGACGGTGGCAAGCCACCCCGATCGTACCGAGCGCCCCACCCCCTCCCCCACCGCTTTCCCCCGAGGCGGGGCCCCGCGCCCGGCCGCCGGGTAGGCGGCCGGGTGGCCGGCCGGGCTGACGGCAGCGGGTCGGGAGCGGTCGGAACTCAGGTGCCGGCGCCGTATCGGCTGCCGATGCGTTCACGGACCTCGGCCAGGCCGAAGCACGCACGGTGCATCGCCACCTCCGCCGCCACGGCCTCGCGAGAGGCCGTGAGCCGCGGCCCACCCAGGCGCCCCTTCAGCAGTTCCAGGCTGCGCCGCGGCGCCCGCGCCATCTCTTCCGCCGTCGCCCGTGCTGCGGCTGGCACCTCGCCGTGCGGGAGCACCCGCACCGGGGCACCGCGGTCGCGCAGTTCGGCGCCGCGGTAGGCCCGCCCGGTGTACAGCATCTCCACGCCGAGGTGCTCGCCGAAGCAGGCCGGGACGAGGGCGGTCGCCGCCATTCCGGGAGTGAAGCCGTAGTGCATGAAGTTGGCCCAGTACAGCGACCGTTCGCTGAGCACCAGCAGGTCGGCGTGCAGGGTCATCGCCAGTCCCCCGCCGATCGCATGCCCCTGCACCTCGGCGACCACCGGCAGCGGGCAGCTCGCGAACACCTGGAAGAAGTCGTCCTCGTCGAAGTCGGCTTCCCCGCGGGACAGCCTTTCGAGGTCTTCGCGGCGGCCGCCGGCGCAGAACAGCTCCGGGCGGCCCCGGACGAGCAGGACCCGGACCGCCGGGTCGGCACACGCCCGGGTGACGGCCGAGACCAGCGCGGTCCGGAACGCAGGAGTGAAGGTGTTGCGGTCCGTGGGGTCGTCGAGCGTGACGACGCCGACAGGGCCTTCCGCGCGCCATGTCACCGGGGCGGCCGACGACGGCCGGGCGGTCACTGGGCCGCCCCCGTCGCCGCGGCGGTCATCGCGACGCGCCGCAGCCGCTCCACCGCGGCCGGGTCGGCGAGCCGCTCCGCCAGGAGATCTGCTGCCGCCGTGCCGGTGCCCGCGGGGAAGGGATGGACCAGTGCCCGGTGCCGTTTGAGAGCGCCTGTCGTCGCACGGTCCACGCGCCGCAGCGACACCAGCAGCGGCCGCAACAGCTCCTCGGCCACCACACCGTGCCGGTCTGCGAGCCCCGCGGCGAGTGCGGCAGGGCCGTCGAGCGGCTCGGCCAGCAGCGCGGCCGTGAAGGCGCGGTGCTGACCGGTGCGGCGCGCCACGAACGGCAGCGCCATGGCAGGTACGAGCCCCAGCAGCACCTCGGTGAGCCGGAAACGGGCGTCGCGGCCGGTCAGGACGAGGTCGCACGCGGCGGCGAGGCCGACGCCGCCCCCGGTCGCCTCACCGTCCACCAGGGAGACCGTCACCAGATCAGTGGTGGCCAGCCGTTCCAGCAGGCGCCAGTACGGTGCGGCGCTGTCGGGGCCGACCGCCGTTCCGAGGTCCATGCCGCCGCAGAAGGCCTCACCGGACGCGTCGAGGATCAGCACACGGCAGTCGGCGAGAGCTTCGGCACGATCGAGCGCCGCGTGGAGGAGGGTGAGCAGCGGCCCGTCGAGGGCGTTGCGCCGTTCGGGCCGGCTGAGGGTGGCGCGGAGGAAGCCGTCCCCTTCGTGAACGGTGAGCGGGCCACACGTTGAAGCGGGCGCGAGGGCGGTGACCCGGCCGGTCATCGGTCACCGCCGATCCAGACGTAGCGACGGTGGTACCCGCGCACCGATTCGAGCACCAGCAGCGGCCCGGCGCCGGCGGCAGGCTTCGTGAGGTGCGGGAAGAGGTCGAGGTCCACGTCGAGGTCGGCGGTGCCGAACGGGAACCGCCCCGCAGCCGACAGCAGGGCGTCGTACTCCTCGGGCGAGAGGCGGTGACGGTCGTCCAGAGCACGGTCCAGGCCGGACTCCCGTGCCGCGCGGTGACTCTCCGGGGAGACGACGCAGCTGAAGAACTCCGACGAGCACCCGGAACCGTAGGAGAACACCCCGACGCGGGCCTCACCGGTCAGTTCGGTGTGGGAGATCGCCGAGGCGAGAGCGAGCAGCACCGTGCCGCCGTAGATGTTCCCCACTTGCGACGGGTAGTGCAGCGAGGGGGCGAGCCGCCGGGTGAAGTCCTCCTCGATCTCAGGCGGGGCCATGCGGCGCAGGCGGCGCAGCAGGGTCCGGTGGGCCCCACGCACCATGCCGGGGAAGGGGGTGTGCATCGCCAGCAGGTCGAAGGTCTCCACGATGTCGACGTCACGGGTGCGGGAGGCGTAGTCGGCGAACGCTCCCTGGAGGCAGTCGAGGTACGTGAGGAGGGAGAGGTCGGTGTCCCCGGTCTCGGTGCCCGGGGTGGGTCGGCAGGTGTCCATGACCTCGTAGCTGTGGAACCCGTTGGCGCCCCGGTCGAGTTCTGCAAGGGTCGGTCGTGCCCCGACCAGCAGGGCCACGGCCCCCGCCCCTTGGCTGGGCTCGATGTAACTGTGCGGCACCGGAAGCGCCACGTCGCTGCTGATCACCAGCGCACGGGCGTCCTCGTGCGGGCTGGCCGCCACGGTGTTGGCCGCCATCTGGAGTGCGGCCGTGGCGCTGTAGCACGCCTGCTTGACCTCGAAGAGCCGGCAGGTTCGGGGCAGCCCCAGGTAGTGGTGGACGTAGCTCGTCACCGACTTGCCGAAGTCGACGCCGGACTCGGTTCCGACGACGACCAGCTCGATGGTGGCGCGTTCCTCCTCGGTCAGCGCCTCGACCAGGGGGCGGGCTGCGTTGACCGCGAAGGAGACCGCGTCCTCGCAGTGAAGGGCGACACTCTTGGCGGCCATCCGCAGATTGGCCATGCGGTCCGGGTCCAGACCGCGATGACGGAACAGGGTGGGAATGTCCATGCTGGTGCGGCCGCAGTAGGCGTGGAGCGCCTCGATGCCGACCGGCCGGGTGCTGCTCATGTCTGCTCCTCGGAGGGGGTACGGGGCGTCGACGGCCGGGCAGGGCCGGCCGACCGGGCAGGCGGGGCGGGCGGTGTCAGAACCACGGCCGCGTTCATGCCGCCGAACGCGTAACCGGTGGCGAGGGCGGGAGCCGGGACGAAGGGCTCGGCGACCGGTCCCACCAGGCCGAGCTCGGGATCGACCGGCTCGCTGAGGTGCGGCATCGGGTGCAGGCGTCCGGCGCGCAGCTGCGCCACGGTCGCGACGACCCCCAGCAGACCGGCCGCCGTCAGCGCATGGCCCGCCAGCGCCTTGGTGGAGTTGACGCGGGGCGGGCTGGGCCCGTCGAAGACCGTGCGCAGCGCCCGGGCCTCGGTGGCATCGCCCAGCACCGAGCCGGTGGCGTGCGCGTTGACATAGCCGATGTCAGCCGGTTCCAGACCGGCGACCGACAGCGCCGCGCGCATCACTGCTGCCTGGCCCGGCGCGTCCGGCCCTGTGCCGCGGACCCCGTCCAGACGCTGGGCGTGGCCCGCGACGACGGCGAGCGCGGGTCGGCCGCGGGCCGCGGCTGCGGCCGCGCTCTCCACCACCACCGCCGCTGCGGACTGGGCGTAGAGAAAGCCGGACCGGGCCGCGTCGAACGGACGGCACACCGTCCCGCCGCTCTGCTGGGCAGCGGGCACCATGGCACCGCTGCGGCGGTAGGCGGCGATCTCGGCGGCCGAGAGCTCCGCCGCCGGAGCGATGACGACGCAGTGGTCGGCCCACCCCGCCTCGATGGTCCGCGCGGCCAGGACGAGAGCGAGGGTACCGGCGGCAGAGGCCCCTCCGACCGTCCATCCCTCGGCGCGGGCGCCCAGGAGTTCGGAGGCCGCGCCGAGGACGTCGGCGTCCTGGTGGGTCAGCGCGTAGGAGGGCAGTGGGCCGCGGCCCGAAGCGGTCCGGGCGTGTTCCTCGGCCTGGTGCGCCAGACCGAGCCCCCCGCCTGCGAGGACCAGAGCACCGCGGGCGTCCCAGTCCCGGGGCAGCCCGGCGTCCGCGACGACGCGAGCCGCGACGCAGGTGCCCGTGGCTGTCGGGAGGGACGCACCGCGCAACAGCCGGGGCAGCCGCCGGGCGGTGGCAGGCCCGTCGGGAAGGGTGTCGGCGGCCCAGCGGAGCGGGTCGAAGCCGGTCAGCATCGCTGCGGGGGCGGCGCCGGCGGGAGCGTCCGGCGGTTCGGCGGGCACATGGCGGCCCGCCAGCAGTGCCGCGCCGAACTCCTCGGCGGTGTCCGCAAGGGGTGTGATCGCTGCGGTGGCCGTGATCACCGCCGTCCGGCCCGGCGCCCGTGCGGGCGGCGACCCGGTGGGCGGCGACCCGGTGGGCGGCGCACTCACGCGGAACCCTTCGCCCGGTGCTCCGCGAGCACGTCGGCCAGCTCCGCGAGGCTGTTGGCCTCGGTGAGTTCGCCGGGCGAGACGACGAGACCGAAGTCTTCCTGGGTCGCGACGACGACGTCGAGCCGGTCCATGGAGTTGGCGCCGAGGTCACGCAGGGAACGCTCCGGCACCATCAGGGCCGGGTCGAGGTCGGGCAGGACCGTCAGCAGGTGGGTCCGCAGCACCGCGAGCACCTCTTCGCGGTCGGGGTGGGCGGTGACGTGGTCGCTCATGCGCGGGGTCCTTCCGGGAAACGGGTGACGGGGCGGGCGGGCGGCGGGGCCGGCAGTCGACCGGCCGCCTGGTCGGCGGAGAGGCGGTTGTCGAGCACGCCGGCAAGCAGCTCCGAGAGGTCGGTCGCGGTGGGCGGCTCCGGGGCAGGGGGCCCGGTGGGCGAAGTGGTGGCGGCGTGCCGAGCGGGCGATTCGGGTACCGCGGCGCCGATGGCGCCGCCGCTCGGGCCGTCGCACAACCACGCGGTGAGCGCCGCCGGCGTGGGCAGTTCGTAGAGCAGTACCGCCCGGCACTCCGCATCCAGCTCGCGGTTGAGTCGGTCGACGAACTGGACGCCCAGCACCGAGTCCAGACCGAGCGCGGCGAACTCGGTTTCGGGGTCTATGTCGTCGGGGTCGCTGTAGAGCACCGCGCCCAGGAGCCGGCGCACTGTGGCGAGCACCTCGGCGGGCGCGGCCCCGGACACCGTGGCGGGCGGGCCCGCCGGCTCCCGACCGTCGACCTCCCGACCGCTGAGGAGGTCCGCCAGGTACTCGCTGACCTGCGCGATCGTGGTGTGCTCGTACAGAGCGCCCGAGGGGAACGAGACCGCGTGCCGGTTCTGCAGCCCGCGGGCGAACTCGACGCCCAGGACGGAGTCGACCCCCAGGTCGGTGAAGGGCGCGTGGACGTCGAGCCCTGCCGGGTCGGTGTACAGGACGGCGGCGAGGTCGCGCGTGACCTCCTGCCGCAGGGCGGCACGGTCGACGGGCGCGGACGCCGGGAGGTCGCCCACGGGTGGCGGTTCCGGCGGCCCGGCGGCGGGCCGGACGTCCCTGCGCAGTGGACGGAGATCGACGAGCGAGCGGTTGGGCATGGTCCTGCGGCCTTTCCGGTCGGGACCGGCCCCCGGGCTGGGGCGCCGGCTGGCGGGAGGAGGCGGGCCGCCTCCCGGGGTGTCAGGAAGTGCGGTGACGGGCCACCGCCGGGTCGAGGCCGCCGGCGAGGTAGCGGTCCCGGCAAGCGCGGCGCTGCACCTTGCCGCTGGTGGTCTTCGGCACCTTGCCCTGCCGGGTGAGGACGACGTCGTGGACCTCGATCCGGTGGCGTGCCTGCACCGCGAGTCGGATGGTGCGCAGCGCCGCCGCCGTGTCCAGCTCGCGTGCGCGCCGGGCGTCGAGCTCGCAGACGATGACCACGCCCTCGCCGTCCGTTCCGGGGGTGTCGACGGAGAAGGCCGCCACATGGCCGACCCGCGCCTCGGGCAGAGCGGCCTCCACCGTGCTCTCCAGGTCGACCGGGTAGTGGTTGGCACCGCGCACGATGATCAGATCCTTGAGCCGGGCGGTTACGTAGAGCTGGCCGTCGTGGAGGAAGCCGAGGTCCCCGGTCCGCAGCCAGCGGGTGGTGGCCGTCGTCCGGACGGGGCCTTCCGCACCGAAGCCGCCGCCGGTGCCGGACCCGGCAGGCAAGCGGGCGCCGAAGGTGCGAGCTGTTTCCTCCGGCCGCTCCCAGTAGCCGTCGCAGACGTTGGGGCCGGCCACCCAGACCTCGCCGACGGCGCCGTCGGCGAGTGCCTCACCGGAGCCCGGGTCGGCCACCGCGACGTGCTGCTCCCAGACCTGGCCGCAGGCGACCAGCGACACCGCGCCGGGGGTGTCCTGGGCAACGGGAACGGCCTTGCCCGCGTTGAGCGCGTCCCGGTCGAAGCTCCCGGTGACCGCGCCGCCCTGCGGTGACCCCAGGGTGACGGCGAGGGTGGCCTCGGCCAGGCCGTAGCCGGGGCAGTGCGCGGCCGGGTCGAAGCCGTGGGGACGGTAGGTGTCGGTGAAACGGTGGAGCGATGCGGCGCGGATGGGCTCGGCGCCGTTGACGACGTGCCGCAACGAGGACAGGTCGAGCCCCTCCCGCTGCTCGGGCGTCACGCGGGACACCGCGAAGTCCAGCCCGAAGTTGGGTGAGGCGGAGGTGCGGGCGCGGTGGCGCGAGATGAGCTCCAGCCAGCGGACCGGGCGGTGCACGAAGGCGTAGGGCGCCATGTAGACCCCGTGCGCCCCGGCGGAGAGCGGCATGGACGCGCCGAGGACCAGCCCCATGTCGTGGAAGAACGGCAACCAGCTGACCTGGGTCTCCTCGGTACCGAGCCGGGTGAAGGACCGCAGCTGCGCCGTCGCGACGCGCAGGTTGTCGTGGGTGACGACGACACCGGCAGGCCGACGGGTGGAGCCGGAGGTGTACTGCAGGTAGGCGGGCGCGTGGGGGTCGAGCGGGCGCGGGTCCTGCGGCTCCCCCCTACCCGCCTCCTCGACGGTGAGTACGGTGCCGCTGCCCGGCATGCCGGGTTCGGCCAGATCCGCGACCAGCTCTGCCAGCGGCTGTTCGGTGAGGGTGGCGGCGGGTGCGCAGTCGGCGAGGACGGCGGTGAGCTTGCTGTTGTCCTGCCGGATGTCGGGGGCGTGCAGCGGCACCCCGATGACCCCGGCGTACTGGCAGGCGAGGAAGGCGGCGAGGTAGTCGAGCCCCTGCGGCAGGACGATGGCGACGCGGTCGCCGGGACCGGCGTGCGCCGAGACCGCGCGGGCGAGGACCCGGGCCCGATGGTCGAGGGCGGCGTACGTCCAGGTGCGTTCGACCCCCTCCCGCTCCTGGGAGTGGTCGACGTACGTGCAGGCGGGGGCGTCGGGCCGGGTGCGGGCCCAGTGGGCGACGCGGGACGGGAACAGCAGGTCGTCGGCGGGGCCGTGCCGGTCGGCGACCGGCGTGCCGGACGCGCCCCGGGAGCGGTGGCCCGGGCCGGTGGTGGTGTCGGGGGTGGTGTCGGTGGTCATCGTGACGGCCTTTCGCTCACCGATGGATGTGGCGGTTCGGGGCGCCCTGGTGTCGACCGCGGTCATCGGGCGGGAGCGGTGCGGTGGCGCACCCGGGCCCGGACCCCGTCGCGGGGGCGGAGGTTGATGAGGAGCAGGGGTTCGACCGGCGGCTGCGGCAGCAGCTCGACGTCGAGGCGCTGGGTCATGGTGGCCGTGAGCAACTGGCCCTCCATGAGCGCGAGGTGACTGCCCACGCAGACGTGCTTACCGGTCCCGAAGGGCAGGTAGGCCTGGCGCGGCAGCGCGTGCTCGCGCTCCTTGGTGAAGCGGTCGGGATCGAACCGCTCGGGCTCCGGGTAGAGGTCGGGGCTCCGGTGCAGCGTATGGATCGCCAGGAAGATCATCGTGCCGCGGGCGATGCGACACCCGCCGATGACGGTGTCCCGCACCGCGGTGCGCAGCATCACGGCTGCGGGCGGGTAGAGCCGCATCGCCTCCTTGAAGACCTGGAGGCTGTAGGGCAGTTGCTTGAGATCCTCGAACGTCGCCGGCCGGCCGCCCAGGACGCGGTCCACCTCCTCCCGGACCCGGGCGTGCGCCTCCGGGTGGCGCGCCAGGAGGTAGAGGGCCCAGGTCTGCGCGTCGGCGGAGGTCTCCTGCGAGGCGCCCCAGATGGTGAGGGTCTCGTCCAGCAGCTGCCGGTCGTCCATCACGGCCCCGTCCTCGTACCTGGCGTTCATCAGAACCGTCAGCAGGTCCTGCACCGGGTCGTCCGCCGAGCGGCGCTCCTGGATGAAGGCGTCGATGCGGCCCCGGATGTAGTCGATCCGGGTGCGGGCCCGCAGGTTGCGCGGGGTGGGGACCGACAGCGGGAGCACGACGAGGCGGGTGAGGGCGTGCATCTCCCATTCGAAGACTCCGGTGATCGCCTCGGCCAGCGCCCGGTCGTCCCGGATACGGGTGGAGAACAGCAGCCGCGAGACGATGTTCATCGTGAGGGTGTTCATCTCGTCGAGAAGATCGACCTCGGTGTCCTCGGACCACCCCGCGAGAGCGTGTTCCGCCTCCGCGACGACGGCGTCGGCATGGCGGGCGATGCGACGCGGTGTGAAGTGCGGCAGTATCAGCTTGCGCTGCCGCGCGTGCAGGTCGCCCTCGCTGATCAGCAGCCCACGCCCCATCACGGGGGTGATCGCCCTGACCTGGCGCTCCCCCTTGTCGAAGTCCGCGGCGCGTTCGATCAGCACCTCCCGGACCGTCTCCGGGGAGCTGGCGACCGCGGCACGCTGGTGGGCGATGCGGAAGCCCGCGATACCCGGGGACTCACGGGCGATGTGGCCGACCAGTCCGAGCAGGTCGCGGCGGAGGGCACGGGCGTGCCCGATCAGCGGGGCGCCCGGTATCTCGGGCAGCGGTCGGCCCGCGGGTGCGGTGGGCGGGTGGATGGTGCTCATCGGGACGACTCCTCGGCCGCTCTTCGCAGGAGCGGGGGCAGGTGGACGAGAGGGGCGAAGTGACCGCCGGGCACCGTGTGGACGGTGGTGGGCCCCGTGGTGTGCCGGGCCCACGCCGTCGTACCGACCGCGGTCGTCACGGGGTCCCCCGATGCGTCCACGACGAGGACCGGAACGTCCGGCAACGGCCCGGGGCTGTGGCGGTACCGGTCGTGCAGGTCGAGGTCGGCGCGCAGCCGTCCCCCGATCAGTCGCGCGGCATCCCGGTCGGCCAGCATCTCTGGCGGCACGCCGCCCCAGCGGGCCGCAGCCCACTCCAGGAGAGCGACCGGGTCCTCGGGGCGTTCCTCGGGACGTGTCGGCCCCGGAGCGTCGCGCCCACTGACCACGAGTCGGGCCACAGGACGGCCGGCGTGCCGCAGCAGCCGGGTGACCTCGTAGGCCAGCAGGGCGCCCATGCTGTGACCGACCAGGGTCAGCGGCCCGGGGCCGGCAGGGACGGCATGCGCGGTCTCCCCGACCAGGCTCACCCAGTCGGCATCGCTGCCCGGCGCCAGTCCGTTGCCGGCCCAGGTGGGGGCCGCGAACAGCGTGTAGCGGTCGGCCAGCCGGTTGACCCACGGACGGAACACCGCCCGCGAGGCGCCGGCGTGTCCGAAGCAGACCAGCCGGTGCTCGCCGTCACCTCCGAGCCGCCGCAACCGCTCACCCAGCAGGGGCCCGGGGGGACGTGCCGTTCGGGCCCGGGTCACCGGACACCCCCGGCCTCGGGTGCCGTGCGCGGGCGCAGCGGAAGGATGGCGCCGGCGCGTCGGTGCGCGCGGCAGGAGTGCCACAGCTCGCGGAGCGACCGGGCCATCCCCGGGCTCTCGGTGAGCCGGTAGGCGGAATCCGCGGGCAGCGCGGTCACCAGCCGTCGATGTGCGGCGCCGTAGGCGTGGTACGGGAGCCCCGGCATCAGGTGGTGGAGCGCGTGCAGCCGCAGCCCCACGGGGGCCCAGAGTTCGGCGAGCCACCGGTTGCGCGGGTAGTTGACCGTGTCGAGCATCTGCTCCACGACGCTCATCTCCTCCTCGTTGCCCAGGTAGCGGTGGGCGGCGAGGATGCGCAGCGAGTTGGCGAGGGCGAGGACGGAGAAGACGGCGTACCACTGCAGGAGTCGTGAGACCGGGACGGCGCCGGACACGGCGAGCGCGGCCATGGCCCAGACGTAGACGGCTGCCGCCGCCTCCTGCGCCGCCCAGGAGGCGCGCTCACGACGCCCCACCGGCTGCCGGCCCTGGTACTCCAGGTCGAGCTTGATGGTGGAGAGGCTGCGGTGGACCCGGCGCCGTAGCGGGGGGATGAGCCATCCGAGGGGCGCGAGCAGGCCGAACCGGACCGGCCCGAAGAACGGCAGAGCGAACGAACCCAGCACCACGACCACGCTGTGGCGGACCGAGAGCCGGGCCAACGGCAGGTACTCGGCGTCCCGTTCGGTGCCGTACAACTTCTTGTTGTGGTGCTCCCCGTGGCTCTCGTAGAGGAAGACAGGTGCCAGCAGCGGGATGCCGACCAGCACGTTCCACCCGATCCGGAAACCGCGCAGCGCCCGCTTGGCGCGGAAGTGCGCGATCTCATGGATGAAAGCGAAGCAGCGGTAGAGGGCGAGGGCCGCGACGAGGGAGCAGAGCAGCCCGGCGGGGCTGAGCAGACCGAGCGGTCCGGCCGCCCAGAACGCGGTGACACCGACTGCGAGGCTGAGCAGGAAGTCGGTCCAGTAGATCCACACCCGGTGGCCGAAGAGGTCGCGGACGTGCCGGTGCGCTTCCTGGACGCTGAAGGACCGGCCGGCGTCGTATCGGGCACGTTCAGCGGCCAGGGGGGCGACGGCTGCGTTGTTCGTCGCCGGTGCCGCGGTCATCCTGCCGCCCCTTCGGCGCCGTCGGCCACGGTCCCGGTCCCGGTCCCGGTCCCGGAAAGCGTGCGCACCCCGGAGGCCTCGCGGCCGCGGACCTCTCGCCACAGCTGCAGGTCGGCCACGGCGAAGCCGTGCAGCTCCGCGAGGTCCCGCAGCCGGGCCGTGCGCTTCTCCTCGAGCTTCGGCCCGACGCTGGCCAGCGAGGGGTCCCGTTCCAGCGCGACGAGGGTGGCCTCCACCAGGCAGGCGTAGGACTGTCCGGGTTCCAGACCGAAGCGGACGCTGGGGCGTTGGCCGTCCGGCAGCGCGATGATGCCGCCGTCGAAGACGAACACGTCGGGACGGCTCTCGTGCAACGGTGGCACGTTCGACGGCTCCGCGAGGTCGCAGACCACCGCGTCGGGGGCGAGGTCCTCGGCGCGCAGCACGCTGGTGGGGCTGGAGGTGGCCGTCACCACGACGCCGGCGTCGGGGAGGAGCGCCGCAGCGTCGGTCCCCAGCGCCACGAGACCGCGGGACAGCAGCTCCGCCGCGGCAGCCTCGTCGTCGTCGGTGCCCGCGACTGCCCGCGCCAGCGGCCCGGACCCGCCGGCACCCCGCACCGAGGCGGCCAGCAGGGCGAGTTCGGCCCGCAGCCTCACCATGGAGCGCTCCGGGGCGGCAGGGTTGCCCAGGAGGACGAGGCCCCCGACGGCGGGTGCGAGCAGGCGGGCGACCATGGAGCCGATGGCTCCGGCGGCGCCGACCACCGCGACAGTGGTCGCAGCGATGTCCCGTCCGCGGAGCTCGGCGGCTCGCAGTACGCCGTGCGCGCCGGCAGCGGCGGTGAAGGAGTTGCCGGTGGTGACGGGGACCGGAAGCCCGGTCAGCGCGGTCGCGTTGGCCGTCACCACCGAGGTGTAGGCGCCGAGCCCGACCAGTTCGGCACCGCGCTCGGCTGCCAGGGCCACAGCCTCAGTCACCACGCGGGTCGCCCGGTCCGGCGGCAGGTCCAGCAGCCTCTCGGCGGTGTAGGGCAGTCCGATCAGCTCGCAGTGCGCCGCAGCGCCCGTCCGCGAGACGGTGCGGAAGCCGCCCACCACGAACGACGCAGGGTTGAGAACGCAACTGGCCGCGTCGAAGCGGGAGATCAGCTCCTCGACCTGCTGGGAGTCCAGCTCCCCGGTGCTGGGGTCGAGGTCGCGGAAGCTGTCGGTGTCGAGGGGGTGGACGACGAAGGCGAAGCGTGAGTCACCGGGCGCCGGTGGCTCGTAGGAGGAGTGGTGACGGAACTCGGGCCTGCGGACACCCGATCCGGGTCGGTGGCCCGCAAGGTGGCCCACCAGCCCCACGGCGTCGTTGCGCCAGACGTGATCGACCGCCCGCTCGAACCCTTCCAGGAACCGGTCGCACTGCTCCCCGGTCACGACCAAGGGCGGCTCGACGCGGACGACCCGGTTGCCGAAGAGGGTGGGCGCCACCCGGATGCCCTCGCGGCGCAGCAGGTTCCCGCAGAGCAGCATGCCGAGGTTCTCGTCGTGGGCCATGGCACCGATGAGGCCCTGGCCGCCGAAACCGTCTATCGCGTCGGAGAGCTCGACCCCCAGCAACAGTCCGCTGCCGCGCACGGCGGTGATCGCCCCGGGGTAGGCGTCGCGGATGTCCTCCAGACCGGCGCGCAACCGTTCGCCGTTCTCCCGCACCTGGCGCAGCAGCGCGCCGTCGTCGGCGGTCAGCAGGTCCAGCGTCCGCAGCCCGACCCGCGCCGCCAGGGCGCTGCCGGCGAAGGTCGAGGTGTGACGGAAGGCGAATCCCTCGGTGAGGAGATCGGCGCGCGTCAGCACCGCCGCGGTCGGAACCACACCCCCGCCGAGCGCCTTCGCCAGCGTCAGGATGTCGGGCACCACGTCGTGCTGCTCCGCGGCGAACAGGGTCCCCGTTCGGCCCAGCCCGGTCTGTACCTCGTCCAGCACGAGCAGCACTCCGTGCTCCGCGCACAGCCGCCCGGCCTCGGCCAGGTAACCGGCCGGGGCGACGTTGACGCCGCCCTCGCCCTGGATCGCCTCCACGACGAAGGCCGCGGTGGTCGCACCGTGCTGCGCCAGCGCTGCGGCCAGCGCCGTGGTGTCGCCGTAGGGAACCCGGCTGAACCCGGTGAGCGGCGCGCCGAACTCGGCCTGGTACTCGCTGCGTCCGGTGGCGGACAGCGCGGCCAGTGTCTTGCCGTGGAAACCACTGTCGGTGGAGAGGATGCCGAGGCGGCCGGTCGCCGAGCGGGCCAGCTTGATAGCCACCTCCACGGACTCGGCCCCGCTGTTGGCGAACACCACACGGTCCAGGCCCTGCGGGGCGATCCCCGCCAACCGGCCGGCGAGTTCGCCCGCGGCGCCGAGCAGCGAGGGCTGTACGAACCCCGGCTCCTCGCGGCGGTGGGTCTCGGCGACCGCCTCCCAGATCGCGGGCGGACTGTGGCCGAACGGCAGGGAGCCGTACCCGGCGGTGAAGTCGAGGTACTCGTTGCCTTCGGCGTCCCAGAGGAGGCAGCCCCGCCCGCGGGTGTACTCCACGTCGATGCCTGCGCCGTGCAACATCGACGCGAGGTCGGGATTGACGTGGCGGGAGAAGGGGTGGTCTGCGGTGGCCCTTCGGGTCCCCGGAGCGGGGCCCGTGGCGCGTCGTTCGCGCAGGAGCCTCTCCAGGTGGGCCCGGCGGGTGTCCGCCCGGTGCGGTGTACTCATCGTGCGTCGGTCCCTTCGATGCGGGCGATCATGGCTTCGACCTCGCTGTCGGTGAGATGGTCCAGGGGGCCCGGGTGGGCCGGGCGCTCCGGTTCGGTGGGGCGTGCGGACCGCCCCGGGTTGCGGTCCGCGGTGCCGTCCCCGGTGGTCGGGTCGATCGCCGACCGCAGGCGGTCGGCCACCTCGCCCAGCGACCCGGCGGTGAAGAAGGCCGAGAGCGGCAGAGTGGCGCCGAGGCGGCGACCCAGTTGGTTGCGCACCTCGACGATCACCAACGACTCGATGTCCCAGTCGGCGAGGACCGTGTCGGCGTCGACCGCCTCCGCCTCCGGGCCCAGCGCCTCGACCAGCGCCCGCCGCAGCATCGCGACGAGATCGGCCCTGTCGACCGGCGCAGCAGCAGCCCGCGGGGCGGCTGCGGGAGGCGGCGCGGCCCCCGCGTCCTCCCGGTCCACGACGACCCAGTGCCGCGTGCGCTGCCACGGGTAGGAGGGCAGGCCGGTCACCCGGCCGGTCGGCGGAGGCACCACCGCCGCGGGGTTCACGGCCGGACCGGTCTCGTGCAGCCGCCCCACTGCCTCGACCACGGTGTGGTGGGCGGTACGGCCGCGCCGCATCAGCGGCACCGGACGGCAGGCGAAAGCCGGACCACCGGCTTCCTCGCCGCGCAGCACCTCGGCGGTGAGCACCGCGTGCGGGCCGACCTCGACGGCCACGGTCCTCGTCGCGTCCGGAAGTGAGGCCAGGGCGTCCGCGAACCGCACGGTCCTCCGCAGGTTCGCTGCCCAGTAGGCGCCGTCGAGCCGGGTTTCCGGTCGACCGGTGACCGTGGAGTGGAACGGAACCGTCGGCTCACGCGGATCGATATCGGCGGCGACGAGCGCGATTTCGGCGGCGGCCGCCTCCAACAGCCGGCTGTGGAAGGCGTAGCCGCCCGGAAGCGGGGTGTGACGCACCGCCTCGCTCGTCAACTCCGCGCAGAGTCCGTCGACCGCGGACCGCAGCCCCGACACCACCGTCGAGTGCGGCCCGTTGACCGCGGCGATGTCCACCTTGTCGTGGCGAGCGAGCAGACGGGCCACCTCCGCCTCGGGCAGCGCGACGCTGACCATTCGCCCCTCTGCGGCGTGCTCGGCGATGAGACGGCCGCGCGCCCGCAGCAGGCGGAACATGGTGGGCCGGTCCAGCACGCCCGCGACCACCGCCGCCGGCAACTCACCCATGCTGTGCCCGACGACTGCGTCCGGTTCGAGTCCCACCTCCCGGAGCTGGGCTGCCAGCGCAAGCTGCACCGCCGCCACGCACCCCTGCGCGATCTCGGTGTCCGCAAGGCGGTGGCTGCCCTGCGGCGCCGTGGCCTCGGCCAGGATCGACCAGCCCGCCGTCTCCCGGACCACGGCGTCGCAGACGCGGAGTTCGGCGGCGGCCGCGGGCAGCTCCAGCAGGCCGGCTGCCATGGCCGGCCACTGGCTGCCCTGCCCCGTGAACAGCCACACCGAGCGGGTCGCGTGCGGCTCCACGGCCTCCCGGGGCTCCGCGAGCGCGGTGAGCAGGCCGGGCAGGTCAGGGGCGGTACGGACCGTCCGGACCGGGTGGTGGTCCCGGCGGTGCGCGGCCGCTGCGACCATCCGTCGGGCAGCGGTCTCGTCGCAGTCGGCCAGGGCACGCTGCCATGCCTCCGCGAGCGCGGTGAGCGCCCCGGTGCTGCGCGCCGAGAGCGGCAGCATCAGCGGGCCGCTGCCCCCGGCCGCGGGCGGCGGGACGGCGTGCCGTGCGGGGTCGTGCTCGAGGACGACGTGGGCGTTGCTCCCGCCGAACCCGAACGAGCTCACCCCGGCCCAGCGGCGGCCCGAGGGCAGCGTCCGCTCCTCGGAGGCGAGTTCGAGGCGGGTCCCGGTGAACCGCACACCGGGGCCGGGGCGGCTGAAGTCGGGTTGGGCCGGTACACGTGCGTGCTCCAGTACGAGCAGCGCCTTGATCACACCGGCGATCCCGGCGGCCGCCTCCAGGTGCCCCAGGTTGGCCTTGACCGATCCGAGCACGCAGGGCTTGTCGCCGTCACCGAGAACGGCCGCGAGCGCCTCCGCCTCCAGGGGGTCCCCGAGCGCCGTGCCGGTGCCGTGACCCTCGACGTAGTCGATGTCGGCCCCGGTCAGGCGCGCATCCCGCAGCGCGCGCGCCAGCACCTCGCGCTGTCCCCGAGGGCTGGGCGCGGTGAGACCATTGGTGCGGCCGTCCTGGTTGATCGCGCTGCCGCGCACCAGACCGCGGCCGGGCAGCCCCTCCCGGGTCGCGACGTCCTCCCGGGCCAGCAGCAGCATGCCGCACCCCTCGCCGCGCACGATGCCGTCGGCCCCCTCCTCGTAGCTGAGGCAGCGGCCCGCGGCGGAGAACGGCAGAACGCTCTCGATCATCTCGGTCGAGTACGGATCGAGCAGGGTGTTCACTCCCCCGACGAGAGCGAAGTCGCACTCGCCGGCGCGCAGGGCGCGCAACGCCAGGTGAAGGGCGGTCAGCGAGGACGAGCAGGCGGTGTCCACCGCGAGGCTGGGTCCCCGGAGGTCCAGGTGGTAGGAGAGACGTCCGGCGGTGACCGCGTGCGAGACCCCGCTCGCGCTCCACACGTCGGGACGTTCACCGGACCCGGCCGCCAGCAGGAGGTAGTCGTTGCCGCAGGTGCCGACGAAGACGCCGGTCACGCTCGTCCGGAGCCGCTGCGCGGTCACGCCGCCGTCCTCCAGCGCCTCCCACGCCGTCTCCAGGACCAGGCGCTGTTGGGGATCCATGGCCCGCGCCTCCTCCGAGCCGATGCCGAAGAACCCGGGGTCGAAGCTGTCCACACTGTCCAACCGGCCGGCCGGGCGCCACGGGCGGCCACCCGCCCCGCGACGTCCGTCACGGTCACGGGTCAGCCGGCCCACACCGTTCCCGCCCTCGGTGAGCAGACGCCAGAACCCGTCCGTCGAGGTCACCGTCGACGGCAACCGCAGCCCCACACCGAGGACGACCGCGTCCACGGGTGCCGCGACCTCCGCGGGCCGCTCCGCGAGGCGGCTCCGCAGTGCGCTCTCCGTCTCCTCCAGCGCCGCGATGCGATCGCGGGCGGACTCCAGCAGGGCCCGAACCGCCGGGGTCAACTCCCCGGCTGCCGGTGCGGTGGGAGCAGACGCCGGGCCGTCACCGGAGGCCGCGGGCAGCGCCCGGCTGATCAGCGGATACGTGCGGCGGTCCCAGGCGTGGGCGGGCAGCGCGACCCGGGCGCCGGGCTGCCAACGGGGGGTGAGACCGGCCAGGTACAACCGGGCGACCGTGTCGAGCAGCATCCGACGCGCCGCTCCGGGGTCCGCCGCCGCCCCCGGTCGCCATGCCGCGAGGTCGACACGGGGCCCGTGGGACGGCACACCGTCGTCGGCATCCGCCACAGGGGCCGCGGACGGGCCTGCGTCGAGGCAGGCAGCCCAGTGGGAGGCATCCACCTCTGCGGACCGCACCGGTCCGCCACACTGAGCCGACCACCATCCACCGGCCTCACGGCCTCCCTGCTCACCCCGGCGCACGACCGGGCGCCGGGAGGTCGAGGCAAGCAGGCCGACCGCGTCCTCCGGAACCAGCTCTCCGGCGGCGCAGGCGGCCGTGACCTCGCCGGCACCGCTGCCGCGCCAGACGGCCGGGCGCAGGCCGAGGGCTTCCAGCTGTCGGGCGACGGCGAGTTGGGCAAGGAACGTCTCCACCCGAGGGAGCGCACCGTCGGGGCCGCCGGCGGCTCCCGGGCCGGCCTCCTCCCGCAGGCGCGCGTGGAGCGTCGCATAGCTCGGAAGCTCCCGTGCAGCACGGGCCGCGAACGCGCCCCAGTCGCCTGCGGCGATGTCCGACGCCACGGCGCCGGCCGCCATCTCCGAGGCGTCCGCGGTCGACGAGCCGAAAGCGAGGCTCCAGCGGGGAGTCCGGGCCGGAGCCCGGCCGACGCCGACCAGCGCGGGGTGGTCCGTTCCGGCAGCCACCGCCGCGAGGGCGGCGATGAGAGAGCTCCGGTCGTCGGCCAGCACGGCGGCACGGTGGGCCGGGTGGTCGCGGCGGCCTGCCGCCGTCGCGGCGACCGCGGCCGGCTCCGCGTCCCGCCCCTCCGCCGCCAGCCAGCTCGCCCACTCCCCCGCGGTCTCCCGCAACGCGGCCTCGCTGTGCGCGGCCAACGGCACCAGGAACGGCGGGTGCTCGTCGGGCGCCGCCCGGTCGGTCGGCGAGGCCGCCGCGGGGCGTGCGGCTCGCAGCACAGCGTGGGCGTTGGTACCGCCGAAGCCGAAGGAGCTGACGCCGGCGAGGCGTTCCCCGCCGTCCGTGTCCGGCCAGGGCTCGACGGCAGTGGGGATACGGACCGGATGCCGTTCCAACCGCAGGTACGGGTTGGGGCGTTCGAGGTGCAGGGTGGGCGGGACACGGCCGTGGTGCATCGCCAGCGCCACCTTGATCACACCGGCGACCCCGGCGCCCGCCTCCAGGTGGCCGATGTTCGACTTCACCGATCCCATCAGCAGCTCGCGGCCCGGTTCCCGCCCGACAGCGAGGACGCCGGCGACCGCTCCGAACTCGATCGGGTCGCCCAGCGCGGTGCCCGTGCCGTGTGCCTCCAGGTACTGCACCGCGCCGGGGTCCACCCCCGCGTCCTCGTACGCCGAGCGAAGCAGCCGCTCCTGGCTGCGTCCGTTGGGGGCGAAGATGCCGTTCGACCGGCCGTCCTGGTTGACCCGGACGGCGGGCACCACCGCGTACACCCGGTCGCCCTCGGCCCGGGCGGCCTCCTCACTCCGCAGGACGAGGACACCGGCCCCCTCGGAGCGCACGTAGCCGTCGGCGCGGTGGTCGAAGGGCTTGCACCGCCCGTCAGCGGCCATGAACCCGCCGGCGGCGAACGCCTCTGTCATCTCAGGGTTCAGCAGGGCGTTGACGCCCCCGACCAGCGCGACACGGCATCGCCCCGCTCGCAGCGCGTCGACGGCGGCCCCCAGCGCGACCAGCGAGGAGGAACATGCCGTGTCGACCACGACCGAAGGCCCCTTGAGGTCCAACGCGTAGGACACCCGGTTCGCGATGATGCTGAGCACGGAACCGGTGGTGCGGTACGTACTGAGCTCCTGGCCGGGGGCGACGGCGAGCGCCCCGTGTTCGAACCCCGACGCCCCGACGAACACCCCGGTGTCGCTGCCGCGCAGCGACCCGGGAGCAATTCCCGCGTCGGCCAGCGCCTCCACCACCACCTCCAGGACCAGCCGCTGCTGGGGATCGAGGTAGTGCGCCTCCCGCGCCGAGATGCCGAACGGCGCGGCGTCGAACCGGTCGAGGTCGGGCAGCAGGCCTGCCCGGCGGGCGACGTCCCGTCCGCCGTCCGCCGGGCGTGCCGGCCCGGCGCGGTCCGGTGGGACCTCGACAATGCCGTCCCCGCCGCGGCACAGCAGCTCCCAGTAGGCGGCCAGGGACGGGGCGCCGGGAAAGCGGCAGCCCATCCCGACGATGGCGTGTCCGGGCATGGTGGGTGACCCCCTGGTCGGCATGGTTGGGAGAACGGTCGCGCGAGGGCTGGGCGAAGCCGCGGGACCGGTGGAGCACGAAGATCGGCGATGTACGGACAGCGGTCGTGCAGAGACACCTGCAGAGACAGCGGACGGGACGGGCACGGCGACCCGCGGTGGAGCGTGCGGGCGCGCCGGGGACCGGCGCGGTGCCGTGGATGCGCCGCTACGGGACCGACGGCGGACGGCCGCCTGGACCGGCCGCGGCGGGTCCGCGCGGGCTGCCTGCCTCTCCCCCGCCGAGGTTCGGTCCGGGGCGAGGTGGCGTGGCGGGGCGGAGCTCTCGGGTCAGATGTAGCGGTGCCGCCGGCACCAGGCGACGACGTCGTCCAGCGCGCGGTTCATGTCACCGGGTTCGACGCCCAGTTCGGTGCGGCACCGGCGAGGGGAGTACCGCAGCTCACCCGTGAGCATCGGCAGGTTCTCGGAACTCATGAGCAGTGCGCGCTCCGGCGAACCGATCCATGCGTTGATCGGCGCCGAGGCGATGGCGAGGGCCCGGAGCACCGGAGAGGGAACCGTCCCGCGTGGGGCGCGGGCCCCGGTGCGTTGCGCGATCCGGGCGAACAGCTCGTGATACCGGAGGTACTCCGTGGCGACGATGTATCTCCGCCCCGCGGCTCCCTTGTCGTAGGCGGCCAGTTGGGCTGCGCGGAACTCCTCGGCGGCCACGAAGCTGAACCCGCCGGGCGGGCTGAGCGGGAAGCGGCCGGCGGCGACCCGCGCGACGAGGCCGGGCCAGGCGGAACGACCGTCGCCTCCCGGGGCGATCACGCCGGCCGGGTTGAGCACGACGGCGTCCAGCCCCCGCGCCACCTCCCCGAGGACGATCCGCTCCCCGGCACGCTTGGTGTGCTGGTAGGCGTTGCGCCGCCGATCGGCCCGGTAGGGATGATCCTCATCGGCCGTGACACCGGGGGCGGGGAACCCCACCGCCGAGGCCGACGAGGTGTGCACCGTCCGCAGGCCGTGGCGACGAGCCGCCGACATGACGTGGGCGGTGCCGACCACGTTCACCTCGTGCATTGCCCGTGCCGCCTTGTTGGTCATCACCGCGACACCGGCAAGGTGGAAGAGACCGGTCCGCCCCCGGAGGGCCCGGTCCGTCCCGTCGGCGTCACGGATGTCGACCACGACGTCCTCGACGTCACCCGCTACATCGGCCAGCGAGGCGGCCGACTCGCCCTCCCTGCGCAGCGCGACCACCCGCTCGCCGCGTTCCAACAGCGCCCGCACCACGTTGGATCCCAGGCACCCGTACGCCCCCGTCACGACGATCATGACTCCCCCAGCGCGCGTTCCAGCAGCAGGTAGCGCCGATCGGGGGCGACCGGCAGCCCGCGCTCGATCAGGTACCGCATCGCGGTGTTGTCGTCGTGCACCCAGGTGGTGCGTATCTCGCGGTAGCCGCCCTCGGACACCCCGCGGAAGGTCTCCCCGAACAGGACGGGCGCGACGCCCATCGGCATCTCCGGCAGCACGCCTGCGATGAGCACGACGGCGGTGCGGATGCGGCGCGCCCTCGATCGTGCGCGCAGCAGGTCCAACGGTCCCGCCCGGCCTCCCATGCGGGCCAGCAGCTCGTTCAGGTCCGGGACCGAGAGCGTGAAGCCGACGGGCCGGCCGTCCCGTTCCACGAAGCGGACCAGGCGCGGGTCGAGCAGCGGACGGAGCGGCGCCACGATGTGGTGGAAGAGATCGTGGTCGTAGGGCAGGTTCTCCGGGCTGCTCGCGAACGACGCGTTGAACAGCGTGCGGATCAGCTCCAGGTCTGCCCCGCCGCGCCGCATGGATCTGGCTGTGAGGCCGAGGCGCCGTGCGGCGGCGTCACCCGCCGCCACCAGGCCCGGACCGCGGGCGTCGATGACCTCGGCCGGAATGCGGTACGTGGCCAGGCCCGCGCTCTCCCGGTAGCCCGCCTTCTCCCAGAGCAGCAGGTCGCCGGGACGGCCGTGGGTCTGGAAGAGCGCCGGAGGCTGGTCGAACCCCTCGATCAGCAGCCCCATGTCCTGCCCGCTGAAGTACTGGCACGGGCCGATCGCACGGGCTGCGCCCCGCGCGGCCAGCCAGGCGCCGGCAGCGTCCAGCAACTGCTCCGCGTGGTCGGCGCGGCCTGCGTGGACGTCGAGGAACCCTACGAATCCCGTGGGTGGCAACCCCTTCGGCACGCACCGCTCGTTGTAGGCCGGCATGAGAGCAGCGGCTACCCGGCCGGCGGGTCGCCCGTCCTCGTGCAGGACAAAGTGCTCGATGTCGGCGAGTGCGAAGAGCGGATTGCGGCGGCGGTCCAGGTCTCGGCGTGCGTCGGCACGTAGCGGCGGAACCCAGGTACGGTCGGCCGCGTGAATCCGGAACGGCAGATCAACCCATTCCCGTAACAGGCGACGGTCATTTCCTGCTTCACTGATCCGGCAAGGCAATATGCCCACCTTCCCCCGTTGATCCGAGTCGTACCCCGTTTGCGACCCGATACCGCGAGTATAGGTACCCCCTTCCTCGCGAAGCAAGGAAAAAATCCTACTTCCGTGAATCACTCTCACGGGTGTCTCCGGACATCTCCGCATCGCCGTCAGGACTGCCGGCGAACAGCACTCCCAGTCCGTTCCACATGACGTCGACGAACCAGTCGGCGACGTGGTCGCGAACGTCCGCGCGCTGCTCCGCCCACAGAGCGAGTCGCTCCGTGGCACCCACGAACAGCTCTGCCACCATCTCCTCCCGGAGGGGGTCGCCACCCCCGATGTGGCCGCGCAGAGCCTCGGTGGTGACACTCAGCTGCTGGCGTCGTATCGCCTCCAACTCCTCGCGCGCCAGGTCGGAAAGAGCCTGCTCACAGCGGAGGAGGCGCCACACGCCCTCGTGCTCGGCGACGAAGGAGAAGAAGGCCCGAGCACCCTGTCGGACCATGTCCTCGGGATCGCGGGCCGCCAGGGAGGCCGCCCGCACAGCCTCCGCGAGCTCCATACGCAGCTCACGGACGCACGCCAGCAGCAGGCCTTCCTTCGAGGAGAACCGGTCGTAGACAACCGGCTTGGTGACACCGACCTTCTCCGCGATGTCATCCATCGAGGTCTGGACGTAGCCACGCCTGGAGAACTCGTCGCGAGCCACCGCAAGAATCTGCCTCTCGCGATCCTCACGCGACATGCGAATACGCTTGCGCGGCCGACCAGAATTTCCCTGGGACACCATTGAATTGTTCCTTTCCGCGCGCCCCGAAGAATCGTGGCGTGCGGCGGAACTATACCCGACCGGGGAACTCCGACATTATGGGTGCGGCAACGGGCCGCGAAATGATCACCGCCCGCCGCCGCGCCGGCACCCTCAGCCGTCGGCCCCCGCCGCCACCCCGCGGCGCGCCTCGGTCACCCTCCGCGCGACCTCCAGCACCGAAGGGTGGTCGTAGAGCAGTACAGGGGACAGCTCCAGGTCGTACTGCTCCTCGATTTCCGTCACGAGTTCGACGGCGCGTATCGAGGAGAGCCCGACCTCGGTGAAGACCGCGTCCTCGGGGAGCTGCTCCACGGGGACCTCCAGGTGGGCTGCGAGCCGCTCCAGGACCCAGTCCTGGACGGCCCTCTCATCCTCGGACGGTCCTGCCGTCGCTGCTGCGTGCTGGTCGTTCATGCTTCCCCCTGAAGTCGAACGTATGAGGTGCGGTCGTATGAGGTGCGGTCGGTGGTGGGTGGTGCGGTCTCCGCGGCGACCCGGTCGCGCACGCCGACGGGGCGCGCGAGCGGAGGCGGAGGTTCGGGCGGGGCACCGGTCAGGCGCCGCCCGCCCCCAGGATCTCTCTCATGCGGCGCTGCCGATGACGGAAGTTGCGGTTCAACTCGGCTCGCACGGCGGTCCGGTCCACGAACGCTCCCATCCTGGAGGCGAACTCGACCTCGTCGCGGTAGAGGGTCCCCGTGCCGTGCGGCTCACAGCTGTGGGTGTGACGGAAGTAGGTGAAGAGGCCGCGCAGCTGGAGGTCGACGAACTGCCGGGGCCGGTCGTGCTCGGCGATGTGCGCCACCCAGCGGACCGGGATGACGTTCATCAGCCAGAAGTTCCAGGCGACGGAGGACCCCTGCCCGATCTCCTCGTCCGTCTGGCCCTTCATCGTGATCCGCGTCGGCATGATTGCGCTGTAGCCCTCCGGGGTCAGACAGAAGTCGAAGACCTTCTCCGGAGGCGCCGCGAGCAGCACCTCATGACGGACGGACTGCGTGCGGGGCGGCCGTTGCGTGACCCGTCTGCCGCTCAGCAGGCCTCGTTCCTGGTGAATGTCGACGCTCATCGACGTCGTCCCCCTCTGGTCTGTTGGATCTCACTGCTTCTCTGCTCCGGCCCACAGCCCGTGGGCGGGCCCGGCCGGCGTTCAGGGTCGCTCGCCCCGCCTTCAGGCCCGCTCGGCGCGCGCTCCCTCCACCTCTCGGTCGTCGGCCGCCGGAGTGACGGCCCCGGCGTCTCGCCCCACGCTCTCGCCGTGCGGGTCGACGCGCGGGATCAGGCGGTCGAGCGCCGCGGGCATCCACCAGTTGCGGTCACCGAGGATGGACACCGCCGCGGGTACCAGCAGCATCCGCACCACGGTGGCGTCGAGCGCGACCGCCACGGCCAGACCCAGGCCCAGCATCTTGAGCAGCGGCTCCTCGGCGAAGGCGAAACCGAGGAAGACGCTGATCATGATGAGCGCTGCGGCCGTGATGACCCGTGCGGTGTGGGTGGCGCCGTGGACCAGGCCGGTGTGGGTGTCCCCCGTCCGCAGGTACTCCTCGCGCACCCGCGCCATGAGGAACACCTGGTAGTCCATGCTCAGCCCGAAGACCACGGCGAAAAGGATGACGGGGACGAACGAGGCGATCGCCTGCGTCTCGTCCAGTCCGAGCAGTTGCATGCCCCAGCCCCACTGGAACACGGCGACGAGCACGCCGAAGGCGGCCCCGATGCCGAGCAGGTTGAAGACCGCCGCAACGGCGGCCACGGGGACAGAGCGGAACACCACCAGCAACAGGAGTGACGACAGCAGGACCACCACCACGACCACCAGCGGCGTGGCCGCCGCCGTCTCGGAGGTCAGGTCGGCGTAGAGGGCCGTGGGGCCGGTGATGAGCACCGCCACGCCGTCGCTCTCCAACGCGTCCAGTTCGGCTCGGAGGTCCTCGATCAGCTCGGCGACAGCCGGGTCCGCCGGCGCGGCGCGCGGCACGGCCTGCAGCACGTGGGCGCGACCGTCCTCGGCCGGCATGCCGTCGGAGACGAACTCGATCCGCTCGTCGTTCCCGAGGACATCGGCGGTCGCAGCCAGCACCTCGCCCTCCGTACCGTCACCGGGGTGGGTGACCAGAACGGTCACCGGACCGTTGACCCCCGGGCCGAACTCGGAGGCGAGCAGCTCGTACGAGACGCGCGCGTCCGACCCCTGGGCGGTGCTGCGGCCGTCCGGCATGCTCAGTTCCATCGAGAGCACGGGGATCGAGAGGACGAGCAGCGCGCCGGTCGCCAGCAGCAGGCAGGGCCACGGTCGCCGGTCGACGCCGTTGACCCACCGGCCCCAGAACGTCTGCCGCAGCGCGCGGTCCTCGTCGTCGGCACGGCGCCGTGTCGCCGAAGCGGCCTCCTCGTCCCGGCCCTCCCCCGTTGCGACCTCACCACCGGCGGCGGCCGCCTTCTCGGTCGAACCGCCGACCCCGGCGCGCCGGTCCGCGCGGCGCAGCACCTTCGTGCCGAACAGCCCCAGCAGGGCGGGGACCAGGGTGACCGCGGCGATGACCGAGACGAGGACCACCACGGCGCACGTGGTGGCCAGGGCACGGACCGCCGGCAGCGGCACAAGGTAGAGACCGGCGACCGCGATGACGACAGTGAAGCCCGCGAACACCACCGACCGGCCCGCGGTCGCGACCGCCGCGCCGATCGCGTCCTCCAGCGAACGGCCGCGCCGGAGTTCTTCGCGATGCCGGTTGACCACCAGCAGCGCGTAGTCGATACCGACGCCGAGGCCGATCATCACGCCGACCTGGGGCGCTTCGGTCGGGATCTCCGTCACCGCCGCCATGAGGAACAGGCCGGCGGAGACCACGCCCACGCTGCACAGCGCGATGAGGATCGGCAGACCGGCCGCGGCAGCCGAGCCGAAGACGAACAGCAACAGCACGACGGCGACCAGCAGACCCACCGCCTCGGCCCCGCCGGTCTCCGCGCCGCTGGTGGCGAAGGCGAGCTCGCCTCCCACATAGGCGGACACCCCGGCGTCACGCGCCGGCTCCAACGCCTCGGACAGATCGGAGATCCCCGCGGCCCCGACCTCCCCCACGCCGCCCTCGAAGAAGACGTCGGCGAAAGCGGTGTTGCCGTCCTGACTTACCCGGGCCTCGTCCTGCGACGGGTCGGAGATCATGGTGACGCCGACCACCTCGCTCGCCGCGCGCAGCGACTCCGCCAACGCGGCCGGGCGGTCGCCCGAGGTCAGCCCGCCGGAGTTGCCTTCCTCGGCCTCGTCCTGAGCGTGAAGAACGATCACGGCGGTGGCGCCGTCGAGGCCCGGGAAGTGTTCACCCAGCAGCTCAGCCGCCCGCTCCGCCTCGGACCCCGGCACGGAGATGTCGTCGCTCGTCTCGCCGCCATAGGCGGCGGCCAGACCACCCACCACCGCCAGAACCAGTGCCCACACGCCCACCGTCCACCACGCGCGCCGGGCGCAGCGCTGGCCGAATCTGTACAGCAAAGACGCTTTCATGACACCTCGGGCCGGTCGTGGACACGCGGAAGGATGGGAGCGGTGCGGGTGTACGGAGACGAGCAGGGGCGCACAGGGCACACCTGAATGCGCCCGGGGCGGCTACCTACCGCCGGTAGACTACTACAGGTAGGTAGGGCTGTCAGGCGTAATCAACAGACGTAGCCCGCTTGTTGATGACCCGTCACATGGGTGGAACAGGACGAGGAAGGCGCAGGTCAAAGCCTTGAGAACCTCATGCGCGCCGTCACGTGGACACAGGCGCGCGGCGGGAACAGCCGACGGCGCGGACTGCTGCACGCCCCTGTGGCCGAGCATCGTCGCGCCACCGCCGGCAGCGCCGGGATGCGGACGGCAGCAGCGGAGCAGCGCCGGAACAGACGCGTCCGGCAGGCCGGGACACATCGCCCCGGGGCCGCCCAGAGCCTCTCGTCGGGCGGAATCCGGCCAGCGGGCCGCGTCGGTCCACCGGCGGGAACGACGGGCGGGCCCGGACCCGGCCCGGCAGCGATCCGCCGGGCAACGGGGGCACCTGTCTAACGGACGATGGTCTGCACTTCCTGCACCTGGACGCTCTGGGAGGAGCCGAACTCACCCGAAGGAAGATCACCGCCGCTGCCGTCGGACCCCTCCCAGCTCACCTCCCAGGTCACCGTCGCACTCAACTCATAACCACTGCCGCCGTGCGTCGCACGGTGGTACGTGACGCCGCACGGCGGCGTCTCGCCCTTCCGGGCACTCGTCCACTCCGCGCCGATCACCCCGGCCGGCGACACCGCACACCCGTCCGGCCCCGCATGCACGGTCGCATCCGCCGTCCCCGCGTCCAGCGACACCGACACCGGCCGCGCCGTCACCGTCGACGACAGATTCGCGTAACCGTCCAGCCGCGCCGTCACCGACACCGGGTCCAACTCCGACGCCGGCAACCACACCCACGTCGCCAGATTCACCTTCTGCGCATCGGCAGCGGGGCTCACCTCGAACGACAGCTCCGGAATATCCACATGCTCGTACGCCAACTCCGCCAACACCTGAGCGTCGGGGACTCCCGAAACACTCGGCGGCGGATCGGAGTGCTCGACCCAGAGGTACGACTCGTCGCCGTAGCACGCCATCGCATCTTCGGTGCCGCGAGCATTCGGGTTGGTGTGAATCCCCCACCACGTACCCTCGTCCGCCCGGGCTACGTTGTGATCCTCGTACTTACCGTCCGGCCCGTAGAGCTTCCCGTGCTCTTCCCTCAGGCTCGATGTGTAACCGGGGGTCTCCGTCTTCTCTGCCATCGGCAGCACGTGACCGGTCCACCACTTCTTGAACTCCTGAGCCGTCCACTTCGGAGCGAAGTAGCAGGCCGGCGGTTCCCAAGCCGCGGCCTCAGCCTTCATGCCGGGACCTTCCGAGCTGCGGGCCGGCTCGACAACGACGCCTTTGAATGACGCCCCGGCGTATACGCCTTGCGAGGTGCGCCCCCCGGTCACTTCACGCCCTGCGTCTCCGTAACCAAAACCCGGCGCGGCGAGTGCGGATGAAGTTCCTATCAGCAGTGCAGCGCCAAGAGAGACACCGAAGGTGACACCCCTCATCGGCAGTCACTCCCACCCGACTCCACAGAGAATGAAGCGGTTTGCCAAACTCCGTCTTCGGTCCGCTCGAGCCTCGACGCGTACAGGAACTGTTCGCTGTCTTCCGGGTACTTTTCCCCGGACTCAATGTCGACCATGAACGCTTCACGGAAGTCGGCGCAGTAGGAAGAAGTCGCCACCCCCTCATCTCGAAGCGTCACCGACCTGTTGTAGTACTCCACTTTGCCGCTGATGCTGTAGCCCTCATCGTGAAACCGTGATACGAACTCGATGGAGTTGATGAAGCCCTCCCCGTCACTGTAGAAAGCGAGCGCCGGACGATCGGCCGATCCGCTGGTGATCGCTTCATCCACCGCCCAGATGTACTGCTCCTGGTCGGCCAGAACTGCCAGCTCGTCGGGGTCGTCGGTGTCGACCGGCTCGAACTCCTTCTCCAAATCGTCCGGAACATCGATCTCCGGGCGGTCGATGCCGTCGTCCGGGGCGTCCGTGTCGGCTTCGGCGTCCGCGTCCTCCGACTCCTCCGAGCCCTCATCGTCCTCCGACGGCGACGGGGACTGCACGCCTGCGATGTCGTCGTCCGGCTCGGAGTCCCCGCTGGAGCAGGACGTCAGCAGCAGTCCGGCCGTCGCCGCGGCAACGACGGGCAGGACAAGGTGGCGCTTCATGACAGTAACTCCCTTGCTATATACGACAACACGACAGCAAAACCGAGGCGCGCCAAGGCGCCAAGGCACCCATCAGCGGACGATGGTCTGCACTTCCTGCACCTGGACGGTCTGGGAGGAGCCGAACTCACCCGAAGGAAGATCACCGCCGCTGCCGTCGGACCCCTCCCAGCTCACCTCCCACGTCACCGTCGCACTCAACTCGTAACCGCCCCCACCGTGCGTCGCACGGTGGTACGTGACGCCGCACGGCGGCGTCTCGCCCTTCCGGGCACTCGTCCACTCCGCGCCGATCACCCCGGCCGGCGACACCGCACACCCGTCGGGCCCCGCATGCACGGTCGCATCCGCCGTCCCCGCGTCCAGCGACACCGACACCGGCCGCGCCGTCACCGTCGATGACAGATTCGCGTAACCGTCCAGCCGCGCCGTCACCGACACCGGGTCCAACTCCGACGCAGGCAACCACACCCACGTCGCCAGATTCACCTTCTGCGCATCAGCGGGGCTCACCTCGAACGACAACTCGGGAATGTCCACATGCTCGTACGCCAACTCCGCCAACATCGCAGCATCCGGAACGCCGGGACCAGGAGGCGGAGGATCGGAATGCTCCACCCAGACGTACGACTCGTCCAGGTAACAGGCCATCGCCTCCTGGGTTCCCCGGGCGTTCGGGTTGATGTGAACACCCCACCAGGTCCCGTCATCGGCCCGGGCGATGTTGTGATCCTCGTGCCTGCCGTCCGGCCCGTAGAGTTTCTTGTGCTCCCGTGTCAGCTCGGACGTGAACTCCGGGCTCTCCATGTTCCCCGCCATCGGCAGGACATGACCGGTCCACCACTGCTTGAACTCCGGAGCAGTCCATTTCGGAGCGAAGTAACAGGCCGGGGGCTCCCAGGTCGTCCTCACCGGGCTCATCTGCCCCCCGCCACCGACGGTGTCACCCTCGACCACGACGCCGCGGAACGAAGCCCCGGCCGCCAGGGTGCCGCCTTCACGGTCTCCGGTCACCTCTCGCAGATCATCGAGGTAGCCCGGGGGCTGGGCATGAGCCACGGAGGTAAGAAGCCACAGGGAGCCGCCCAGTGCGGCCACCAGTACAGTCGCCCTTAGGCGCACGACTCACCGCCTGCCGTTACCGCCCAGCCGACCACTCGCCAGGTCCCGACATCATTGAGCTCGTGGCTCAGAGTGTAGAGCCCCTGTTCATCACTCTGCGGATCTTCTTCACCCGTTTCGAGATTGACTGAATAGCTCCGGGAGAAATCGACACAGGACGAAGAAGTGGCCGTGTCCCCCTCCCTCAGCGTCACATCGCGGTTGTAGTAGCGAATCGGCCCCCCGATGCGGTAACCCATGTCCGCATAGCGCTCAACGAGTTCCACCGCGCTGATGTACGCGTCGCCGCTTGCGTAGAAGTCGAGAGCGGGCCCCGCTTCACCTTCTGCCACCGCACCGTCCACCGCAGCAACAAATCGCTCCTGATCGGCGAGGACGGCACGCTCGTCCGGGTCGTCGGTGTCGACGTCCTCGAACTCCTTGGTCATGTCATCCGGGAGTTCGATCTCCGGGCGATCGATACCGTCGTCCGGGGCGTCCGTGTCGGCTTCGGCGTCCGCGTCCTCCGACTCCTCCGAGCCCTCATCGTCCTCCGACGGCGACGGGGACTGCACGCCTGCGATGTCGTCGTCCGGCTCGGAGTCCCCGCTGGAGCAGGACGTCAGCAGCAGTCCGGCCGTCGCCGCGGCAACGACGGGCAGGACAAGGTGGCGCTTCATGGCGGTAGCTCCCCCAACAACACGACAACGGAACAGCGGATCGACGTCACAGCACGCTACCGACCCGCGACCGGACCGGCCAGACGCACCCCGTACCGAACACGTCACAAGCCACCCGCACTGCACCGAATCCCCGCCACCAGCCCTGCCACCGACGCACGCACGACGGGCCGGGCACGCGCGGTCGCGCGTGCCCGGCCCGTCGGCCGAGAACTCCTGCCGTCAGCCCAGCAGAGCCGGCAGCCCGTCGAGGGTGGTGGCAAGGTCGGCCGCGGGGATGCCGCCGCCCTGCGCCACGTCGGCGCTGCCGCCGCCGCGGCCGCCGAGCAGGCCCTTGACCACGTCGGCGGCGGACCGACCGGCCTCCTTGGCCGCCTTGTTGACGGCGACGACCACGACGCCCTTGGGCCCGGCGCCCGCACCGACGACGGCCACGCCCGGGGTGCGCTCGGGCAGCCGGTCGCGGATGGCGAGGGCCAGTTCGCGGGCGCTGCCGCCGTCGCCGTCGATGGTGGTGGTGACGGCGAGGGTGCCGGCGATGTCGCGGGCGGCGGCGGCCAGTTCGGTGGCGCGGCCCATGGACTCCTTGCGGCGGAGCTCGTTGATGGTGCGGTCGGCGGTCTTCAGCCGCTCCAGCAGCACGCCGACGCGCTCGGTGAGCTGCTCGCGGGGGGCCTGGAGCTGCTCGGCGAGCTGGGCGACGAGGTCGCGTTCGCGCGCGAGGTAGGCGAAGCCCTCGACACCGACGGCCGCCTCGACGCGGCGCATGCCGGCGCCGACGGACGCCTCTCCGGTGAGGGCGATGGTGCCGACCTGGGAGGCGTGCTGGACGTGGGTGCCGCCGCAGAGTTCACGGGACCATGCGCCGCCGATCTCGACGACGCGGACCTTCTCGCCGTAGGTCTCGCCGAACAGGGCGAGGGCGCCGAGTTCCTTGGCCTCGGCGAGCGGCATCCACCGGACGCCGACCGGCAGGTCCTGGCGCAGCGCGCGGTTGGCGGCCTCCTCGACCTCGGAGCGGACGGTCGGGGAGAGCGCGCCGCGCCACGGGAAGTCGAGGCGGAGGTAGCCGGGCCGGTTGTAGGAGCCGGCCTGGAGGGCGGCCGGGCCGAGGATCTGCCGGAGGGCGGCGTGCAGGACGTGGGTCCCGGAGTGGGCCTGCCGGGCCCCGGTCCGCCACTCGGCGTCGACCGCGGCGCGTACCTCGTCGCCGGGGGCGAGTTCACCGGCGGTGAGGCGGACCTGGTGCACGACGAGCCCGGGGAGGGCGCGCTGCACGTCGAGGACCTCGGCCTCGGCGGAGGTGCCGGTCAGGCGGCCGGCGTCGGAGTCCTGGCCACCGGACTCGGCGTAGAACGGCGTGCGGTCCAGTACGACGGTGACGATGTCGCCGGCGGTGGCGACGGGCAGCGGCCCGGCGGGGCCGAGGAGGGCGAGGACCTTGGACTCGGTCTCCAGCGCCTCGTAGGCGACCCAGTCGGTGGGGCCGTTGGCGTCGAGGACGGTGCGCAGCGCGGCGGTGTCCGCTGCGCCGGCCTTGCGGTTGCGGGCGTCGGCGCGGGCGCGTTCGCGCTGCTCGGCCATGAGCGCGGCGAAGCCGTCGCGGTCGACCTCGACGCCCTGTTCGGCGGCCATCTCCAGGGTGAGGTCGATGGGGAAGCCGTAGGTGTCGTGGAGGAGGAACGCCTGGGCGCCGGCGAGGGTGCTGCCGCCGTCGGCCTTGGTCTTCTCGACGGCGGTGTCGAGGACGGTGGTGCCCTGCTTGAGGGTCTTGCGGAAGGCGTCCTCCTCGCCGTAGGCCTGCTGCGAGATGCGCTCGAACTCGTCGGCCAGCTCGGGGTAGCTGGGCGACATGCAGTCGCGGGCGACCGGGAGCAGCTCGGGCAGGGCCGGGTCCTGGTAGCCGAGGAGGCGGGTGGCGCGGACGGCGCGGCGCAGGATGCGGCGCAGCACGTAGCCGCGGCCCTCGTTGCCGGGGGCGGTGCCGTCGGCGAGGAGCATCAGCCCGGTGCGGACGTGGTCGGCGATGACGCGGAGCCGGACGTCGTTCTCGTGGTCGGCGCCGTAGCGGACGCCGGCGAGCTTGGCGGCGTGGTCGAGGATGGGCCGCGTCTCGTCGATCTCGTAGAGGTTGTCGACGCCCTGGAGGAGGCTGGCCATGCGCTCCAGGCCCATGCCGGTGTCGATGTTGCGGCGCGGAAGTTCGCCGAGGATGGGGTAGCCGGACTTGCCGGGGCCCGCGCCGCGCTCGTACTGCATGAAGACGAGGTTCCAGAACTCCATGTACCGGTCCTCGTCGACCTCCGGGCCGCCGGCGGGCCCGTAGGCGGGGCCGCGGTCGTAGTACAGCTCGGAGCAGGGGCCGCAGGGGCCGGGGACGCCCATGGACCAGAAGTTGTCCTCGTCGCCGCGGGCGACGATGCGGTCGTCGGGCAGGCCGGAGACGCGGCGCCAGATCTCGCGGGACTCGTCGTCGCTGTGGTGGACGGTGGCCCAGATGCGGTCGGGGTCGAGGCCGTAGCCGCCCTGGTCCTGGGGGTTGGTGGAGAGCTCCCAGGCGAACCGGATGGCGTCTTCCTTGAAGTAGTCGCCGAAGGAGAAGTTGCCGTTCATCTGGAAGAAGGAGCCGTGGCGCGTGGTCTTGCCGACCTCCTCGATGTCGAGGGTGCGCACGCACTTCTGGACGCTGGTGGCGCGGTCCCACGGCGGGGTGGCCTCGCCGGTGAAGTAGGGCTTGAAGGGCACCATGCCGGCGTTGATGAAGAGGAGGGTGGGGTCCGGCGTCGGCAGCGGGGCGCTGGCGACGCGGTGGTGGCCGCGCTCGGCGAAGTAGTCCAGGAATCGGCGGCGGATCTCAGCGGTACGCAAGGGATGCTCCGGGCGTCTGCGGGTCGGGGGGATCGGGCGGGCGGCGGCGGGGTGGTCAGGCTGCCGCGGAGGCGGGTGTGCGTGCCGCGGGGGTGAGCGCCGCGTAGGTGAGGGGCGCGGAGGGGTCGATCGACAGGTCCAGGGGTGCGGGTTCGGCACCGGAGCGGACGAGGAGGTCACCGACGGCGGCGATCATCGCGCCGTTGTCGGTGCACAGGCCCAGCGGGGGGACGCGCAGGGTGATGCCGGCGGATCGGCAGCGCTGCTCGGCGAGTTCGCGGACCCGGGAGTTGGCGGCGACGCCGCCGACGACGACGAGCGTGGAGACGTCGTGCTCGCGGCAGGCGTCGACGGCCTTGCGGGTGAGGACGTCGGCGACCGCTTCCTGGAGGGAGGCGGCGCCGTCGGCGACGGGGATGTCGCGGCCTTCGGCGCGGTGCTGCTCGGACCAGCGGGCGGCGGCGGTCTTCAGGCCGGAGAAGGAGAAGGCGAAGCGGTGGCGCTCGTCGCGGGTGCCGGTGAGGGGGCGGGGGAAGGCGACGGCCTTCCGGTTCCCGTCGCGGGCGGCGCGGTCGATGGCGGGGCCGCCGGGGTAGGGCAGGCCGAAGACACGGGCGACCTTGTCGAAGCACTCGCCGGCGGCGTCGTCGAGGGTGTCGCCGAGGTGGAGGATCGGGTCGCGGACGAGGTCGCGGACGAGGAGCAGCGAGGTGTGGCCGCCGGAGACGATCAGCACCATGCAGGGCTCGGGGAGCGGCCCGTGTTCCAGGGTGTCGGCGGCGACGTGCCCGGCGAGGTGGTGCACGCCGTAGAGGGGGACGTCGAGCGCGTAGGCGATGCCCTTGGCGCCGGCGAGGCCGACCTGGAGGGCGCCGGAGAGGCCGGGCCCGGTGGTGACGGCGACGGCTCCGATGTCGCGCATGGCGAGCCCGGCCCGGTCGAGCGCCTGCTGGACGACCGGGTTGAAGGAGTGGACGTGTGCGCGGGCGGCGATCTCGGGGACGACGCCGCCGTAGCGGGCGTGTTCGGCCATGCTGGAGGCGACGGCGTGGCCGAGCAGCCTCCCGTCCCGTACCAGTCCGGCGCCCGTCTCGTCGCAGGACGATTCGATGCCCAGCACCACGCGACCTTGCATGTCCATTCCTCCGTGCTTGCCTGAGGCAATCAGAGTAGAGCGCCCGGCGTGTCCGATGCACACCGATAGCCGCGCGGGCGCGGGGCTGGGGCGGGCGGCGGCCCGGCACGGGGGCGCCCCGGCTGCGGACGCGAGCGGCGGGCGGGCGG
>NZ_JAAVJC010000260.1 GCF_012033785.1 Streptomyces bohaiensis
ACTCCCCACCCAGGACGGCACGCTGGAGCACTACCGGCACCGCACCGAGCCCGTCGCGCGCGACGCCCAGGGCCCGCCGCCCGCCTCGCGCGACCGCCCGCCGCGCTCGACCGCGCACTCGACCGGATCGGGCTGCGCACGCCCCTCGCCCGCGACACCGCCCTGGCGGCCGGGTTGGCGCTGGCGGCGGCGGGGCTGCTGTGGGCGGCCCTCACGATCATGGGCGCCATCGACGGGGTCCGGTTGCCGACCGGCAGCGCGGTGGCGCTGACGGTCGTCGTCTGCCTCCAACCCCTGCCGCTGTGCCTGCGCCGCCGCCACCCGACCGGGGTGCTGCTCGCCGTCGCCGCCGCGCAGCTCGCGGTCTACGCCTTCCTGCCCGCCACCGTCGCGTTCCAGGGGGTGGCGACCTTCGTCGCCGGCTACACCTGCGGTCTGCTCCTCTCCACCCGTGCGCTGGTGCGGCTGCTGGTGGTGGTGAGCGTGGCCACCGGGCTCATGAGCGGCGCCGTCTCGGGCATGCTCTTCGACCCCCAGCCGCTGCCCGGCTCCGACGCGGCGCGGGTCCTCACCGAGGCCGATCCAGCGGTCCACCTGGTGATCCTGACGGGACTGCTCTCCGCTGTGGGCTGCTACGCCGTCCCGGCGCTGGTCGGGCGGTACGTGGCGACCCGGCGTGACTACGTCGAGCTGGTGCGCCTCCGCGCCGACGAGGCGGTCCGGGCGCAGCGCGAGCGCGCCGAGAACGCGGTCCGCGCCGAACGCACCAGTATGGCGCGGGAACTCCACGACATCGCGGCCCACCACCTCTCCGGGATGGTCGTCCAGGCCGGCGCCGCCGAGCGGCTCATCGGCCGCGACGACGACGCTGCCCGGGAGGCGACCTCCTGGGTCCGCACCCAGGGGCGGGAGACGCTCGACAGCCTCCGCATGGTGGTCCGCGCACTGCGGGAACCCGGCCCGGACGGCGCCGGGAGGGACGGCACCTACGACGGCGCGCCCGTTCCCGGGGTCCCCGCGCTGGACCGGCTGGTCGCAGCCGAACGCCGCCTGGGCGCCGATGTCGCGCTGAGCCACGAGGGCGAGCCGCGGGCGCTGCCGCCGGTCGCCGACATCACCGTCTACCGTGTCGCGCAGGAAGCGCTCACCAACGCCCGGGACCACGCGCCCGGCGCCCCGGTCCGCATCGTGCTGCGCCACGGCTCGTCGCGCGTGGTGCTGGAGGTCGCCAACGACCCGCCGCCGGGGGGCTCGGGCAGGGCGGACGGGGGCGCGTCCCGGGGGCACGGCCTGCTGGGGATGCGCGAACGCGCGCAGCTGGTGGACGGGCGCCTGGACGCCGGGCCCGACGGGCCGGGCGGCTGGCGGGTGCGACTGGAGATCCCGCTGACGGGGGAGACCGGCCGGGCGGCACAGGGAACGCGAGAAGAGCGGTGACGGAGGAGCGCGACGTGATCAGGGTGCTGCTGGTGGACGACCAGTCCATGGTGCGAGCCGGTTTCCGGGTCATCCTCGGCATGGCCGAGGACATCGAGGTGGTCGGCGACTGCGGCGACGGCCGCAGCGCCGTCGAGCTGGCGGAGCGGCTGCGCCCGGACGTGGTCTGCATGGACGTCCGGATGCCCGGCGGTGACGGTCTGACGGCGACCCGGGAGATCCTCTCCCGCCTCGCCGACGACCCGCCGCACGTCCTCATCGTCACCACCTTCGACCTCGACGACTACGTCTTCGGCGCGTTGGAGGCCGGGGCTGCCGGGTTCGTGCTGAAGGACACCGACCCCGACGACCTGATCGACGCGGTGCGCCGGGTCGCGGCGGGCCACGGACTGGTCGACCACACGGTGACCCGGCGCGTCATCTCGGAGTTCGCCCGCCGCACCCCGCCACCGCAGCCGGAGGAGGACCCCGCCGCGCTGCTGACCGGACGGGAGACGGAGATCGTCCGCCTGCTCGCGCGCGGCATGTCCAACGCCGAGATCGGACGGGAGCTGTTCATCGAGACCACCACCGTCAAGTCCCACCTCGGCCGCGCCATGACCAAGATCGGCGCCCGCGACCGGGTGCAGACCGTCGTCTGGGCCTACCGCACCGGCGTCGCCCACCCCTGACACCGGCCCTGCGGCGGTGACCGGCGGGCGCGGCCCGGCGCTACCGGTGACCGGCGCGGCCGGGCGCCGCGCCGGTCACCGCCGCAGGACGGCGCGTTGGAGGGCTTCCAGGGGGCCGTGGCGGAAGCGCCGGGTCCAGAGGGAGGCGGCGGCGAGCAGGACGGCGCTGACCGCCGCCCACAGTCCCATCACCCACCACGGCCCGGCGTCCGGCCCGATCCGGGCGGCGAGTCCGGCACCGATGCCGTAGGCGAGCAGGACGCACAGCACGTTCTGGAGCACGTAGCAGGTGAGCGCCGTCCGGCCGACCGACGCGAGGGCCCCGGTGGCGGCGGTGGCGACCCGCCCCGGGCGGCGGACGCGGTCCGCAAGCGCCCCGACGAGACCGATGTACCCCAGCGCGACCAGCGGTGCGGCGACGTACCGGTTGAGGAGGAACCCGCCCTCCCCGAAGAAGGCGAACAACACCGTCAGCGGGAGACCGGTCCCGAGCCCCCAGCGCAGCATCCGGCCCCGTAGGCGGCGTCCGGTCGCGTCCGGGCCGAACGCCCCGGCTCGGTACAACCGCGCGCCCAGCAGGAACAGGGCGACCAGCAGTCCGAACGTCAGCACCGGCTCCAGCCGCAGCGCGAGGGCGTTCTCCAACCGGAACGCCACTTGCTCGCCGTAGCCGCCTTCCGCGTACAGCGCCACGACGGATGGCGCGACCTGCTGCTCTCCCTCGGAGGCGGAGCCCGCCGCGAGGAGCAGGGCGGAACACGCGGCCATCAGCGCGAGGTGCCCGCCCGCCGCCCACCACAGCCAGCGTCGCTGCGCCCGCTCGCTGCGGGTCAGCAGCCACGCCACCAGGAGTGCGGTGACCGCGTACCCCATGAGCACGTCCCACGCGAAGACCAGCACGAAGTGCAGCGCGCCCTCCGCGAAGAGGAACGCGGCACGCCACCGGTAGCGTCCCGGCCAGGGCTCACCCCGGCGGGCGGCCGAGTCGAACTGGATGGCCAGCCCGACGCCGAAGAGGACGGTGAGCAGGGCGAGGAACTTCCCGTCCGCGAGCAGCCGGAAGGCGCTCTCCGCCGCCTCGGACACCGACGACAGGTCGGGCGTGACGAGCGGGCCGCCGAGCACCGACCACTCCGCGCCCGGGGCCGTGAAGATCCATACGTTGGTCATGAGGGTGCCGAGGATCGCCACACCCCGCAGCAGGTCGAGAAGCGGCAGTCGGTCGCTGCCCGCGCCCTCGCTCGCAGTGCCCGCGTGGCGAGGCATGGCGACGGGGCTCGCGACAGCGGTGGGTACCGGCGGCCCGCCGGTTGACTCGGTGCTGGTCATGCCCCACATCGTGCGGCGACCGGACCATGGCCCACATCGTGTTCACGGATGATCGTGGTGTACGACGAAGGATGCAGGCGGGTGCCCGTGACCGGCGGGCCGCCACCGGGACCGGCGGCCCGCCGCACGGGCTCAGACGCGGAAGTGCCCCGCGGCGAGAGCGGAGACAAAGCCCCGCCAGCTCTCGGGGGAGAGGGCGAGAGTGGCCCCGGCCGGGTTCTTGGAGTCGCGGACCGGAATCAACCCCGGCAGATTGCGGGCGAACTCCACGCAGTCGCCGTTGCTGGCCCCACTGTGGCTGGACTTGATCCACAGCGGGGTGCCGGCGCCGGCAAGTGCAGACTGCTCATGCTTCATCGGTGTAGTCCTTCGCGACCGCCCTGAGGAGGGCTACAGATTCTTGGTGTGGAAGTGCATCACTCAATGCCAAGTCGTACATGGCTTGGCAGCGTGCTACCTGCGCCGGATCGTCGATGAGTCGTCCGGTGAGTACGTTCTCGGTGTAGGCCACGGGCGCCCCGTCGGGGAACTCCATAAGCGAAAGCATCCCCTCCATCAGTGCGTGCGAACCAGTAGAGAACGGGAGGATGTGCAGCCGGAGACGTCCCGATTCTGCCAGGTCGGCGATCTTTTCCAGCTGCTTCGCCATGACCGTGGGCCCGCCTACGGGGCGACGGATGACAGACTCGTCCAGGAGGGTCCAGATTACCGGCGAGCTGGGGTCCGTTAGCCGCGCAGCTCTGTTCATTCGATTGACCACTTGCTCGTCAATTGACTCGCCCGCAGGGTTGGGCCAACCGGTGCGGAAGATCTCTCTGGCGTACTCCGGGGTCTGCAGAATCCCCGGAACAAGCATTGATCCGAAGTGTCGGATCACGGAGGCCAGTTGCTCCAGCTCCGCCGCCTCCGTGAAGTGGTCGGCGAAGCGGCGTTCCAGGTCCTTGAGCCAGCGGGCGAACCAGCCGTCCGTCGCCAGGGCTTGGTCGATCCGCGCGGCGTCGTCGGGATTGGGGAGGCGTCGTCCCGCCTCGAAGTGGCTGATGAGTGTGGGAGAGCAGACCACGATGCTGCTCAACGCCTCCTGCGTCATGCCGGCGGCGGTCCGCCGTCGGCGTAGTTCGTCCCCGTACTTCTGTCGGGGCGTGCGATACCCGCGTTCCGGCATTCCCTGGCTCCCCACGATGAAAACGCGCCTGTCAGCCATTTCCCCCTGGCAAGCCTAGTGCTCACGAACGCACTCTGTGAGTGGATCTGTACGCAGCGGCAGGGAGATGGATGTGGTGGAGACGAGTGGGGCGGCGGAGAACCCGCCGGGGGACGGATGTGGCAGCGGTGACACGCCGGTTGGGCTCTCGGGGGAGCAACTGCGTTCGGCGGTGGGTGCGTTGAACACGGTGATCGACGCGCACCTCCGTGCGCTGCGCCTCGGTGGCTCGGCCGGTGGCCGCCGATGCGCCGGCTGTCGGTGCCGGTGTGCGACCGGTTGCGGGGGTGCGGAGTGAGGTGCGGCGAGCTGCGTGGCTTCTGGGGCGAGCTGGTGGTGCGCAGCCCGGACGCCCACGGGGAGTGGTATCTCGGCGGACACTGGGCGGCGGGTCCGGCGGATGCGCTGCGGTGGATGGTCGACCGGGCCGGGCGGTTGGCCGACGCCCTCGACCCCGTTCCCCGCGGTGGGCCGTTCCCGCCCGCCGTCCTGGAGTCCGCGGGGGAGGGGTACGACCCGGCGGCGGTGTTCCGGGAGTGGGCGGCGGACGCCGGGTACCAGCGGGTGCAGGCGCGGGCCCTGCGGGGTGGCGGGCCCGTCAGCGTCAACAGCCGGGGCCCGGACGTGGTCACCGGGCAAGGCGCGGTGGAGGTGCTGTACTCCCTCTCCTGCCGGCCGGTCGTCGTGCCGTCGGCGGTGGCTCAGCCGGCGCTGCCCGAGCGCAGCAGTGCGTCGAGACGGTCGAGCGTCCACTGCCAGCTGGCGTCCGAGTCCACCGGGGTGTGGGAGAACCCGGTCGCGGCCTCCAGGCTGATGTAGCCGTGGAAGACGCTGCCGAGCAGGCGCACCGCGTGGGTCTGGTCGGGTTCGGCGATGTCGTAGCCGCGCAGGACGGCCCGGGCCAGCTCGGAGTGCCGGACGCCCGCGCTCGCCATGGCGGTCTCGTGGTCGAGCGGCAGCCGAGCGGCCTCGTACCGGCCGGGGTGCGCGCGGGCGTAGTCGCGGTAGGCGCCCGCGAAGGCGGCGAGGGCGTCGCGGCCGGAGCGGCCGGCGAGCGCCTCCGCGACGCGGTCCGCCATCTCGCGCAGGGCGAGGAGCGCCACCCCGGTCCGCAGGTCGTCGGTACCGCCGATGTGCGAGTAGAGGCTGGCCGCCCTGACGTCGAACCGGCGGGCCACGGCGGAGGCCGTCACCTGGGCGAGGCCGGCCTCGTCCGCCAACTCCGCGGCGGCGGCGACCAGTCGTTCGGGGGTGAGTCCGGCGCGTGCCATCGGGGGCTCCCTGGGGGTGGAGTGGGGCGTGGGTCGAGTGCGGTGGCCGGTGCGGCCCCGGTCTCCCCGGGCGGGAGGCGAGCGCCCGAACCGCACCTATTGAGTATAAGCATTTGCCTAAAGCCTGTAGGAAACCTACGGTGGACGGCATGAGACCCATGACCGACCGCGAGATCCGGGGCGCGTTCGTCAACTGCTCCAAGGGCGCGGCCAAGCGCATCCCCGTCCCCCGCGACCTGGACGACCGCCCCTGGGACGACCTCGACTTCCTCGGCTGGCGCGACGCCGGCGCACCCGATCGCGCCTATCTCGTCACCCGCTACGAGGGCCGAGACCGGGCGATCGTCCTGCGCAGCGCACCGCCCGCCGCCTGGCAGGTCCGGCGCAGCATGTGCTCGGTCTGCCTCACCGCCCCCAGCGCGGGCGTCTCGCTCATGGTGGCGCCGCGCGCCGGGCGGGCGGGGCAGGACGGGAACTCGGTCGGCACCTACCTGTGCGCCGACCTGAACTGCTCGCTGTACATCCGCGGGCTCAAGGACGCCGGGCCGAGCGCCCGGCTGCCCGAGGTCATCACCGTGGAGGAGCGGATCGCGCGGGCCGTCGCCAACCTGGAGTCGTTCCTCGCCCGCGTCCACCGCTGAGCGGACCGGCACGCGGCGCGGGTCGTTTGAGGACGGCCGATGGCGCCCGCCCGTCGCACGACGGGCG
>NZ_JAAVJC010000261.1 GCF_012033785.1 Streptomyces bohaiensis
CCGGCCCGGGTGCGGGGCGGGACCGGGGCGCCCCCCGGGTCCCGCCGCACCGGCCGGGGCCGGCGCGCCGTCAGACGGTCAGCGCGCGGTCGGTGGGCCGCACCGGGTAGGGCAGTTCGCTGCCGCCGGTGAGGAACCGGTCGACGCCCCGGGCCGCGGCGCGCCCCTCGGCGATGGCCCAGACGATGAGCGACTGGCCGCGCCCGGCGTCCCCCGCGGCGTAGACGCCGCGCGTGGAGGTGGCGTACTCGGCGTCACGGACGATGTTGCCGCGCTCGTCGAGCTCCAGGCCGAGCTGGGAGACCAGGCCGTTCTCGGTGTCGGTCCCGGTGAAACCCATGGCGAGGGTGACGAGCTGTGCGGGGATGCGCCGCTCGGTGCCCTCCTTCTGGTGCAGCGCGCCGTCGACGAACTCGACCTCGATCAGGTGCAGCGCCTGGACGTTGCCGTCCTCGTCACCCTCGAAGTGGGTGGTGGAGACGGCGTAGACCCGCTCCCCGCCCTCCTCGTGGGCGCTGGTCACCTTGTAGAGCATCGGGAAGGTCGGCCACGGCTGGTGCGGGGCGCGATCCTCACCCGGCCGCGGCATGATCTCCAGCTGGGTGACCGAGGCGGCGCCCTGGCGGTGGGCGGTGCCGACGCAGTCGGCACCGGTGTCGCCGCCGCCGATGACGACGACGTGCTTGCCCTCGGCGGAGATGGGCGGTGCGATGAAGTCGCCCTCCTGCACCTTGTTGGCGAGCGGCAGGTACTCCATCGCCTGGTGGATGCCGTTCAGCTCCCGCCCGGGGACCGGGAGGTCGCGGGCGATGGTGGCGCCGGCGGCGATGACCACCGCGTCGTAGCGACGGCGCAGGTCGGTGGCGGTGATGTCGCGGCCGATCTCCACGCCGGTGCGGAACTTGGTCCCCTCGGCCCGCATCTGCTCGATGCGGCGGTTGATGTGCCGCTTCTCCATCTTGAACTCGGGGATGCCGTACCGCAGCAGCCCGCCGAGCCGGTCGGCCCGCTCGAAGACGGCGACGGTGTGGCCGGCCCGCGTCAGCTGCTGGGCGGCGGCCAGACCGGCCGGCCCGGAGCCGATCACGGCGACCGTCTTGCCCGACAGGCGGCCGGGGGGCTGCGCGGTGACGGCGCCGGCCTCCCACGCCTTGTCGATGATGGTGACCTCGACGTTCTTGATGGTCACCGCGGGCTGGTTGATGCCGAGGACGCACGCCGACTCGCAGGGCGCGGGACACAGCCGCCCGGTGAACTCCGGGAAGTTGTTGGTCGCGTGCAGCCGCTCGCTGGCCGCGTTCCAGTCGCCGCGGTAGGCGTAGTCGTTCCACTCGGGGATCAGGTTCCCGAGCGGGCAGCCGTTGTGGCAGAACGGGATGCCGCAGTCCATGCAGCGCCCGGCCTGCTTGGTGATGATCGGCAGCAGCGAGCCGGGGACGTAGACCTCGTTCCAGTCCCGGACCCGCTCGGGGACCGGGCGGGTCTCCGCGACCTCACGTCCGGTGGTGAGAAAGCCCTTCGGGTCAGCCATGGGTCGCCGCCTCCATCATCTTCTCGTGGGTCGCGGACTCGGAGAGCCCGGCCTGCTCGGCGGCGTCCTTGGCGGCGAGCACTGCCTTGTAGGTGAGCGGGACGATCTTGGAGAAGCGGGTGACCGTGGTCTCCCAGTCGGCCAGCAGCTTCTCCGCGACGGTGGACCCGGTCTCCTGCTGGTGGCGGCGCACCACGTCGTGCAGCCACGCGGCGTCGGAGTCGTCCAGCTCCACCACGGCGTCCCGGTTGCCCACGTTGACGTGGGCGCGGTCGAGGTCGATCAGGAACGCGGTGCCGCCGGACATGCCGGCGCCGAAGTTGCGGCCGGTGGTGCCGAGCACCACGGCGGTGCCGCCGGTCATGTACTCGCAGCCGTGGTCGCCCACGCCCTCGGCGACCACCAGGGCGCCGGAGTTGCGGACGCAGAACCGCTCGCCCACCTGACCCCGCAGGAACAGCTCTCCCCCGGTCGCGCCGTAGGCGAGGGTGTTGCCGGCGATGGTGGAGTACTCCGCGAGGTGGTCCGCGCCGCGGTCGGGCCGGACCACGATGCGGCCGCCGGAGAGGCCCTTGCCGACGTAGTCGTTGGCGTCGCCCTCCAGCCGCATGGTCACACCGCTCGGCAGGAACGCGCCGAACGACTGCCCGGCGGAGCCGGTGAAGGTGAGGTCGATGGTGTCGTCGGGGAGCCCGGCGCCACCGAACTTCTTGGTGACCTCGTGGCCGAGCATCGTGCCGGCCGTCCGGTTGATGTTGCGGATCGCCAGCTGCGCGCGGACCGGCTGGGCGTCCTCGGCGCGGTCGGCCTCCAGCGCGTCGGCGGAGAGCCGGATCAGCTCGTTGTCGAGCGCCTTGGCCAGGCCGTGGTCCTGCTCGATCACCTGGTGGCGCACGGCCCCTTCGGGCAGCTCGGGCACGTGCAGCAGCGGGGCGAGGTCCAGCCCGCGCGCCTTCCAGTGGTCCACCGCGCGGCCGGTGTCCAGCAGCTCGGCGTGACCGATCGCCTCGTCCAGCGTGCGGAAGCCCAGCTCGGCGAGGAGCTCCCGGACCTCCTCCGCGATGAACTCGAAGAAGTTGACGACGTGCTCGGCCTTGCCGGCGTACCGCTCGCGCAGGACCGGGTTCTGGGTGGCGATGCCGACCGGACAGGTGTCGAGGTGGCAGACGCGCATCATGACGCAGCCGGAGACGACCAGCGGCGCGGTGGCGAAGCAGTACTCCTCGGCGCCGAGGAGCGCCGCGATCAGCACGTCGCGGCCGGTCTTCAGCTGGCCGTCGGTCTGCACCACGATCCGGTCGCGCAACCCGTTGAGGAGCAGCGTCTGCTGCGTCTCGGCCAGGCCGAGCTCCCAGGGGCCGCCGGCGTGCTTGAGCGAGGTCAGCGGCGAGGCGCCGGTGCCGCCGTCGTGGCCGGAGATGAGCACCACGTCGGCGTGGGCCTTGGAGACACCCGCCGCGACCGTGCCGACACCGACCTCGGAGACCAGCTTCACGTGGATGCGGGCGACCGGGTTGGCGTTCTTCAGGTCGTGGATCAGCTGGGCGAGATCCTCGATCGAGTAGATGTCGTGGTGCGGCGGCGGGGAGATCAGGCCGACGCCGGGCGTGGAGTGCCGGGTCCGGGCGACCCACGGGTAGACCTTGTGGCCGGGCAGCTGGCCGCCCTCGCCGGGCTTCGCGCCCTGCGCCATCTTGATCTGGATGTCGTCCGCGTTGACCAGGTACTCGGAGGTCACGCCGAAGCGGCCCGAGGCGACCTGCTTGATCGCGGAGCGGCGCTCGGGGTCGTACAGGCGCTCCGGGTCCTCGCCGCCCTCACCGGTGTTGGACTTGCCGCCCAGCCGGTTCATGGCGATGGCCAGCGTCTCGTGGGCCTCCTGCGAGATCGAGCCGTAGGACATCGCGCCGGTGGAGAACCGCCGCACGATCTCGGAGACGGGCTCGACCTCCTCCAGCGGGACCGCGGGGCGATCGTGCTTGAGGCCGAAGAGGCCGCGCAGCGTCATCAGCCGCTCGGACTGCTCGTTCACCCGCTCGGTGTACTTCTTGAAGATGTCGTAGCGGCGCTCGCGGGTGGAGTGCTGGAGCCGGAAGACGGTGTCGGGGTCGAAGAGGTGCGGCTCGCCCTCGCGACGCCACTGGTACTCGCCGCCGATCTCCAGCCGCCGGTGGGCGGAGGTGACGCCGGAGCGCGGGTAGGCCTTGGTGTGGCGCTCGGCGACCTCGCGCGCCACCACGTCCAGGCCGATGCCGCCGATCTTGGTGGCGGTGCCCTGGAAGTAGGTGGCGACGAACTCCTCGTCGAGGCCGATGGCCTCGAAGACCTGGGCGCCACGGTAGGAGGCGACGGTGGAGATGCCCATCTTGGACATCACCTTCAGCACGCCCTTGCCCAGCGCCTTGATGAGGTTGCGGATCGCCTGCTCGGTGGTGAGGTCGGGGGTGTTCTCGAAGAACGTGCCCCGGCGGGCGAGGTCCTCCACCGACTCCATGGCCAGGTAGGGGTTGACCGCCGCCGCGCCGTAGCCGATGAGCAGCGCGACGTGGTGCACCTCGCGGACGTCGCCGGCCTCGACCAGCAGCCCCATCTGGGTGCGCTGCTTGGTGCGGATCAGGTGGTGGTGCACGGCGGAGGTGAGCAGCAGCGACGGGATCGGCGCGTGCTCGGCGTCCGAGTGCCGGTCGGAGAGGACCACGATCCGGGCGCCGTCGGCGATGGCAGCGTCCACCTCGGAGCAGATCTCCGCGATGCGGTCGGCCAGCGCGTCGCCACCGCCGCTCACCCGGTACAGGCCGGAGAGGATCGCCGAGGAGAACTCCGGCATGTTGCCGTCGGCGTTGGCGTGGATCAGGTTGGCCAGCTCGTCGTTGTCGATCACCGGGAACGGCAGGGTGACCGAGCGGCAGGAGGCCGGCGTCGGCTCCAGCAGGTTGCCCTGCGGGCCGAGCGAGGAGCGCAGCGAGGTGACCAGCTCCTCGCGGATCGCGTCCAGCGGCGGGTTGGTGACCTGCGCGAAAAGCTGCGTGAAGTAGTCGAAGATCAGCCGGGGCCGGTCGGAGAGCGCGGCGATCGGCGTGTCGGTGCCCATGGAGCCGATCGGCTCGGCGGCGCTGCGCGCCATCGGCGCGAGCAGCACCCGCAGCTCCTCCTCGGTGTAGCCGAAGGTCTGCTGCCGGCGGGTGACCGAGGCGTGGGTGTGCACGATGTGCTCGCGCTGCGGCAGATCGGCCAGCTGGATGAGTCCGGCGTCCAGCCACTCCTGGTAGGGCTGCTCGGCGGCGAGCCCTGCCTTGATCTCGTCGTCCTCGATGATGCGCCCGGCGGCGGTGTCCACCAGGAACATGCGGCCCGGCTGGAGCCGGCCCTTGCGGACAACCCGCGCGGGGTCGATGTCCAGGACGCCGACCTCGGAGGAGAGCACGACGAAACCGTCGTCCGTGACCCAGTAGCGCCCGGGGCGCAGACCGTTGCGGTCCAGCACCGCGCCCACCTGGACGCCGTCGGTGAAGGTGACGCAGGCCGGTCCGTCCCAGGGCTCCATCAGGGTGGAGTGGTACTGGTAGAACGCCCGGCGCGCGGGGTCCATGGTGTCGCTGTTCTCCCACGCCTCCGGCACCATCATCAGCACGGAGTGCGGCAGCGACCGGCCGCCGAGGTGCAGCAGCTCCAGCACCTCGTCGAAGGTGGCGGAGTCGCTGGCGTCGGGGGTGCAGATCGGGAAGACCCGCTCCAGCGCCGCCTGCGGGTCGGTGGCGTCGCCGCCGTCGCTGCCCGCCGCGGCGAACAGGTCGCTGTACAGCTGCGACTCCCGGGCGCGCATCCAGTTCCGGTTGCCGCGGACGGTGTTGATCTCACCGTTGTGCGCGATGAACCGGTAGGGGTGCGCCAGCGGCCAGCTGGGGAAGGTGTTGGTGGAGAAGCGGGAGTGCACCAGCGCCACGGCGGAGCGAAGACGGCGGTCGGAGAGGTCCGGGAAGAACGGCTCCAGCTGCCCGGTGGTGAGCATGCCCTTGTAGACCAGCGTCCGGGAGGACAGCGACGGGAAGTACACGTCGGCCTCGCGCTCGGCGCGCTTGCGCAGCACGAACGCGGGTCGGTCCAGCTCCAGACCGCTCTGCCGGCCGTCCGTGACGAACAGCTGGCGGAAGACGGGCATGGTGTCGCGCGCGGCGGCGCCCAGCAGCCCCGGGGTGACCGGGACGTCGCGCCAGCCGAGGACGGTGAGGCCCTCCTCGGCGGCGATGGCCTCGATGCGGGCGGCGGCCGCGTCGGCGGCGGCGCCGTCGCTCTCGCCGCCGGGCGGCAGGAACGCGGTGCCGACGGCGTAGTGGCCGGCCTCCGGCAGCGTGAAGTCGACGTTCTCCCGAAGGAAGGCGTCGGGGACCTGGATGAGGATGCCCGCGCCGTCACCGGTGTCGGGGTCGCTGCCGGTGGCGCCCCGGTGCTCGAGGTTGCGCAGCACCGTCAGGGCCCGGTCCACCAGGTCGTGGCTGGCCTCACCGGTGAGAGTGGCGACGAAGCCGACGCCGCACGCGTCGTGCTCCTCCGCTGGGTCGTACATCCCCTGCTTGGCCGGATAGGCAGCCGTGGACCCAGAACGCATCGGCTCTCCCGTCGTCATCAGTGGCAGCTGTGGTACCGAGGGACGACGTTGGCCCTGGCGAAATTTCGTGAAGGTTACATGATGGCGGCATTGCCGGTTTGTGGACACCTGTATCCATCATGCGGACGGTGCGCGCACGGGCGCGGCCCACGGGGAGGCCGGAGCCGGGCGGGCCACGGTGCCCGAACCCGCTCGCTGGGGGGCTCGGAGCATATGCCCGCCGGTGACATCGGTGAAACCGCCGGGAAACACGGTTCACCGGGAGTGACGACCGTGGTGTGACGCGCCGGGCACTCTCTCACCCCGACCCGGGCAGCGGCAAGACCCCGGACCGAGATGTGATTCCCACCGCAGCGCCCTCACCGGCGGAAAAGGACACGGCCGGCGCCGTCCGGCGGGCCCGGCAGCGGGCACCGGCGGGCCGCAGCGAGCGCGCCGTCGTCCAGGGTGCCGTCGGGCAGCGGCAGCAGCTGCTG
>NZ_JAAVJC010000262.1 GCF_012033785.1 Streptomyces bohaiensis
GTCCCCGCCCGGGCGGACCGGGCGGGGACGCGGCGCGGCGGCCTCAGATGTCGGTGAGCCGGATCCCCGCGTGGGCCCGGTAGCGGCGGTTGACCGAGATCAGGTTGGCCACCAGGGACTCCACCTGGTGCGCGTTCCGCAGCCGGCCGGCGAAGACGCCGCGCATCCCGGGGATGCGCGAGGCGAGTGCCTGCACGGTCTCGCAGTCGGCACGGGCCTCCCCCAGCACCATGACGTCGGTGGGGATCTCCGCCAGCGAGGTGTCCTGGAGCAGCACGGCGGAGAGGTGGTGGAACGCCGCGGTGACGCGGGACTCGGGCAGCAGCGCGGCGGCCTGCTCCGCGGCGCTCCCCTCCGGCACGGACAGGGCGTGGGCGCCCTTCTTGTCGAAACCGAGCGGGTTGACGCAGTCCACGACGAGCTTCCCCGCGAGCTCCTCCCGCAGCGCGGTGAGGGTGGCGGCGTGGCCGTCCCAGGGCACGGCGACGATCACGACGTCGCTGCGGCGGGCGCACTCGGCGTTGTCGGCACCCTCCACCCCGACGGGGCCGAGCAGCTCGTCGCCGGCGACCTGCCGGGCGCGGTCGGCGGAGCGGGAGCCGATGACGACGCGCTGCCCGGCGCGGGCGAGGCGGTAGGCGAGACCGCGCCCCTGGTCGCCGGTACCGCCCAGGACACCGACGGTGAGGTCGGAGACGTCCGGGAGGTCCCAGGGGTCCTTGGGGGCGGGCTTGCCGGTGGGGGCGGCCGCGCCGGGCTCGGCCGGCGGCGCGGGCGTCGGGTCGGTGGGCTGGTCCGGTGTGGTCATGCCCACGATCCTGCCAGGCGGCGCCCCGGGCGCCGCGCGCCCCGCCGTCCCCGTCCCGTCCGTCGGGGGGGGCGGCGGGGCGGTCCCGGGAGGGCGCGCGTCGAGCGGGCGCGGGGTCAGCTGCTCCCGGGCTTCGGGTCCTCGTCCTCGTCGTCGTCGCGCCAGCGGGGGTCGTTGCGCCACTCCTCGTCCCGTTCGTGGGCGGTCGCGAGGGCGCGCTCGGCGTCCATCCGGCTGGGGTAGGGGCCGAGGCGGTCGGTGGCGGGGCACTGCATCCCCTCCTCGACGGTGCCGTGGCGCAGGCAGTAGTACCACTGCCCGTCCGTGCCCTGCGGGTCCTGGGAGCTGCGTCGGAAGAGAGCCATACCGTCATCCTGCCCGCGCCGCGCCGCTCGGACCACCTGCCGCCCGGACCGTCCGCCGCGCGGACTGCCGCGGTGCGGCCGCCGGACCGTCGCCGGGCGGGGGCGGGCCGCGGCCGGGTCTTAGACTCGACGCCATGTCTGCGCAGTCGCTCGTCAGCCCCGGGACCGTCTCCCCCCTGCGGTCCGTCCCCTCCTCCATCCGGCGCCCCGAGTACGTGGGGAGAAAGGCGCCGCGACCGTACACCGGACCCGAGGTGCAGGACGCGGAGACGATCGAGCGGATGCGGGTGGCCGGCCGGCTGGCCGCGCAGGCACTGGTGGAGACGTCGCGGCACATCGCGGACGGTGTGACCACCGACCGGCTCGACGAGGTGGCGCACGAGTTCCTGTGCGACAACGGGGCGTACCCCTCCACGCTGGGCTACCGCGGGTTCCCCAAGTCGCTGTGCACCTCGGTCAACGAGGTCATCTGCCACGGCATCCCCGACAGCACCGTCCTGCGGGACGGCGACATCGTGAACCTGGACATCACCGCCTACATCGGCGGGGTCCACGGCGACAACAACGCCACCTACCTGGTCGGCGGAGAGGAGGCGGTGGACGAGGAGTCACGGCTGCTGGTGGAGCGGACGCGCGAGTCGCTGAACCGCGCCATCAAGGCGGTGCGGCCGGGGCGTCAGATCAACGTCATCGGCCGGGTGATCGAGTCCTACGCCAAGCGGTTCGACTACGGGGTGGTCCGTGACTTCACCGGCCACGGCATCAACACCTCGTTCCACTCCGGGCTGATCATCCCGCACTACGACTCCGCCGACCACACCACGGTGATGGCGCCGGGCATGACGTTCACCATCGAGCCGATGCTGACGCTGGGCACCCATGACTGGGACATGTGGGCCGACGACTGGACGGTCGTGACCAAGGACCGCAAGCGGACCGCCCAGTTCGAGCACACGCTGGTGGTCACCGCCGACGGCGCGGAGATCCTGACGCTGCCGTGACCCGCGGCCGCGGCGGCGTGGACCGCGCCTTTACCGACAGCATGTCGGCAACACCTTGACTTAGGTAAGCCTAAGTCGAGAGGATGGCGGGGTGCGGCGGCCTGCCGCGCCCCGCCCCCGGCCCCGGAGGTCCGTTGTGACCGCGCCCGTCGCGACTCCCTTTTCCACGCAGATCCGCGAAGCCTCCCACCAGCAGCACACCGAGGCCGAGAACTCCTCCTTCATGAGCGACCTCCTCGGCGGCGGACTGGGCGTGGAGGCGTTCCGGCTGTACACCGAGCAGCTGTGGTTCGTGTACCGGGCACTGGAGGAACCCTCGGCGCGACTGGCCGCCGACCCGGTGGCGGGCCCCTTCGTCCGTCCCGAGCTGGCCCGGGTGGCACAGCTGGAGCGGGACCTGGACCACATGCACGACTCGGCCGACTGGCGCGCCGCCGTCCGACCGCTGCCGGCCACCGCCGCCTACGCGGAGCGGATCACCACGACGGCGACCGACTGGACCGGCGGGTACGTCGCCCACCACTACACGCGCTACCTCGGCGACCTCTCGGGCGGCCAGGTGATCCGCTCCATCGCGGAGAAGACGTGGGGGTTCGAGCCCAAGGGCGACGGCGTGCGGTTCTACGTCTTCGAGGGGATCGGGAACCCCGCCGCGTTCAAGCGTGAGTACCGGACGCTGCTCGACGCGGTGCCGGGCGACGACGCGGAGCGGCTGCGGATCGTGGAGGAGTGCAAGCGGGCGTTCTCGCTCAACTCCGCGGTCTTCCAGGACCTGGGCGCGGCCACCGCGCACTGACCGCCGCGCACCGACACCGCGCGCGGACACCGCGACGACGCCGGCCCGGCGGGGCTCACCCGCCGGGCCGGCGTTGCGTCGTGCCCGTCTCCCGAGGGGCTGTTCGGCCTCCCCCGGACCGCACGGGCGCGGACGTGCCGCTGCCCGCCCGGCCTGTCGGGACCGGGCGGGCAGCGACGTGACCGGGTGTCAGTCGACCAGCGGGGAGGCGCTGCGGCGACGGGTCACCCAGGAGGCCGCGCCGCCTGCGACGGTCACGGCCGCGGCGAGGCCCGCAAGGGCACCGGCCGGGGTTCCGGTGGAGGCCAGGGCGCCGGCGCCGAAGCCGCCGCCCGCCGGGCCGCCGGAGACGCCGCCCGAGGCGCCGCCGCCGGCGATCGGGGTGGTGCCACCGGTCTGCGGGGCGGGGCTGTTGCCGCCGCCGGAGGGCAGCTCGGCGTCGTCGTTCAGCGAGACGGCGACGGTGAGCGGGTCGAGGTCGGCACCGGCCTCGTAGAAGCCGCCGAAGGCCTCGGCACCCTCGTCGGTGAGGACGGCCGGGACGTTCTCCAGGTGGATCACGTCGTCGACCGGGTTGAGCGCGGCGGCCGGCAGCGTCAGGTCGGCGACGACGACGCCCTCGTACTCGACGACGTCACCGCCGAGAGTGTGGGAGACCACGTCGGCGACGAGGACGCCCTCGGTGCCCTCGAACGCCACGGCCAGCTCGGAGAACTTGAGGTCCAGCTCGTACTCGCCGTCGGCCTTCTCGTGACCGACGAACTGCACGCCGCCGTCGAAGGCCGCCACCAGGGCGTCGGCCTCGGCGTCGAACTCACCGACCGCGTCCGGGAACCGGAAGGTCCCGTCGCTGTTCTCGGTTGCCCCGTCCAGCAGTTCCACCGAGCCGCGGGCGATCGGGCCGGTCACGTAGGTGCGGAAGGAGTCCCGCACGCCCCAGTCGAGGGTGCCGTCGGCGATGGTGCCGGAGGCGGGCTCGTCGTCACCGGGGTTGCCGGTGTCGTCGCCGTCGTCGGTGTCGTCGTCCTTGCCGCCGTCGTCACCGCCGTTGTCGCCGTTCCCGGTGTCGTCGCCGTCGCCGTCACCGGGGTTGCCGGTGTCGTCGGTGTCGTCGTCACCGCCGTTGCCGGGGTTGCCGGTGTCGTCGCCGTCGCCGTCACCGGGGTTGCCGGTGTCGTCGCCGTCGCCCGGCTCTCCGGTACCCGGCTCCTCGGTGTCGTCGTCCCCGCCGCCCCCGTCGTCCGGGTCACCGGGCTCGGCGGGCGGGACGGCGCTGACGGTGAGGGTCGCCGGGTCGAGCGCGGCGCCGGCCTCGTAGAAGCCGCCGAACGCCACCGACCCCTCGGCCGTCAGCGTCGCGGGGATGTCGGCGAAGACCATCGCGCCGCCGTCGCCCCGGCCCGGGCTGACGCCGCTCATGTCGAGGCGGGCGAACTCGACGTCCTCGGTGGTGTCGGTGCCGACGGTGACGTCGGCGAGGATCGCGCCGCCGGTCCGGCCCTCGGTGACGAGCCGGAGGTCGGAGAGCTTGAGGTCCAGCACGCCGCCGTGGCCCTCGAAGTGCACGCTGCCGTCGAACTCGGTGGCCACCGAGTGCGTGCCGAGGTCGTAGCTGCCGGTGCCGCCGGTGAAGGCGAAGGTGCCGTCGTCGTTGCGCTGGGCACCGTCGTCGAGGGTGATGCTGCCCTTGGCGATCGGGCCGCTGATGTAGGTGCGGAAGGACTCCTGGACGCCCCAGTCGAGGGTGCCGTCCACCAGGTCGTAGGTGGCTGCGGGTGCCGGGGTGTCGGCTGCCGCCGGTGCGGCGAATGCTGTCGCGGACAGCACCGTCGCCGTGGCTGCCGCGAGCAGCAGGCGGCTCGTGCGGGCGCCGCGTATACGGAGGGCGGTCATCGTTCGGTGGTCTCCTTGTCGGTGTCTTCGGAGGGAGTGGTGGCCCGGCGGGCACCGGTGGTGCGGCGCCGGACCAGGTATCCGGCCCCGGCGAGCGCCAGCAGGGCGATCGCGGCGGCGGCCGGCAGTGGCACGGGGGTGGAGGAGGAGTCGTCGGCGGTCGACTCGGCCGCCAGGGGCTCCGGTTCGCGAGTCGGCTCGGGCTCGGCCTCCTCGACGGGCTCGCTGCCGAGGTCGGGCAGCGGCGGAAGTTCGGCGTCGTCGCTGACGGCGACGGCGAGGGTGAGCGGGTCCATGACGGTGCCCTCGGAGTAGAGCCCGCCGAACGCCTCGGCGCCCTCGGCCGTCAGCTCGGCAGGCGCCTCGGAGAGGTGGAACAGCCCGTCCTCGACGGCCAGTTCGGGCACCTCGAAGGTCACCAGCGGCTGATCCTCGGCGGTGCCGTCGGCGGTGGTGACGTCGGCGGTCATCGTTCCGGAGCCGTCGGCCACCTCGACGCGGACGGCGTCGACCAGCAGGTCGAGGTCGTTGCCGGTGAAGTGGACGCTTCCGGTGAACGCGGCGGTCAGCAGGCCGGCTTCGGCGTCGAGTTCGCCGGTGCCGTCGGGGAAGCGGAAGAGCGCGCCGCCGTCCTGGGCGCCGTCGGCGAGTTCCCAACCGCCGTCGGCGATGTCGCCGGTGACGAACTCGCGGTAGGTGCGGCGCACGCCCCAGTCGAGAGCGGCGTCGGTGATCTCGGCAGTGTCGGGCGCCTCCTCGGCATCCCCACCCTCCTCCTCGTCCTCGTCCGCCGCCTCGTCCTGCTCGCGCGCCTCGTCGTCCGGCGCCGGGTCGGGAGCGGGCTCCGCCGGGTCGGGGGCGGGGTCGAGGGTGTCGGCGGTGAAGGTGACGGGGTCCAGCGGGTCACCGGCGGCGTAGTAGCCGGCGAAGGCGGCGGCGCCGTCGGTGGTGAGGGTGGCGGGGGCGCCGGTGACGGAGATCCGGCTGCCGCCCCGCAGGTCCACACCGGAGAGGTCGAGCGAGGCCAGGGCGACACCACTCGCCTCGGTGACCTGGCCGGAGCCGCGGGCCTTGGAGCGGATGTCGGCGTGGAGGGTGCCGGAGGCGCCGGTGACGCGGACCGACGGGTTGCTGATCGTCAGGTCCAGCTCGGGGACGCCCTGCGCGTCGACGTGGCCCTGGAACCGGACGCCACCGGTGTAGGCGGCGGAGACCGCGCCGGTCGCCGGGTCGTAGCCGCCGGTGGCGGAGTGGAACCGGAACTGGCTGTGGCCCACCGTGCCCGCTCCCCCCGAGAGCCCCCAACTCCCCTGGGCGACGCGGCCGGTGACGTAGGTCAGGAACGACGCGCGAACGCCCCAGTCCAACCGCCCACCGGAGACGGTGCGTTCGGACGCGTGCGCCGCCGGGGCGGTGAGCAGGGCCAGAGCCAGGGCCGCCAGGACCACGCCGAGCAGTCCCGTGAGGGGGACCCGGCGACGGGCGGGAATGGGCAGCATCGGACGCCTCCGAACCAAGGGGGGGCTAAGTGAGGTTAGGCTAACCTAAACTAAGGTCGGCCGTGTCGGAACCCCGGGCCCGGGCGGCCCGGCCCGACCCCCGGAACCCGTTGCCCAGAAAGGCGGAGCCAGGTGCAGCACCGGCCCAGACTCCTCGGAACGCTCCTCGCGACCCTCGCCCTGGCTCTCGCCGCCACCGGCTGCGCCGCCGACGCCGACTCCGGCGGTAGCGGCGCGGC
>NZ_JAAVJC010000263.1 GCF_012033785.1 Streptomyces bohaiensis
CCGCGCTGTTCGCGGTGGAGACCGCGCTGTTCCGCCTGCTGGAGTCCTGGGGCGTCCGCCCCGACCTGGTCGCCGGGCACTCCGTCGGGGAACTCGCCGCCGCCCACGCGGCCGGCGTGTGGTCCCTCCCGGACGCCTGCGCGGTCGTCGCCGCCCGAGCCCGCGCCATGCACCGACTGCCCCCCGGCGGCGCCATGAGCGCCGTCGACGCCGCCGAGCAGGACGTCGCCGCCTCGCTCACGCCGTACGGCGGCCGCGTCGTCCTCGCCGCCGTCAACTCCCCGCACGCCGTCGTGGTGTCCGGGCCGGCCCAGGACGTGGAAGCCCTCACCGCCGACTGGTCCGGACGCGGTGCGCGGGTGAAGCGGCTGGACGTCTCGCACGCCTTCCACTCCCCGGCCATGGACCCCGCGCTCGCACCCTTCCGGGCCGCGGTGCGCTCGGTCACCGCGCACCCGCCGGCCCTGCCGCTCATCTCCAACCGCACCGCCCGCCCCCTCACCGCCACCGAGGCCGCCGACCCCGACTACTGGGCGGACCAGCTGCGGGGCACCGTACGCTTCGGCGACGGCGTGGCCCGGCTGGAGGAGGAGGGCGTCACCACCTTCCTGGAAGTCGGCCCCGCCGCCCTCGCCTCCCTCGTCCCCGACAGCCTGAAGCGCCCCGCCGGGACCGCCGTGCCGCTGCTGCGCCGCGGCCGCCCGGAGGCAGCGACGCTGGTGGCCGGCATCGGACGGCTCGTCGCGCGCGGCCACGAACTCCGGCTCGGCGCCCTGTTCGACGGCAGTGGCGCCCGGCCCGCCGAGCTGCCGACCTACGCCTTCCGGCACCGTCGGTACTGGATCGGCGAGCCGCCCGGCAGCCCCGGGGACACCGCCCGGCTCGGCCTGGACACCACCGGCCACCCGCTGCTGGGGGCGAGCGTGCCGCTGCCCGACGGCGGGGCCGTCCTCACCGGACGCCTCTCCCTCGCCGACCAGCCGTGGCTCGCCGACCACCGTGTGCTGGACCGCGTTCTGCTGCCCGGCTCCGCTCTCGTCGAGGCGGCGGTGCGGGCCGGCGACCGGACCGGCGCGGGCACCGTGGACGAACTCGTCCTCCAGGCGCCCCTGGTCCTCACCGAGGCGGCGACCGTGCGTCTGCGGGCGGTCGTCGGGCCCTCGGACCCGAGCGGGACGCGCACGCTGCGGATCGACGCCCGACCGGACTCGGACGAGTTCCGTACGGGCGACGAGACCGGCTGGACCACCCACGCCACCGGAACGCTGCGGTCCGCCGCCGCCCGCCCCGCGGCGGCCACCGGCACCTGGCCGCCGCCCGGCGCCGACGCCCTCGCCACCCAGGACGTCTACCAGGCGCTGCGCGCGGTGGGCGTCGACTACGGCCCCGCCTTCCGGGCGCTGCGGGCCATGTGGCGCGAGGGCGACACCGTCCACGCCGAGGTGGAGCTCCCCGAGGCGGCGGGCCCCGCCCGGGGCGGCGACTTCGCCGAGGGCTACGGCGTCCACCCCGCGCTGCTCGACTCCTGCCTGCACGCCCTGCGGTTCAGCGGATTCCTCGACGCCGACGCCGCGTTCGTGCCGTTCGCCGTCAGCGGTGTCACCCTGTACGCCACGGGGGCCCGCGCGCTGCGGGTGACCCTCACCCATCTGGGCGGCGAGTCCGTACGGCTCCTCCTCGCCGACACCTCCGGTGCACCGGTCGCCTCCGTGGACACGCTCACCGTCCGCAAGGTGACCCGCGATCGGGTCGTCGACCGCGACCCGGCCCTCGACCACCTGTACCGCCTGGACTGGACCCCGCTGCCGGAGCCCTCCGCCGCCGCGCCCGACGCGGACGGCGGGTGGGCCCTGCTGGGACAGAACGACCCGTACGCCACCGGCCTGCCCACCCACGACCCCGAGGACGGCGCCGCCCCTCCCGCGGTACTGGTCTGGTCGCCGCCCACCCCGGGGGACGATGCACACACCGCGACCCGCGCCGCCCTCGATGTCGTGCGGACGCACCTCGCCGACCCCGCGCGGGAGGGGACCCGGCTGCTGGTCCTCACGCGCGGCGCGGTCGCCGCGCTGCCCGGCGAGCCGGTCCCCGACCTGGCCGGGGCGGCCGTCCACGGCCTGGTCGGCTCCGCGCAGTCCGAGCAGCCCGGTCGGATCGTCCTCGTCGACGCCGAGGACGGCGCCGGGGTGAAGGAACTCGCGACCGCCCTGGCCACGGGCGAACCCCGCACCGCGCTGCGGGGCGGCCTCGTCCTCGCCCCGCGCCTGGCGCACCACGGCACCGACGGCGCCCTCGCGCCCCTGCCCGGGGAACCCGCCTGGCGCCTGGGAATGACCGGCACCGGCACCGTGGAGAACCTCCGCGTGGTGCCCTGCCCGGAGGCGCTCGCGCCGCTGGACGAGGGCCAGGTACGCATCGGGGTACGGGCCGCCGGGCTCAACTTCCGCGACGTCTTCACCGTCCTGGGCATGTTCCCCAGCATCACCGGCATGCTCGGGGGCGAAGCAGCCGGAGTCGTCCTGGAGACCGGGCCGGGGGTGCGGGGGCTGCGGCCGGGCGACCGGGTGACCGGCCTGGTCTTCGGCGGCTTCGGCCCCGTCGCCGTCGCGGACCGGCGGATGGTCACACCGTTCCCGCGCAGCTGGACGTTCGAGCAGGCCGCCGCCGTGCCGCTGGTCTTCCTCACCGCCTACCACGCACTCACCGACCTCGCCGGGGTCCGCCCCGGTGAGCGCGTCCTGGTGCACGCGGCGGCGGGCGGCGTCGGCATGGCCGCCCTCCAACTGGCGCGCCACCTCGGCGCCGAGGTCTACGGAACCGCCCACCCCGGCAAGTGGGACACCCTCCGGGCACTCGGCCTGGACGAGCGGCGGACCGCGTCCTCGCGCACGACCGACTTCGAGGAGGCGTTCGCCGGCAGCGGCGGCCTGGACGTCGTCCTCAACTCGCTCACCGGGGAGTTCGTGGACGCCTCGCTGCGGCTGCTGCGGGACGGCGGCCGGTTCCTGGAGATGGGGAAGGTCGACATCCGCGACCCGGAGGCGGTGGCCGCCGCCCACCAGGGGGTGCGCTACCGCGCGTTCGACGTCCTGGACGCCGGCGAGGACCGCATCCAGCAGATGCTGACCGAACTGGTCGGCCTTTTCGAGCAGGGCGTCCTGACCCCGCTGCCGGTCACCCCCTGGCACGTCCACCGGGCCCCGGAGGCGTTCCGGTACCTGCGGGAGGCGCGCCACACGGGCAAGGTGGTGCTGACCGTGCCCCGCCGGCCCGACCCGGACGGCACCGTGCTGGTCACCGGCGGCACCGGCGACCTCGGCGCGCTCGTCGCCCGCCACCTCGTCGCCTCCCGCGGCGTGCGCCATCTGCTGCTCGCCTCACGCCGCGGCGACCAGGCGCCCGGCGCCCGCGAGCTGGCGGCCGAACTCCGGTCCGCCGGCGCGGAGGTGACCGTCGCGGCGTGCGACGTCGCGGACCGGGACGCGGTGCGGCGGCTGCTGGCATCGGTACCGCCGACGCATCCGCTGACCGGTGTCGTCCACACCGCCGGCGTCGTCGAGGACGGTGTCGTCACCGCTCTCACCCCGGACCGGCTCGCCCGGGTCCTCGCCCCGAAGGCCGACGCGGCACTGCACCTGCACGAGCTCACCGCGGACCAGGACCTGGCCCTGTTCGTCCTGTTCTCCTCGGCGGCGGCCGTCCTCGGTGGCCCCGGACAGGGGAACTACGCCGCCGCCAACGCCCTGCTCGACGCGCTCGCCGCCCACCGCCGCGCGCGGGGCTCGGTCGCCACCTCGCTCGCCTGGGGGCTGTGGCGCCAGGACGGCGCCGGGATCACCGCGCACCTCGGGGAGGGCGACCTCGCGCGGATGGCCCGCTCGGGGCTGCTGCCGCTGGAGCCACGGCAGGGCCTGGCGCTGCTGGATCTCGCCACGGCCACCGGGGACGCGTTCCACGTGCCGCTGCGCCTCGACCCCGCCGCACTGGCCGACGCCGTCGCCCCGGAGGAGGGCCACGGCCTGCCCGCGGTCCTCCGCGGGCTCACCGCGCGGCGGCCCGCCCGCCGCTCCGCCGCATCCCCGAGCACCGAGGAGACCGGGGACGGCTTCGCCCGGCGCGTCGCCGCGCTGCCGCCGGCGGCGGCCCGGCGGGAGGCCACCGACCTGGTGCGGACCCTCACCGCGGGCGTCCTGGGCCGGGACCGTTCCGAGGGCGTGGACGGGGTGCCGCCGGACCGGCCGTTCCAGTCGCTCGGCTTCGACTCGCTCACCGCCGTCGAACTGCGCAACCAACTCGCCCGGGCCACCGGCGAACACCTGCCGCCGACGGTGGTGTTCGACCACCCGACGCCGGAGGCCCTCGCCCGGTACCTGACGGTGCGGCTGCTGGGGGAGGAGGCGGTGCAGCCCGAGACGGCCTCCGACCCCGAGGACGCAGACGCGGGGGAGATCGACGCCATGGACGAGGAGGAACTGATTCGGCGCGCGCTGGGCGGCGGCTCGTAACCATCCGGCCGACGGGCACGACCGCGCGCGGGGAACTTCCCGCGCGCGGTCGTGCCCGTCGGCGCGGGGGCGCCGATCCGCCGCACCCCCCGGGGCGCCCGGGGACGCTGCCGCCGCGCGCACCACGGGGTGCACGGGAACAATTCGCGATCAGTGCCCACGGGGTGGACCGGTCCCATAGGAGCCGCCCCGCACCCCGCCTAACCTGCGACGCGGATGCCCGGCCGGTTGCGAGGAGGAGACCAGCATGGCTGAATCCCGCGAGGATCTGGTGGCCGCGTTGCGGGCCTCGCTCAAGGAGAACGAACGGCTCGGCCGCCAGGTGCGGGCCCGGAGCTCCGCACCCGGCGAACCCGTCGCCATCGTCGGCATGGGCTGCCGCCTGCCCGGCGGCATCGGCTCCCCCGACACGCTGTGGGAGGTGCTCGCCGCGGGCCGGGACACCGTCGGCGGATTCCCCACCGACCGGGGCTGGGATCTGGAGGCGCTCTTCGCCCCCGACCCGGACAGTCCCGGCACCTCGACCGTGGACCGCGGCGGATTCCTCGACGGCGCCGCGGACTTCGACGCCGGACTCTTCGGTATCTCGCCGCGTGAGGCGCTCGCCATGGACCCGCAGCAGCGGGTGCTGCTGGAGACGGCCTGGGAGACCTTCGAGGACGCCGGGATCGACCCGACGACCCTGCGCGGCAGCCGGACCGGGGTCTGGGTCGGCATCTCCGCCCAGGACTACGACCAGCCCGCCCGGCACGGGGACCCCCGCGTGGAAGGGCTGCTGCTCACCGGCAACACCCCGAGCGTCGCCTCCGGCCGCATCGCCTACGTCTTCGGCCTCGAAGGGCCCGCCGTCTCCGTCGACACCGCCTGCTCCTCCTCGCTCGTCGCCCTGCACCAGGCCGTGCGCGCCCTGCGTGCGGGGGAGTGCACCATGGCCCTCGTCGGCGGGGTCACGATCCTCACGTCCCCGCACCTCTTCGTCGAGTTCTCCCGCCAGCGGGGCCTCGCACCCGACGGGCGGTGCAAGTCGTTCTCCGACGACGCCGACGGCACCGGCTGGTCGGAGGGGGCCGGCCTCCTCCTGGTGGAACGGCTGTCGGACGCGCGGCGCAACGGACACCGGGTGCTGGCCGTGGTGCGGGGCACCGCGGTCAACTCCGACGGCGCCTCCAACGGGCTCACCGCCCCCAACGGGCCCTCGCAGCAGCGGGTGATCCGCGCGGCGCTGGCGGACGCCGGCCTGTCGACGGCGGACGTGGACGTGGTGGAGGCGCACGGCACCGGTACCGCCCTCGGCGACCCCATCGAGGCCCAGGCGCTCCTCGCCACCTACGGCGCCGGGCGGGAGGAGGCGCGTCCGCTGCGGCTCGGATCGGTGAAGTCCAACCTCGGCCACACCCAGGCCGCCGCGGGCGTCACCGGCATCATCAAGTCCGTCCTGGCGATGCGCCACGACGCACTGCCCGCCACGCTGCACGTCGGCCGGCCCAGCAGCGCCGTCGACTGGGGGACCGGCGCCGTCGAGCTGCTGACCGAGCACACCCCCTGGCCGCGCGGCCGGACCCCGCGCCGCGCCGCGGTGTCGTCCTTCGGTGTCAGCGGGACCAACGCCCACGTCGTCCTGGAGGAGGCACCCGAGGAGGACGCGCCGGAGGACCACGTCTCCGAGCCCTCCGGCGGCACCCCCGAGGGGCTGCCCCTGCCCTGGCTGCTGTCCGGCCGGAGCCCCGCCGCGCTGCGGGAAGCCGCCGCGCGGCTGCGGGAGTTCGCCGCGGCCCGGCCTGATGTCCCCGCCGTCGACCTCGCACGCTCCCTCGCCACCGGCCGGGCCCGGCTTGACCACCGCGCCGTCCTGCTCAGCCGCGGCGGGGACGACCTCCTCGCCGCCCTCGACACGCTCGCGGCCCGCGAACGGGCCCCGGGCGGCCCCGGCGTCGACCGTGCCCGCTCCGGACGGCGTCTCGCGGTGGTGTTCGGTGGTCAGGGGTCGCAGCGGGTGGGGATGGGTCGGGAGTTGTATGAGTGTTTTCCGGTGTTTGCGGGGGCGTTTGATCGGGTGGTGGGGTTGTTGGGTGGGG
>NZ_JAAVJC010000264.1 GCF_012033785.1 Streptomyces bohaiensis
CACCCCGCCCGCACCCGCACCCGCACCCGCACCCGCACCCGCACCACCCGACCGGCGGCCCCGCCCGGCAGCGTCCGAGCCCGCGGGCCGGGTCCGCCGTGCCCGCGACCGCCGGGCCGACGTCCATTCCTCACGACGGGAGACCGACATGGCACGACAGGCACCACCGGTGGCGCCGACCATGGAACCCGCGGTACGGCGGGTGCTGACCGAGCTGGAGCCCGGCTCCCCCGGCGGCGTCCCCGGGCCCGGCCCGGACGGTTGGACGGGGCGGCTCCGGGTGGACGAGAGCGACCCGTTCTTCTACGACCACCCGCTGGACCACGTGCCGGGGATGCTGCTGCTGGAGGGGATGCTGCGGTCGGCGGCGCACGCCGCGGACCGGGGCGGCGTCGCCGACACGCGGCGTGCCGACGACGGCCCGCACGGCCCGCGGCACGTCGCCGCGCTGGAGCTGCGACTGAACCGGTTGTGCCGCCCGGACCCGCCCGCGCGGGTGGAGGTCGCGCCCGTCCCCGGCGCGGCGCCCGGCCGCTACGCGGTGCGGGTGGTCCAGGACGGCGCCGAGATCTGCGGGGGGACGGTCCTGCTCGGCGGGGCCCGCGGCACCGACCCGGGCCCCGTGGCACCGGGTCACGCCGCGCGGGGCGCGGCCCGCGTGCCGCGCCCCCGGACGGGACGGGCGGCGGACGCCCGCCTGGTGCACAAGCGGCGGCCCGGGGCGGTGCTGGTGGGGCCGCTGAGCCCGGAGGGCGACGGCTTCCGGGCCGACCTCCTCGCGGAACGGGACCACCACGGCTCGGCCGTCCACCCCACGACGCTGCTGGTGGAGTGCGCCCGGCAGTTCGCCACCATGGCCGGCCACCTGGTGGCCCGGGTCCCGCTGGACTGGCAGTTCCTGCTCACCACCATCACCGTCGCCACCCCCGCGCCGGTCCCCGCCGCCGCGCGGCTGCACCTGTGGAGCCGGCACCGCGCCGGCGCCGGCCGCAGCCGCGCCATCGAGGTCGAGGTGCGCGCCGTCGACCAGGCGGAGCCCCTGGGGACGGTCGGGTTCGGCGTGACGATGCTGCCCCGGCGCAGCTACGAGCGGCTGCGCGCCTCGGGCCGGATATAGCGCGGTCCACCGCACCGGAAGAAACGTTCCCTCCAGGACAAAGGACGCGGCACCTGTGATGCATTGGCTCCTGAGAAGATTCCCCGTCGTGCTCTTCGCGGTCGGACTGGCGGTCATCGCCGCCGCGCTGGTCCGCGCGCTCGCCGGCGCCCACGACCCCGTCCAGCGCACCGCGGCCCTGCTGATCGCCCTCTACCTCGGCTGGGTGCTGCTGGAGGCCCGCGTCACGCTGCGCACCTCGCGCGGGGAGAGCTCCGAGGCGGACCGCGGCACCGAGGTGCTCTACGGCGCGGCACGGTTCGCCACCGGGCTGGCCGCCGTCTGGGGCCCGCTGCCCTGGGAGAGCTGGTCCCCGCTGCTGCTCCTGCCGTTGCTGCCGCTGGCGGCCGGCATCGCGCTGCGGCTGGCCGCGATCCGCGCCCTCGGCCGGTTCTACTCGCACCGCGTCCGCACCGTGGACGGGCACCGCGTCGCGCAGGGCGGCCCGTACCGGCTGCTGCGCCACCCCGCCTACTCGGGGATGCTGCTGGCGCACGCCGGGTTCGTGGCGTTCTTCCTCAACCCGCTGAGCGTGGCGGCCTTCCTCGTACTGCTGGTCCCCGCGCTGGTGCGGCGCATCCTGGTGGAGGAGCGGGCGCTGGCCGAGGTGCCCGGGTACCCCGAGTTCGCCCGCGGCCGCCGCCGCCTGATACCGGCGGTGTGGTGACGATGCGCCACATCCTGACCGGCCGGGCCCTGGCCGACTCCGCGCTCACCGGGCCCAAGCTCGCGCGCCAGGCCCGGATGCGGGAGGCCGGCCTCCCCGTCCCCGCGTTCTTCGCGCTCTCGGCGCGGGCCTGCGAGGAGGCGCTCGCCCCGCACCTCCCCCGGCTGCGGCGCCGGCTGGCCGAGATCGACTTCGACGATCCGGCCGCCATCGCCGCCGCCGCCGCGGCGGCACGGGAGCTGATCACCACGGCCGCCGCCGACCCCGCGCTGGACGCGGCACTGCTCGCCGCGTTCGACACCGCGTTCGCCCCGGACGCCGCGGTGGCGGTGCGCTCCTCCACCGTAGGCGCGGACGCGGCCGACAGCGAGGACTCGGCGGACAACCCGTTCGCCGGGATGAGCGACAGCTACCTGTACGTGCGGCGCGAGGAGGTGCCCGACCGGGTCCGGCTCTGCTGGGCCTCCGGGTACAACGCGGAGTCGCTGCTCTACCGCCACGCGCAAGGGCTGGAGCTGACGGGCTTCTCGGTGGCCGTCGCGGTGCAGGAGATGGTCCCCGGCCGGCGGTCGTTCGTGCTGTTCACCTGCGACCCGGCCACCGGGGCACGGCGCCCGGTGGTGGCCGCCGCCCACGGCATCGGCGAGGGCGTCGTCCAGGAGCGGGTCCCCGTCGACCACTTCTTCCTCGACCCCGCCACCGCGACGCTCACCCGGCGGCTGGCCCACAAGGACCAGCGCGTGGACCGGGACCCGCACGCGCCCTCCGGCACGGCGCTGCTGCCCGTGCCGGAGGCGGAGCGCGACGTCCCCGTGCTCGACGACGCGGAGCTGTGGCGGATCGCCCGGCTCGGCGAGCGGATCGAGGCGCTCTTCGCGGGGCCGCTGGACATCGAGGGCACCCTCACCGCCGACGGCCGCGTCCACATCCTCCAGTCGCGGCCGGTCGTGCTCGACCTCCGGCGGCAGCGGCTGTGGAGCAGCGCCAACATCACCGAGAGCTTCCCCGGCACGACCACCGCCCTGACCTACAGCCACGCCCAGCTGTTCTACCGGACGATCTTCCACGACCTCTACCGCGACCTCGGTGTCGACGAGCGGACGCTCCACGGCAACCGGCACCACCTGGCGAGCATGATCGGCTTCGTCCACCACCGCGTCCACTACTCGCTGACCGCCTGGTACCACCTGCACCGCCAGGTGCCGCTGTTCGCGCTGGGCCGCGCCCGGTGGGAGCAGATGATGGGGCTGACCACCACACCCGACAGCGGCCGGGACTCGCTGCGCGGCGGCACCCTCGCGCACCGGTGGCGGATGGCGCGCTCGGCGGCGCGGGTGGGACGGCTGCTGCTGACCCACGGCCGCCGGGTGCGCGCCTACGAGCAGTGGTGGGACGCCCTGGTCCCGGCGCTGCGCGACACCGACTGGCACGCGGCCGACCCGCTGGACACCGTCGAGCGGACGCACCGGCTGTGGCGGGAGGTCGGCGACCACTGGGGCGTCACCCTGGTCAACGACCTGTTCCTGACCATGGGGACGGGGGCGGCCGAGCGGCTGCTCGACCGCTGGGTCGGCGAGCCGGGGCTCCTCGGCGACCTGCTGTGCGGCGGTGAGGAGAACCGCTCGGTGGCCGCCGTGATGTCGCTGCTGCGTCTCGCGGAGACGGCCCGGGAGGCACCGGGGCTGCTCGCCGCCGTGGCCGACCGCCCCGCGGAGGAGGTCTGGGAGCGGGTCCGGCAGGGCGAGTTCGGCGCGGAGTTCACCGCTGCGGCCGACGCACACCTCCGCCGCTACGGGGACCGCGGGTTGCAGGAGCTGAAGCTGGAGCAGCCGACGCCGCGGGTGCGGCCGTGGCTGCTGCTGCCGCTGGTCGCGGAGCACGCCCGCGGCGGGCGCACCGCGGAGGAGTTGCGCCGCACGGAGGACGGCATCCGGGCCCGTGGCGAGGAGCGGCTGGCGGCGGCGCTGCGGCGGCGGCCGGTGCGCCGCGCGGTGGTGCGGGCGCTGCTGAAGCGGGTGCGGCGGCTGATCCGCCACCGGGAGGACTCCCGGTACCGGCGCAGCGAGCTGTTCGGTGTCTCCCGCGCGGTCCATCTGGCGCTCGGCGCCTGGCTGGTGGAGCGGAAGGCGCTGGACGCCCCCGAGGACGTCTTCCACCTGACGCACGAGGAGGTGCTGGGGTCCGTGGACGGCACGGGGGTCGCCACCGATCTGCGGGCCGTCGCCGAGGCGCGGCGCCGCGCGCATGAGCAGGCCGGTCCGGAACTCCCGCTGAACTTCGCGACGATGGGCCCGGTGCCGGCGTCGCTCCCGGCTCCCGCCGCCGGCGGGAGCGGCGGGAGCGGGCAGGCCGGGGGCACCGCCGGGGAGGCCGGGGGGCCGCTGGCCGGCCTCGGTTCCAGCGGCGGCACCGTACGCGGCACCGCCCGCGTCGTGCTCGACCCGCACGGACCGGTGCCCGCCGGGGACGACGTCATCCTGGTGGCGCGGGAGACCGACCCCGGATGGCTGTTCCTGATGCTCCGGGCCCGGGGCATCGTGGTGGAGCGCGGGACGATGCTGTCGCACACCGCGATCACCGGCCGCACGTTCGGCATCCCCACCATCGTGGCGCTGCCCGGCGCGACCAGCCGCATCCCCGACGGCTGCCGCGTCGAGATGGACGGCGCGACCGGGACGGTGACCCTGCTCGACGACGGGGAGGCGGGCGCATGACCACCGCGACGACGGACGGCGCGCCCGGCCGGTCCGGAACACCCGCCCGGGTACGTGTGGCGCGCGCGCCGGGCCGGCTCGGGCGCTTCGTGCTGGAGCGCTGCCCGCCACAGGTGTACGCGGTGTACGCCCTGCTGTGGACGCTCGCGCTGGAGGGCTCGCTGGCGCGGCTCGACCCCGCCGTGGCCGGCTGGCGGCCGACGGGCGGCACGGTGCTGACCGCGCTGGCGCTGTGGCTGGTGCTCTGCTGTCTGCGGGCGGTCGACGAGTGGAAGGACCTGGCGTACGACCGGGTCCACCACCCGGAGCGGCCGCTGGTGCGGGGGGCCGTCACCCGGGGCGAGCTGCGGGGGGCGGTCTGCCTGGCGACCGCGGCGCTGCTGCTGCTCGTGCCGGTCTCCGGGGCCGCCGCGACCGCGGTGCTGCCGGCCGTCGTCGGGTACGCCGCGGCGCTGCCGTGGCTGGAGCGGCGGTCCCGGCGGGTGCGCGAGTCGATGCTGCTGAACCTGGTGGTGACCTACCCGGTGCAGCTGCTGCTGAGCCTCCACGTCTGGCTCGTGTACCGGCACGCGTACGGCGCGGGGCCCGGCTGGGTGGCGGTGCCGCTGGTCGCGGTGTGCGTCTGCGCTTTCCTGCACGTGGAGTTCGCCCGTAAGACCAGCCGGGCGGACCGGCCGGGGCAGCAGTTCTACTCCACCGCGCTGGGCCGGGGCCCCGCGACCGCGCTCACCCTGGGGACGGCCGCCGGCGCGGTGCTGCTGGTGCTGGTGGTGCTGCCGCCCTGGCGGGTGCCGGGCGCCGCGGGGGCCCTGGCCTGGGCGCCGGTGGCCGCGGCGGGGTGGGTCGGGTGGGCCGCCCACCGGTTCCTCACCGGGCGCGCCGCGGACTGGCCGGTGCCGCCCGCGCTGGCCTTCCTCGTCACCGTCTACCTGGGCCTCGCCCTGACGGCGTGGGCGGCGGCATGACCGACCATCGGAACCGTCGGAACCACACCACGAGGGGGCGCGGGTGACCGCGGACGGCACGATCCTGCTCACCGGCGCGACCGGCTTCGTCGGCTCGGCGACCCGCCGGGCCCTGGCGGAGCGCGGGGCGCGGCTGCGGCTCCTCGTCCACAGGCGGCCGGTGCCGCAGGGCGCGGCGGGCGCGGGCGTCACCGTGGTGCGCGGCGACGTCACCGACCCGGCCTCGCTGCGCGAGGTCTGCGCGGGGGTGGGGACGGTGCTGCACCTCGCCTCGTACATCGGGGAGGACGCGCGGCGCAGCGCGGCCGTCAACGCTGCGGGCACCCGGGCGCTGGTGGCGCAGGCCCGGCGGGCAGGGGTCCGCCGGTTCGTCCTGCTGAGCACGGCGGCGGTCTACGGTCTCGGGCCGCACCGGGGCGCGACCGAGTCCGAACTGCGGCCCGAGCCGGTCTCGGTGACGAGCCGTTCGCGGCTGGCCGCCGAGGAGGCGGTACTGGCCGCGGGCGGGGTGGTGCTGCGACCGCACTTCGTCTACGGCGAGGGCGACCGGTGGTTCGTCCCCGGCGTCGCCGCGCTGCTCCGCAGGTCGCCGGTGTGGCCGGCGGGGGGCCGCGCCCGGCTGTCGGTGGTGTCGGTGGCGGACCTGGCGACGGTCGTCGCCGACCTCGCCACCGGGCCGTGGCAGGACGGCGGCGGCGAGGTCTTCCACGTCTGCGAACCGGAGCCGGTGCGGTTGCGGGAGGTCGGGGAGCGGGTCGGCGGGGCGCTGGGCATCGCCGTGCCCCGGTGGGGGCTGCCGCTGTGGCTGGTGCGGCGCCTGGCGCGCGCCACCCCGGCCGACGCCCAGCGGCTGGCGCGGGTGGCGACGGACCACTGGTACGACAGCTCCCGGATCTGGCAGCGGGTGGGTCACGGCCCGCGGTACGCGTTCCGGGAACGGTTCGCCGCCGACGCGGCCTGGTACCGCGCCGGAGCGGCGGGTGGCGCGGAGCCGTCGGCGGCGGTAGGCCCGGGGCGGTAGGCGCGGCCCGGCGCCGGCG
>NZ_JAAVJC010000265.1 GCF_012033785.1 Streptomyces bohaiensis
CGCCGGCACGCCGCCGGCGGGCCCGCCGCGTCCCGCTGCCTCCCCCGCCGCGGCCGACCGCGCTGGTCGAGGGCGCCGCCCGGCTGCGGGCCGCGCTGCGGACCGAACCCGGACGGCTCCGGGTCATCGGCGCCCTCCTCGCCGTGCTGGTGCTCGCCTTCGGCACGGTCACCGCCTGGCAGGTGTCCTCCCGGATCGACACCGCGACGGCGGTCCGCGACGAGAGCCAGCCGCTGAGCGCCGACGCGGCCGCGCTCTACCGGTCCCTCGCGGACGCCAACACCACCGCGGCGGTCGGCTTCCTCGCCGGTGACGACGGCGCCCGGCCCGCCCGGGACCGGTACGAGGACGACATCCGCGACGCCACCCACCGCCTGCTGGAGGCCACCGCCCACGCGGCGGGCGGCTCCGAGGACGCCCGCCGGCAGCTCACCGTGCTCGCCGAGCACCTTCCCGTCTACACCGGCCTGGTGGAGGCGGCGCGCGCCAACGACCGCCAGGGCTACCCGCTGGGCGGCGCCTACCTGCGGTACGCCGACGCCCGCATGCAGGACCAGCTGCTGCCCGCCGCGGAACGGCTGCACGCGCTGGAGCACGGGCGGCTGCACGAGGAACTGGCCGGGGCACGTGCCCGACCCTGGGCCGCGCTGACCTGCGGCGTGCTGGTGCTGGGGGTGCTCGGCTGGAGCCAGTACCGGCACTACCGCCGCACCAACCGGGTACTGGACCCCGCGCTGCTGGCCGCGACCGCGATCACCGGCCTGCTGCTCGGCTGGCTGGCGGTCGCCCACACCCTGTCGGCGGCCCCGCTGGCCACAGCGGAGCGGACCGGGACCCGGTCGCTGGAACTGCTCACCGAGATCCACACCGAGAGCCTCCAGGCCCGCGGCGACGAGAGCCTGGCACTGGTGGCGCGCGGCGCGGGCACCTCCTTCAACGACAGCTACCGCGCCCGGATGGCGACCGTGCTCGGACCGCCCGGGGAACCCGGCGGGCTGGTGGCGCGGGCCGGGGCCGCCGCCGGCGACGACACCGGCCGCGCCCTGCTGCGGACCGCGGCGGAGCACGCCGAGGAGTGGCGGGAGCGGAACGCCGCGGCGATGGCCGCGGAGGACTCGGGTGCGTACGAGGAGGCGGTGGAGCGGGTGACCGGCGGGCCGGGTTCCACCGGCGAGTCCTTCGACCGGCTCGACGCGGCGCTGGAGGCCGCGCTCCACCACGAGCGTCAGCGGTTCGCGGCGGCGGTGGACACCGGCCGGGCCCGGTTGGAGGGCCTGCCGCAGGGGGCGTTCGTCCTCGCCGGCGGCGCCGCGGGGGCCGCCCTGCTGGGCATCGGGCGCCGGCTGTCGGAGTACCGGTGAGCGCGCCGCCCGGGGCGCTCAGGGGCCCCTCCGCGCCGTACGGGCCGGGCCCGTGGGAGCCGGAGCCCGAGGCATCCGGTCGCCGGGCGCGACCGGCGACGCTGGTCGTCGGCGCGTTGGTCGTCGCCCTGGTCGCCGGTGGCGTGGGTGGTGTCGTCGGTGTCCAGCTGGAGCGCGGCGGCAGCTTCAGCGAGGTGCGGCTGCCCCAGGCCACCGAGCAGGAGCGCGTCAGCCAGCCCGGCACCGTCGCGGCGATCGCGGAGGGTGCGCTGCCCGGCGTGGTGACGCTCTACTCCAGCGGTGGTGGCTCCGGTGGCACGGGGACGGGGTTCGTCCTCGACGACGAGGGCCACATCCTCACCAACGAGCACGTGGTCCGGCCGGCGCGGGACGGCGGCCGGATACAGGTCTCGTTCCACAACGGCGACGCGGTCCGCGCCGAACTGGTGGGTTCGGACAGCGGGTACGACCTCGCGGTGGTCAAGGTCACGGGGGTCTCCGGCCTGAGCGCGCTGCCGCTGGGCGACTCGGACGCGGTGCGGGTGGGTGACTCCGTGGTGGCGATCGGCTCCCCGTTCGACCTCGACGGAACGGTCACCGCCGGCATCATCAGCGCCGTGGACCGCCCGATCACCGCCGGCGGCGAGGGGGACGGCTCCGACATCAGCTACGTCAACGCGCTGCAGACCGACGCGCCGATCAACCCCGGCAACTCCGGCGGGCCGCTGGTCGACCAGAGCGGCCACGTCATCGGCATCAACAGCGCCATCCGCACCCCCGGCGGCCCCGACGCGGACGGGGAGTCCCGGGGCGGCAGCGTCGGCCTGGGGTTCGCCATCCCGGTCAACCAGGCCAAGCGCATCGCCGAGGAGCTGATCAACACCGGTGTCGCCACCCACCCCGTCCTCGGCGTCAAGCTCGACCTCGGGTTCACCGGCAACGGCGCCCTGGTGGGCAGCAGCACCAGCGAGTCCGGGGTGCTCGCCGACGGCCCCGGCGCCCGCGCCGGCATCCGTGACGGCGACGTCATCATCGGCGTGGACGGGGCGCGGGTCCGCAGCAGCGACGAGCTGATCGTGAAGGTGCGATCCCATCGTCCGGGGGACGTGCTGGAGATCACGCTCGAACGCGACGGCGCGGAGCGCACGGTGCAGGTGGAACTGGGACGGGCGACCTCCGAGTGACCGCCCCTCCCGTCGGGGCCGCCGAGCGGGGTACCGTTGCTCTCGCCGGATTTCTTCCGCATGAGGGAGCTGACAGTTGTTCTTCGATATCGGACCGCTCAATTTCCTCATTCTGCTGATCCTGGCGATTCTCCTCTTCGGCCCGGACAAGCTCCCCAAGCTCATCCAGGACGCCGTGGCCTTTCTGCAGAAGGTCCGCGCCTACTCGGACAACGCCAAGCGTGACATCCGGTCGGAGTTGGGGCCGGAGTTCAAGGACTTCGAGTTCGAGGACCTCCACCCCAAGCGCTTCGCCCAGAAGCACCTGCTGAGCAAGGACGAACTGGGGCTGCGGGAACTGCGCGACTCGCTCGACGTCCGCAAGGAGCTCACCGAGGTCCGCGACTCGCTGGACGTCCGCAAGGAGCTCACCGAGGCCACCGACGCGATCAACGGTCGGACCCGTCCGGCCTCGCCGGCGCGCGGGACCGACGGGGAAACCGGTGACGGCCGGAGCGTGACGGGCAGCTCGACGTCCCCCGGGGACCCGGTGGAGCTCGACAAGGGCTTCGCTTCGGAGGCGGAGATGCACGCGGACGCCGCGCCGGTCAACGACAGCCACCAGGGGGGCGTGCAGCTCGACAAGACGGCGCCGACGACCCCGGCGAGCGCCCCGGCCCGATCCTCGGCGATCGCACCGCCGTTCGACATGGACGCCACCTGACCGGGCATTCCATCGCATTTGGGGTATTTATCTCCGCCGGGTTTCCGGGCTTCCCCGCCGCGCGTGGGGCGGGTGGCTATCCTCGCTGTGTCCCGGGGCTCCCCCTGGGCACACGTGAGGAGGAGGCGTCCGCACATGGAGACGACGAGTCGGACCGGGCCGGACACCACTCAGGGGGTGCCGGGTGCCCGACGAGCGGTGGACGGCTACCTGAGTGCCGACTTCCCCTGGTACGGACTGGACGAGGCATTCAGCGGGCCGCGCTGGCTCATGCAGGTCGCGGCGGCGACCGACGGTTCGGTGGAGCACGGCTCGACCGGCCACGGTGACGAGCCGTCCTACCTGGCCGAGCTCGGCCCGGAGGATCAGCGCTTCGCCGTGGTGGTGACCGTGGCGACCCGCCCGGTGAGGCGCAGCCCCGACGGCACCGGCGTCCTGGAGGCCACCTCGGTCTCCTCGGCCGCCTGGCTCGCAGGATCGGGGCTGCTCTCCCGGACCTGGCCGACGCACATGGAACGCGCGTTGCGCCAGGACTGGCTGGAGCAGCAGACGAGCATCGCGTGGGACCTCGCCGACCAGTTGCAGGGCGAGGGCTGGTCCACACTGTCCCTGCCGGTCGACGGCACCCCGACCGACTTCCGCTACCGGGAGTCGGAGTACGGCTGGGTGCTGGCCGGTGCGGCCGGGGACGGCCAGCACATCGGCGCCTACGGCCGGGGCATGAGCGCCTACGGCCTCGGCTTCGCCGTGGTCCAGGACATTCACAGCTACACCTGACCCGACCCCGCCCGCCCGGGTCCCACCGGGCGGGAGGCGCCCCCGGCACCGCTGGGGGCGGCCGAGGCCGGGCCGGCGGGCATCCGCGCATCCCGCGGCGCTCCGCCCGAGCGAACCGGTGCGACGAAGGCCGGCGCCAACGGCGCCGGCCTTGTCATGTCACCACCGGGACGCACCCGGGCCCGGAGCCCCCGCGACGGGCGGGGGAGCCGGTCAGAACTTGTTGCGCGGCGTGATGCCCAGCGACAACCCGGACAGCCCGCGCTGCCGGGCGCCCAGCGCCGAGGCCACCGAGCGGATCGCCGTCCCGGCGGGCGAGTCGGGGTCGGAGAGGACCACCGGCTTCCCCTCGTCGCCGCCCTCCCGCAGCCGGACGTCGATGGGAATCTGCCCCAGCAGCGGCACCTCGGCGCCGGTGGTGCGGGTCAGCCCCTCGGCCACCCGGGCGCCGCCGCCGCTGCCGAAGACGTCCACCGTCTCGTCGCAGTGCGGGCAGGGCAGGCCGGCCATGTTCTCCACCACGCCCACGATCTTCTGGTGCGTCTGCACCGCGATCGACCCGGCCCGCTCGGCCACCTCCGCCGCGGCCTGCTGCGGCGTGGTCACCACCAGGATCTCCGCGTTCGGGACCAACTGCGCCACCGAGATGGCGATGTCGCCCGTCCCGGGCGGCAGGTCGAGCAGCAGCACGTCGAGATCGCCCCAGTAGACGTCGGCGAGGAACTGCTGGAGCGCACGGTGCAGCATCGGCCCGCGCCACACCACCGGCGCGTTGCCCGGGGTGAACATCCCGATCGAGATGACCTTCACACCGTGCGCCGACGGCGGCATGATCATGTTCTCGACCTGGGTCGGGCGGCCGTCGGTGCCGAGCATCCGCGGCACCGAGTGGCCGTAGATGTCCGCGTCGACCACGCCGACCTTCAGCCCGTCGGCGGCGAGCGCCGCGGCGAGGTTGACCGTCACCGAGGACTTGCCGACGCCGCCCTTGCCGGACGCGACGCAGTACACGCGCGTCAGCGAACCCGGCTGTGCGAACGGCACCTCCCGCTCGGCCTGCCCGCCGCGCAGCGAGGCGGCGAGCTCCTTGCGCTGCTCGTCGCTCATCACGTCGAGTTCGACCTGCACGGCGGTGACGCCGGTGACCCCGCGCACCGCCTCCTGCACGTTGCTGGTGATCGTCTCCCGCATCGGGCAGCCCGACACGGTCAGGTAGACCCCGACCGTCACCGCGCCGTCCGCGGTGATCCCGACCGACTTCACCATGCCGAGATCGGTGATGGGCCGATGGATCTCCGGATCGTTCACCGTGGCGAGCGCGGCTCGCACCGCGTCCTCGGTGGGAGTGGTTCCGGCGGCGGTCGTGTCGGTAGCCATGTCACTGATGGTACGGCGCCGACGCCGTGCGGTGGGACCGGCCCTGTGGCGTCGCCCACCCGCCGGGTACGCTGCCGCTCACCTGCTGGTGACCGCCCGTGGGAAACCCGGCGGCGAGCCTCGGCGCGCCCCGGGGCGGACGCGGTCGCCCGGCACGTCCGGAACACCGTGAACCGAGGAGTGGCAGCCCCCGTGACCCCCCGAGCCGGAAGGCGGCACCCCCTTCGCGAGCTGCTGGTGAGCGGCCTGATCTGCGCGACCGGAGCCGGTCTGCTCACCGGATGCGGCGGCGAGGAGGAACCCCCGCCGGACCCGGACGAGGGGACCAACGGACTCGCCTCGCTGCCGGCCGCGACCATCGAGGAGCGCGCCTTCGAGGCCGCCTCGCAGGCCGATTCGCTCCGGCTCTCCGGCTCGGTCATCGCGGGCGAGGCCGGCTTCCGGCTCGACATGCGGCTGGGCCCGGACGGCGGCGTCGGCGAGGTCTCCACCCAGGGGGCGACCTTCGAGCTGCTCCGCGTCGAGGACGAGCTGTTCATCAAGGCGGACGCCGCGTTCTGGCGGTACCAGCAGTCCGAGGACGAGGCGGAACGCGACATCGACCCCTCCAGCACGCTGGAGGGCATGTACGTCAAGGTCCCCGCGGACGACCCCTCGTACGAGCAGCTCAGCGGCTTCACCGACAAGGCGCTCATGCTCGACCTGCTGCTCGGCCTGGAGGGTACGCGCGAGACCGGCGATCGCGGCATGTTCAACAACGTCCGGACCATCAGCGTGGTCGCCGACGAGGGCGCCGGCGGTGTGCTGGAGGTCGCCCTGGTCGGCGACCCCTACCCGCTGCGGCTGGAGCGGGGCGGCGAGGCGGGCGAGATCCGGATGGCCGAGTGGAACGAGGAGTTCCCGCTCCGCGCGCCGCAGGAGGAGCAGATCGTCGACTACGGCGACCAGATCCTCAAGGACGCCGGCTAGCCGCCGCCTCCCGGCACGTCGACGACGCACGCGCCGGGGCCGCGAGACGGGCGAGCGGCGGCCGGGACCGGACGAGGTCGCCCGGCTCCCGGTGCCCGACGAGGTCGTCGCCCGGCGCGCGCCGCGGGCC
>NZ_JAAVJC010000266.1 GCF_012033785.1 Streptomyces bohaiensis
GGCGGCGCGGGGGCCGCGCCGCCACCCCGCGTCACTCGGGCTTGCCGGTGAACCCCGACCGGGGCGGGTGCCGCAGTTCCAGCAGCGCCTTCAACCGGCCGGTGTCCGCCGCGCGCCACTCCCCGGGCGGGATGACGGCCTCCCAGGCGTCCACCGGGTTGGACCCGTACCGGTGCCCGTGCGGGGCCGGCGCGCCGTAGGAGACGGCCATGTCCACCGTCGTCTGCCAGAAGGTCACCAGGGCGAACCAGTCGATGGCCTCCGTGACGTCGGGGCCGAGCGGCTCCCGCAGCCACTCCGGGCGCTGGAACATCAGGCTCGGGGACCACCACACCACCGGGTCCGAGGCGTTCTGCAGGTAGACCACCCGAGGGTGCTCCCAGTCGGCCGCGCCGAGGCGCAGGTCCCGCTCGGGGAACTGGGCGAACCGCACGTGCGCACCGTCCCGGTAGAGCGGCCGCCACACGGGGCTCGCCGGGTCCCGGTCCCGGGTGACCTCCCGGTGGACGGGGCTGCCGTCCGGCGGCCCCACCAGGAGGGCGCCGTCGGTGCGCGCCAGCAGGTCGTCCATGTCGTCGAAGGCGGCCTCTACCGCCTGGGCGCCCATGGACTCGCCGAAGACCACCAGCTTCGGCCGGGAGTCGGCCGGCTCGCGCTCCCAGCGGGCGTGGACGGCGTCGACGAGGGCCCGGGTCGCCCGGCCGGCCTCCTCACGGTCGACGACGAAGGACGCCCAGCTCGGCAGGTAGGAGTACTGCATCGTGACCACCGCGGTGTCGCCGCCGTGCATGAACTCCAGCGCCTCGACCGTCGTGGGGTTGATCCATCCGGTGCCGGTGGTGCCGGCGACGGCGAGCACCGAGCGGTCGAACGCGCCGGTCCGCTCCAGCTCGCGGATCGCCAGCCGGGCCCCCGCGGCGTAGTCGTCGTAGGCGGCGCGCCCCACGTACACCCGCACCGGGGTCTGCGCGGGCCGCCCGTTGAACCGGGCGATCTCCTCACCGGAGAGGGCGCCCCCGGTGAAGGACCGGCCCTTGTTGCCGAGTTCCTCCCAGCTCACCAGCGAGTCGGGGCTGCCGGACAGCAGCGGGGAGAACGGGCGCAGCACGCCCTCGTCGGTGGAGCGGTCCTTGGCGGCGGCGACGCGGTCCGCCACCGAGAGGACGCCGCGCTCGAAGACGACATCGCGGGTGCCGAAGACCACGATGATGCTGCTCAGTGACAGCGCGAGGCCGACCGCCACCGGCCAGGGCACGAACCGGTGCAGCAGCCGGGTCAGCACCCGGGTGCCCAGTCGGACCGACCGGGCGATGGCGACGAGCAGCGCCGCCACCCCGAGCGACATCAGCGCGATCATCAGCGAGTGCCAGGTCAGCGTCGGCGGCAGCGCCTGCAGCCGCCGCAGCTCCCGCTGCATGTCCGCGCTCTGCGACAGCAGCAGGATCACCAGCGGCGGCGTGATCAGGTAGAGCGACAGCCAGGAGCGGGCGCGGACCGCGGGCGGCGGTCGCCAGGCGAACAGCAGCCGGAACAGTCCGCTCAGCGTCGCCCCGATCCCGTAGCCGATGGCGGCGGTGATGCCCCCGATGACGCCCTGGTAGTACCAGGGACGGGGGACCAGTGAGGGCGTCAGCGACAGCCAGAAGAAGAACAGGGCGGTCAGGCAGGCGGTGAGGTCGGGCCAGCGGCGCACCACCAGCGCGGGCAGGCCGGGGTCCCAGTAGGGGCGCGCGACGAAGGCGGCCCCGCGGCGCCTGACGGCGGCCCACGGGTCCGGGCGGGTGGCCGCCGGGGTGTCCTCGGGCCGGGGCACGGGGGAGGTGCTCCCGGCGCTGTTCGGCATCTGTTGGCTCCGACCCGTTCTGGTGTCGCGGTTGAGTTGTGGCGGCCCCGGGGAGGGGCTGTGGGCCGCGGGCGGTGTGCTCGGCCGCGCCGGGGACTCTCGGTGAGGGGTTGCCCTGTGGTTTATCACGCCCAGGGACGGGACGCCGTCGTATCGGCCGACGTTGCCCGCCCTGGTTGGTCCCCCGGGGCGGCGTTGCCGCCCGGATGGCGCCGCCGGCGGCGGCAGCGGTTGCCCGCCCGCTGCGGCGGCGTTCTGCTGGGGAGGCGGCCCGCCCTCTCCACGCCCCGAACGTGAGGACCCTCCCATGACGCACCACGGCACCTTCGACCACACCACCACCAACGCGGGTATCCCGGTCGAGAGCGACGAGCACTCGCTGACCGTCGCGGCGGACGGCCCGATCCTCCTCCAGGACGCCTACCTGATCGAGAAGATGGCGCAGTTCAACCGGGAGCGGGTCCCCGAACGGGTGGTGCACGCCAAGGGCGGCGGCGCCTACGGCACGTTCGAGGTGACGGCCGACGTGAGCCAGTTCACCAAGGCCGACCTGTTCCAACCCGGCCGCCGCACCGAGATGCTGGCGCGGTTCTCGACCGTGGCGGGGGAGCTGGGCAGCCCCGACACCTGGCGCGACCCGCGCGGTTTCGCGCTGAAGTTCTACACGGCGCAGGGCAACTACGACCTGGTGGGCAACAACACCCCGGTCTTCTTCGTCCGGGACCCGCTGAAGTTCCAGGACTTCATCCGCTCGCAGAAGCGGCGGCCCGACAACGGGCTGCGCGACCACGACATGCAGTGGGACTTCTGGACGCTCTCCCCGGAGAGCGCGCACATGGTGACCTGGCTGATGGGGGACCGGGGCATCCCCCGCACCTGGCGGCACATGAACGGCTACGGCTCCCACACCTACCTGTGGGTCAACGGCGGTGGGGAGAAGTTCTGGGTCAAGTACCACATCAAGACCGACCAGGGCATCGAGTTCCTCACCCAGGAGGACGCCGACCGGATCGCCGGTGAGAACGCCGACGCCCACCGGCAGGACCTCTTCGAGGCCATCGCCCGTCGGGAGGCGCCCACCTGGACGATGTACGTGCAGGTGATGCCGTTCGAGGACGCCCCGGACTACCGCTTCAACCCGTTCGACCTCACCAAGGTGTGGCCGCACGGCGACTACCCGCTGATCGAGGTGGGCCGGATGCGGCTGGACCGCAACCCGGAGGACCACTTCGTGCACATCGAGCAGTCGGCGTTCGAACCGTCCAACCTGGTGCCGGGCATCGGGCCGTCGCCCGACAAGATGCTGCTGGGACGGTTGTTCTCCTACCCGGACACCCACCGCTACCGCATCGGCCCCAACTACATGCAGCTTCCGCCGAACCGGCCGCACGCGCCGGTGCGGTCCTACAGCAAGGACGGGCCGATGCGGTACGAGCCGGCCCGCACCGGCGCCGTCTACGCGCCCAACTCCTACGGCGGCCCGGCCGCCGACACCGCCCGGTTCGGCGAGCCGGCGGGGTGGCACGCCGCAGGGGAGATGGTCCGGGAGGCGTACACGCCGCGGGCGGCGGACGACGACTTCGGTCAGGCGGGCACGATGGTGCGGGAGGTCCTCGACGACGCGCAGCGGGCCCGGCTGGTCGGCAACATCGCCGGACACCTCTCGGACGGCGTCAGCCGGCCGGTGCTTGACCGCGCGCTGCGCTACTGGCGCAACGTGGACAAGGACCTGGGCGACCGCGTCGCCACCGCCGTCGACGGCGGCTGAGCGGGCCGCCCCGTCCCCGACACAGCGGCCGTGCGTCCCGGGGCGGGACGCACGGCCCGGTCAGGAGGGCCGGGAGCGCTTCTCCCGGGGGGCGGCCAGCGCCGTGCCGCGCCGCAGGGCACGGGTCAGGCTCCGGCCGACGAGACTCGCCTCGGAACGGGTGAGGGCACCGGCGTGCGCCTCCCGGAGCCGTTCGTACTCGCCGAGCAGCTGCCCGACCGGTCGCGCCGCCGGGTGGCCGCCGGTGTCCGGCAGCTGCCGCAGCAGCTTCTCCAGCCGCGCCAGGTCCTGTCCGTTGCGGCCCCGCTGTGCCGCCGACGCGTGCACCTCCCGTCCGAGCTCCTGCGCGGACATCCTGTCCGCCCGCCGCCGGTTGGCGGCGATCGCCAGCGCTCGGGCGGCGAGGTGGGGTCGCCCGCGCGGCGTGCCGGCCGCGGCGACGACCGGCGCCAGCAGACCGAGGGTGGCGACGGCGAGCCCGACCCACACCCCGACGGGGAGGGAAGCGGCCCCGGCTGGCCCCGCCGCGGCACTCCCGCCCGGAGCGGCAGGGGCGGCGGGGGCGTCCGCTCCGTCCGCTCCGTCCGCCTCGGGCGTGCGGGGCACGTCGGCGCCGAGGTGGTCCAGCAGATGCGTCAGCGCCGTCTCGACGAACGGGTCGCCGCTGTACCGTGCCCGGTCGGCGGCGGCGGCGAACTGCTCGTCCCCGGTGGCCCGCACCTCGTCGACGCGCTGGTACTCGGTGTCGACGAGGAACACCGCGAGCGGGTCGTCGCCCCCCTCGGCCACCGACCGGACCAGCTCGTCGGCGGCGTCGGGGGAGTCCTCGCCGAGCTGTGCGGCCACCGCACCCTGGGGGAGGACCGCCGCCCGGGCTCCCGCCTCGCCGAGCGCCGCGGCGAACGCCGCCTGCCGCGCCGGGCCGGTCGTCCCGTCCCCGGCGGCGGGGTGGACGTACAGCGGGGAGTCCGCCAGCCCCTCGCGGGCCAGCCCGACCAGGTCCGGCCCCAGCGCCGCGGCGAGCTGTGCCAGTCGGTGCGGGACGGCATCGGGGGCGACGGTCGGGATGCCGATCCCCCCGACCAGTGACTCCAGCGTGCTGTTCGATGCCAGTTCCCGGCCGGAGCCCATCACCACCGAGAAGTCGCTGGTCTCCCACTGCATCAGCAGCATCGCGCCGTCCGCCGGGAGCTCCGACGCCATCGCGGTGGCCGCCGCGTCCGAGGGCCCGCCCACCCCCGAGACCAGCGCGACCCGCAGCTCGGGGACGCCCGCGAAGGTCTCGGCCAGCAGGTCCTCCGTCAGCTCGGGGAAGACCTCGGTCACGGCGGGGTCGACGAGGAACCGGCCGTCCCCGGAGCCCGTGGGGAGCTGCGCGGAGAGGTCGCCGTCGAGGCTGTCGACCAGGGTCAGCAGCGGGTTGCCGTTGTTGATGCCCGCTCGCGCCACCGACTCGTCCCGGATGTCGTCGACCGTGGCCGGGACCCCGCTGACCGCCCACCCCCGGGAGGAGTCGCGGCTGTCGCTCAGCGGGTCGTCCCACTCCGTCAGCACCGCGTAGACGCCTGGTCGGCCCACCAGCGAGGCCAGCTGCGAGGCCAGCCCGGCCGCGTCCTCGTTCCGCTCCGTCAGCAGCGCCATCCGGAAGGGGGTGTCGGCCCGCTCGTACCGCGCGCGGAGCAGCGCGACCATGTTCTCGTCCAGGCCCTGGTAGTCGTCGTCGACCCACACCCCCGGCGTCGCCAGCGCCGCTGCGGCGTCCGCCAGCTGTCCGTCGGCCCGGGCGGTGGGAGCGGTGAGCAGCCCCAGAACCAGTGCGGCGGCCAGCGTTCCCGCACCCCTGCGCAGCCCTTGGCGCATCCCCGATCCCCCGACGACCTCGTGCCCGGTCGGTGCCCCCGGGCGGCTGACAGTCCTGTGCGATATTAAGCCTCCGCGCCGGCAGCGGGGCGGTGCCGGGGAGACACGACGGGGGACGTATGGCAGCCGGAGAGGTGTTGCACGACCGCTACCGCCTGGTTCGGAAGCTCGGCGAGGGCGGCATGGGCCAGGTGTGGCAGGCCCACGACGAAAGGCTCCGCCGGGACGTCGCGATCAAGGCGGCCACCGACGGCGACGACCCGGAGCTGCGCCGCCGGCTGGAGCGCGAGGCCATGGCCATCGCACGGCTGGCGCACCCGCACATCGTCACGGTCCACGACTTCTTCACCGACCGGTTCCAGGGTGCCTCCGCCGTCCTGCTGGTCATGGAGCTCGTCCCCGGCCGGTCGCTCGCCGAGGAACTGCGCGCCGGGGTACCCGCGATGCCGCGCGCGCTGGAGTGGGCGGCGCAGATCGCGGACGGCCTCGCCGCCGCGCACGAACCCGGCATCGGGATCGTCCACCGCGACCTCAAGCCCGGCAACGTCATGGTGACCCGCGACGACCGCGCCAAGCTGCTGGACTTCGGCATCGCCCGGTTCGCCGAGGGGATCAGCGTGGCGCAGCGCAGCGCGCTGACCGCCACGGGCACGGTGGTCGGGACCCCCGACTACATGGCGCCCGAGCAGTGCACCACCGGCCGTGTCGACGCCCGTACCGACCTCTACGCCCTCGGCTGCCTGCTCTTCGCGCTGCTCACCGGCCGCACGGTCTTCCCGCCCGGCGCCACCATGATGCAGCTGATGTACCAGCAGGTGCACCAGGCGCCGGAGCCGCCGAGCACGCTTCGCCACGAGGTCCCCGCCGTGGTCGACGCGCTGGTGCTGGAACTGCTGGCCAAGGAGCCGGCTGAGCGGCCGCAGCACGCGGCCGAGGTGCGCGACCGGCTGCGGGTGCTCGCCGCGGCGGCCGCCACCGGCGCGGTGGCGGCCGCAC
>NZ_JAAVJC010000267.1 GCF_012033785.1 Streptomyces bohaiensis
GCCCCCGCCGGCGACGGCGCGGCCCCGCAGGGCCCGCCGCGTCCCGACGCCCCCCTGGAGGCCCCGTGAGCGCCGAACGCCCCCCGAGGCCCCGGTCGGCCGCCCGGAACGAATCGCTGCGCCTGGGCAGCCCCCGCCCCCGGCTGCGGCTGATCGGCCTCGGCCTGACGCTGGTGATGCTCGTCTTCACCGTGCGCCTGGTCCAGGTCCAGGCGGTCGACGCCACCACCTACGCCGACAAGGCGCAGGTCAACCGCTTCGTGACCGTGCCCATCTCCGCCGAGCGCGGCGACATCACCGACCGCCACGGCACCGCGCTGGCCACCACCGTCGACGCCTACGACATCATCGCCGACCCCTCGCTGTTCACCGAGGAGCACACCGACACCGACGACGGGCCCGCCCAGGCCGCCGCGCTGCTCGCGCCCATCCTCGACCAGGAGGAGGAGCGCCTGGCCCGGCTGCTCGACAACCCCGAGTCGCAGTACGCCGTCCTCGCCCGCCAGCAGAGCCCGCAGGCGTGGGCGCAGATCCAGGACCTGCGCCGCACCCTGGCCGAGCGGGTCCGGGAGGGCTCCGGCCATCAGGTCCTGACGGGCATCTTCCGCGAGAAGAACCCCAAGCGGGTCTACCCGGCGGGGGAACTCGCCGCGGGCGTCATGGGCTTCGTCAACAGCGAGGGCGTCGGCGGCGGCGGGATCGAGGCGCAGCTCGACCCGCAGCTGGCGGGCGAGGACGGCACCATGCGCTACGCCCAGTCCGGCGGCCGCCGCGTCCCGACGGCCGGCTCCACCGAGCAGCCCGCCGTGCCCGGCACCGACATAGAGCTCACCATCGACCGCGACATCCAGTGGGCGGCGCAGTCCGCCATCGCGGCGCAGGTCGACGCCTCGGCCGCCGACGGCGGCTACGTCGTCGTCCAGGACGTCGCCTCCGGCGAGATCCTCGCGATGGCCTCCGCCCCCGGCTACGACCCCAACAACTACGGCCGCGCCGAGCCGGGCACCCTGGGCAACCCCGCGCTCTCCGACGCCTTCGAACCGGGCTCCACCAGCAAGCTCATCTCCATGGCCGCCGTCCTGGAGGAGGGCAGCGCCGCCCCGGACACCCACGTCACGGTGCCCAACCGGCTGCCCCGTGCCGACCGGGCCTTCGCCGACGACCACGACCACGACACGTACTACCTGACGCTGGCGGGCGTGCTGGCGAAGTCCAGCAACATCGGCACCATCCTGGCCACCGAGACCCTCTCCGAGGAGCAGCCCGAGGCCAACCGGATCCTCCACCGCTACCTCGCCGACTTCGGCTTCGGCCGGCCGACCGGGCTGGCGTTCCCCGGCGAGACGGCGGGCATCCTCGCGCCGCCCCAGGACTGGAACGCCTCGCAGCAGTACACCGTCTCCTTCGGTCAGGGGCTCTCCGTCAACGCCGTGCAGGCGGCCTCGGTGTACTCCACCGTCGCCGGCGGTGGCGAGCGCGTCGCGCCCCGCCTGGTCCGCGGCACCACCGGGCCGGACGGCCAGTACCAGGAGTCGCCCGAACCGGAGCGGGAGCGCGTCGTCAGCGAGGAGACCGCCCGGCAGCTCACCGCCATGCTGGAGACGGTCGTCCACGACGAGGAGTGGGGGACCGGCGGCGCCGCGCGCATCCCCGGCTACCGCGTCGCCGGCAAGACCGGCACCTCCAACCGGGTGGACCCGGAGACGGGACGCTACGACGGCTACACCGCCTCCTTCGCCGGGTTCGCCCCGGCGGACGACCCGAAGGTCACCGTCTACTGCGCGGTGCAGAACCCCACCGAGGGCGGCTACTACGGCAGCCAGGTCTGCGGACCGGTCTTCCGCCAGGTCATGGAGTTCTCCCTCAAGGCGCTCCAGGTGGCGCCGAGCGGCGAGGACGCCGTCACCCTGCCGACCACCTTCGACCCCGACGCCTGACACGAACGAGGAACGAGCGGAGCCCACGTGAAGATCATCACCGGTGAGGACCGGAAGGGCCCCTCCGGGGCAGGGACCCCGGACGGGCCGCAGGGCTCACGTCGCGACACCCCCGCCGGGCCCGGTACGCTCACGGCCGTGCGACACGGTGACAAGACCCAGCCCGCGCTGCCCAGGCCACAGCACGTCCGACCGGTTCCGCTGGTCGAACTGGCCCGCGCCGCGGACGCTGAACTCACGGCAGCCCCCGCCCCGACGACCGACGGGCCCGAGGCTCCGTCCGGCGAAGGTGGGGAAGCCGGCGGCGCGACCGCCACCGGCATCACCCACGACTCCCGCGCCGTCCGGCCCGGCGACATCTACGCCGCGCTGCCCGGTGCCCGGTTCCACGGCGCCGACTTCGTCGCGCAGGCGGCCTTCCTCGGTGCGGCAGCGGTCCTCACCGACCCCGCCGGCACCGAGCGGGCGGCCGCGACCGGCCTCCCCGTGCTGACCGTGCCCGACCCGCGTGCCGTGATGGGGCAGCTCGCCGTCGCCGTCTACGGCGACCCCGGCGCCGGCATGCTGCGCATCGGCATCACCGGCACCTCCGGCAAGACCACCACCGCCTACCTGGTGGACGGGGCGCTGCGCGCTGCCGCCCCCGACGGCGGCCAGACCGGGCTGATCGGCACCGTGGAGACCCGCATCGGCGACGAGCGGATCAAGTCGGAACGGACCACGCCGGAGGCGACCGACCTCCAGGCGCTCTTCGCCGTGATGCGGGAGCACAAGGTCACCTCGCTCGCCATGGAGGTCTCCAGCCACGCGCTGGTGCTGGGCCGGGTGGACGGCTGCGTCTTCGACATCGCCGTGTACACCAACCTCAGCCCCGAGCACCTGGACTTCCACCCCGACATGGAGGACTACTTCCGGGCGAAGGCGCAGCTGTTCACCCCGGCACGTTCGCGCGCCGGAGTCGTCAACATCGACGACCAGTGGGGGCAGCGGCTGGCCCGCGAGGCGCAGGTCCCGCTCACCACGTACTCGGCCGAGGGCCACCCGGACGCCGACTGGCGGGCGAGTCGCGTCGAGGCCGGTCCGCTGGGCTCCACCTTCACCGTGGAGGGCCCCGGCGGCGTCGTCGTCCGGGCCGAGGCACCGCTGCCCGGCGAGTTCAACGTCGCCAACACCCTCGCCGCCATCGCCGCGCTGGCCGCCGCCGGCGCGGACCCGCAGCGTGCGGCCGACGGGATCGCCCGCGTGCCGGGCGTCCCGGGCCGGCTGGAGCGGGTCGACGCCGGCCAGCCCTACCTGGCGGTCGTGGACTACGCCCACAAACCCGACGCCGTGGAGTCGGTGCTGCACGCGGTGCGGAAGATCACCGACGGCCGGGTGCACGCCGTCCTCGGCTGCGGTGGCGACCGCGACCCGCACAAGCGGACCGCCATGGGCGCCGCTCTCGCCCGCCTCTCCGACACCGCGGTCCTCACCTCCGACAACCCCCGCTCCGAGGACCCGCTGGCGATCCTCGCCGCCATGCTCACCGGCGCCTCCCAGGTGCCCAGCCACGACCGCGGCACCGTGCTGGTGGAGGAGGACCGCGCCGCGGCCATCGCCGCCGCGGTGGCCCGCGCCGAGCCCGGCGACACCGTGGTGGTCGCCGGCAAGGGGCACGAGCAGGGCCAGGACATCGCCGGCGTCATCCGCACCTTCGACGACCGCACCGAACTGCGTGCCGCCATCGAGCGCGCCGGCCACGCCTCCGCCACACCCAGCCCAGGGACGGACCAGGACAGCGCATGATCCCCCTCTCCATCGCCGAACTCGCCGCCGTCGTCGACGGGAAGCCGCACGGGCTGCCCGCCGCCCCCGACACGGACCCCGGGGCCGACCCGCTGAACGCCCCGGTCACCGGCCCCGCCGTCATCGACTCCCGTGAGGCCGCTCCCGGGGTGCTGTTCGCCGCCTTCGAGGGCGAGCGGGTCGACGGTCACGACTACGCCGCCGCCGCGGTCGAGGCCGGCGCGGCCGCCGTGCTGGCCACCCGCCCGGTCGGCGTCCCCGCCGTCCTGGTGGACGACGTCACGGCGGCGCTCGGCGCACTCGCCCGGCACACCGTGCGCGAGCTGGGCGCCACCCTGGTGGCGCTGACCGGCTCCTCGGGCAAGACCTCCACCAAGGACCTCATCGCGCAGCTGCTGCGCGAGCTGGGCCCCACCGTGTGGACGCCGGGTTCGCTCAACAACGAGATCGGGCTGCCGCTCACCGCGCTGCGCGCCGACGCCGGGACCCGGCACCTCGTCCTGGAGATGGGCGCACGTGGCGTCGGACACATCCGGTACCTGGCCGAATTGACCCCGCCGCGCATCGGTGTGGTGCTGAACGTCGGGACCGCCCACGTGGGCGAGTTCGGCGGTCAGGACCGTATCGCCCAGGCCAAGGGAGAGCTGGTCGAAGCGCTGCCCGCCGCAGATGAGGGCGGTGTCGCGGTACTCAACGCCGACGATCCACTGGTCCGCGCGATGGCCGCCAGGACCCGCGCCCGGGTGGTGCTCTTCGGCGAGTCGGGCGAGGCAGACATCCGGGCGGAAGAGGCGCGTCTCGGCTCCGACGGGCGGCCTTCGTTCACGCTGTGCACCCCCACCGGGCGCAGCGGTGTGACCATGCGCCTGTACGGTGAGCACCACGTGTCGAACGCGCTGGCGGCAGCCGCGGTCGCCCATGAACTGGGCATGCCCGCAACGCAGATCGCCGAAGCGCTGTCGTCCGCGGGCCCGCTCTCCAGATGGCGGATGGAGGTCACCGAGCGCGCGGACGGTGTGACGATCGTCAACGACGCCTACAACGCCAATCCGGACTCCATGCGCGCGGCGCTCAAGACGCTCGCGACCATGGGGCACGGAGGACGCACCTGGGCGGTGCTCGGCCGGATGGCCGAGCTGGGGGACGATTCGCAGGCCGAGCACGACGCCATCGGACGGCTCGCCGTCCGGCTCAACGTCAGCAAACTCGTGTCCGTCGGCGGCCTGGAGGCCGCCTGGCTGGACATGGGTGCCAAGAACGAGGGTTCGTGGGGTGAGGAGTCGGTGCACGTGTCCGACGCTCAGGCAGCGCTGGAGCTGCTGCGGGACGAGCTGCGGTCGGGAGATGTGGTGCTGGTGAAGGCATCGCGCGCCGTGGGTCTGGAGAGGGTCGCCATCGACCTGCTCGGTGATACCGAAGGCGGGGTCGCCGCCCGATGAGGCAGATCCTCTTCTCCGGGGTCATCGGGCTCTTCCTGACCCTGATCGGCACCCCGCTGCTGATCAAGCTGCTCGCCCGCAAGGGCTACGGCCAGTTCATCCGGGACGACGGCCCCCGGGACCACCACAGCAAGCGCGGCACCCCGACCATGGGTGGCATCGCGTTCATCCTGGCCACGTTGATCGCGTACTTCGTGACCAAGGCGGTCACCGGCGCCATGCCGACCGTCTCCGGTCTGCTGGTGCTGTTCCTCTTCGCCGGTATGGGCCTGGTCGGCTTCCTCGACGACTACATCAAGATCGTCAAGCAGCGCAGCCTCGGTCTGCGGGCCAAGGCCAAGATGCTCGGCCAGCTCATCGTCGGCGTGGCCTTCGCGGTCCTGGCGCTGAACTTCGCGGACTCCCGCGGACTCACCCCGGCCTCGACGCACCTGTCGTTCGTCCAGGACTTCGGCTGGTCCATCGGGCCGGTGCTGTTCGTGGTCTGGGCGCTGTTCATGATCCTGGCCATGTCCAACGGCGTGAACCTGACGGACGGTCTGGACGGCCTGGCCACCGGTGCCTCGGTCATGGTCTTCGGCGCCTACGTCTTCATCGGCGTGTGGCAGTACGGCCAGACCTGCGCCAACGAGCTGACCGCCGGGCCCGGCTGCTACGAGGTCCGCGATCCGCTCGACCTCGCCGTGGTCGCCGCCGCGCTGATGGGAGCGCTCTTCGGCTTCCTGTGGTGGAACACCTCCCCGGCGAAGATCTTCATGGGCGACACCGGTTCGCTCGCGCTCGGCGGCGCCCTGGCCGGTCTGGCCATCGTCTCCCGCACCGAACTGCTGGTCGCCGTCCTCGGCGGTCTGTTCGTCCTCATCACCATGTCGGTGGTCATCCAGGTCGGTTCGTTCCGCCTCACCGGCAAGCGGGTCTTCAAGATGGCCCCGCTCCAGCACCACTTCGAGCTGAAGGGGTGGAGCGAGGTCCTGGTGGTGGTCCGGTTCTGGATCATCCAGGGCATCTGCGTCATCGTCGGACTCGGCATCTTCTACGGCACCTGGGCGACGAGCCGATGACCGGCGAGGAGTTCACCGACCGCCACGTCACGGTGGCCGGGCTCGGCGTCAGCGGGGCCAGCGCGGCACGCGCGCTGGCTGCCGCGGGCGCCCGGGTCACCGTCGTCGACGGTGGCGACGGCCCCCGCCCGCGTGCCGCGGCCGACCGACTCACCGGCCCCGTCGCCGACGGCGGGGCC
>NZ_JAAVJC010000268.1 GCF_012033785.1 Streptomyces bohaiensis
GTCCCGGCGACCATCGCCGGGACCGGGGTGCACCGGCCGGGAGACCGGCGGCGGGCCGGCGTCAGGCCGGTGCGGGGAGGGTGACCGCGCCGGGGTGGGCATCCCAGTGGCTGCCGTAGCGCTCGGCGAGGTGGCCGGCCTCCGCCGCGGTGAGCAGGCGGGGGTCGCGTCCGCCGAGGAGCAGCAGCAGCCGGCTGGTCTCCTCCAGCTCCACGGCGGCGTCCACCGCGGCCGCCATGTCGGGGCCGCTGGTGACCGGGCCGTGGTTCTGGAGGAGCGCGGCCCGGAACGGGAAGTCCAGCTCGCCGAGACGTTCGGCCTGCGGAACATCGCCGGGCGCGGCGTAGGGGACGAGCGGGGTCTGGCCGACACGCATGACGAAGTAGGGCGTCAGCGGCGGGACGGCACTGCGCTCGGACCACGCCGGCAGGCAGGAGTAGGCGGCGGCGTGCGCGCTGTGGAGGTGCACGACGGCGGTGGCCTCGGGGTCGCGGTGGTACAGCGCGAGATGGAGCGGGAACTCCTTGGACGGCCGCGGCCCGGAGAGGTGCGCGACCGCCAGCGGGGCGGCGACCGGGGCGTCGGCGTCGAGAACGGCGAGGCCGTCCTCGGTGAGGTCGTCGAGCCGCGTGCCGGTGGGGGTGAGGTAGAGCCGGTTCCCGACGCGGACGCTGAGGTTGCCCGAGGAGCCCGGGCTGAGCCCGGCGGCTGTCAGCGCACGTCCGGCCTCGACGAGGTCGGTGCGTGGGTCGCTCATGTGAGGGCTCCTTGGAGGGTGGCCGCCGGGCGGCGGGTCGGTCGCGGTCGGGCGGCGGCGCGCACGGACGCGGCGGGTGGGGGCGGGGGTGGACCGGGGCTCGGGCGGGCGGGGACGCACGGGGCGGCGGGGGTCACCGCAGCTCCTGCCAGCCGGCGGTGAAGATGTCGGGGCGGCCGAAGTTGCCGGACTTCAGCGCCAGGTTGTAGCCGTGGCCGTCGGCGGCGGTGCCGTGGGCCCAGGAGACCCCCGGTGCGAGGCGGGGGCCGAGTTCCAGGCGGGCGATGTCCAGCGCCTGGACGACGCTGCCGGAGGTCTCGCCGCCGGCGACGAGGAACTGGCGCGCGCCCGCGGCGGCGAAGGCGGTGGCGCAGCCGGCCAGCGCCTCCTCGACCAGCTCCCCGGCGGGGCGGCCCCCGGCGGGCGGCGCGGACTCGATGTCGTCGAGGGAGTCGACCGCGTACACCAGCACCGGGGTGGCGGGCTGCGCCGCCCACTGCTCACCGGCCCAGGCGGTGAGGCGCGCGACCTCGGCGGGGAGGTCGGCCCGCAGCGCCGCCAGGTCCAGCTTGCGGGTGGGGAGCCTGTCGCGGGCGTCGGCGATCTGGCCGCGGGTCGCGGACGAGGCGCTGCCGGCCAGCACGGCGCGGTGGCCGCCGGCGATCGGCATGGCGGAGGTGGCGGGGCCGCCGGGCGCCGCGGGCAGGCCCAGCGCGAGGCCGGAGCCGCCGGTGACCAGCGGGTGGTCGGCGGTGGCCTCGGCGATGACGGCGAGGTCGGCCTCGTCCAACGCGTCCACCACGACGTAGGTGCGCGAGTCCGCGCGTCGGTGCTCCGCCAGCGCCGTGCGCAGCGCCTCGGCGCCGGCGCGGACGGTGGCCAGCGGCACGGAGCGCACGGCGTGGGCCGTCTGCGGCGCGAGCAGTTCCACGACGTCGGAGCGGGTCATCGGCGTGAGCGGGTGGTGCCGCATCGAGCTGTCGCTGAGCAGTTGCCGTCCGACGAAGAGGTGCCCCTGGTAGACGGTGCGGCCGGTGGCGGGGAACGCGGGGACGACGACGGCGAGGTCGGTGTCCAGCTCCGCCATGAGGGCGTCGGCGATCGGGCCGATGTTGCCCTCGGGGGTGGAGTCGAAGGTGGAGCAGTACTTGTCGTAGAACCGCTCGGCGCCCAGCCGCCGCAGGGCGCGGAGCGCCGCGACGGAGTCGTCGACGGCGTCGGCGACGGGGGCGGTGCGGGACTTCAGCGCCACGACGACGGCGTCCATCCCCCGCAGCCCGTCGAGCTGCTCCTCGGTGGGAACGCCCAGGGTGACGCTGGTGCGCAGGCCGCGCGCCACCCAGTTGGTGGCGAGGTCGGTGGCCCCGGTGAAGTCGTCGGCGACGCCGCCCCATCTGACCATGTCTGCCACCTTCGTCGTCACTGTCCGCTGTGCGGACTCTGCGTGTCCCTGTAACCGGCGCGCCTCCCAGCCGCGCCGATCTGTGAATTTATGTTACTACAGTTGACGCTCATGTTAAATGACGTTACGTTCCCGCTCCAGAGGCGGGAAACATCCGGGTCACCCCGCCCAGCTCCAGGAGGGCACGCGATGAACGCCCAGCAGGCCGGCGCACAGCCGGTCGACCGCACTGTCACCTACGCGCTGACCGGCGCCTGCGGTGGGTTCGCCCGCACGCTGCTCGCGCAGACGCGACGGATGCCGAACCTGCGCGCGTCCGTGCTGTGCGACCTCGACACCGACGGGGTGCACGCCCTCGCCGCGGACCTCGGCTTCCCCACCGACGAGCTCGTCACCGTCGGTGACAGCGAGGCGCTGACGGCCGCGGTCGCCGCGGGCCGCACCGCCGTCGTCGCCGACAGCGCGCTGCTCGCCGCCGGCGGGTTCGACATCCTGGTCGAGGCCACCGGCAGCCCCGCCGTCGGCTACCGCGCCGCCCGGACCGCGCTGACCGGCGGCCGGCACGTCGCCATGGTGAGCAAGGAGGTCGACTCCGTCTCCGGCGTCGAGCTGGCCTCGATCGCCGCCGAGCACGGCGTCGTGTACACCACCGCCACCGGCGACCAGCCCGCCAACCTCATCCAGTGGTTCGACTGGGCGCGCGGCCTGGGCCTGGAGATCGTCGCGATCGGCAAGTCCGGCGAGTACGACCTGGTCTACGACCCCGAGGCCGCGACCGTCACCCAGCTCGGGGAGACGATCGACGCCCCCGCCCTCGGCGGACTGCTCAAGCTCGGCGACGACGTCCGCACCACCCTGGCGGCCCGCGCCGAGGCCGTCGCGCCGCTCAAGCGCAGCGCCGCCGCCGACTACTGCGAGATGGCTGTCGTCGCCACCTCCACCGGCTTCACCGCCGACGTCGAGGCCATGCACTACCCGGTGGCGCGCGTCGCCGAGCTGGCCGATGTCTACGCGCTGCGCGAGCACGGCGGCGTCTCCACCCGCGAGGGCGTGGTGGACGTCTTCTCCGTACTGCGGCTGCCCGAGGAGGCCAGCTTCGCCGGCGGCGTCTTCGCCGTCGTCCGCACCCACGACCCCGTCACCTGGCAGACGCTGGCCCAGAAGGGACACGTCGTCAGCCGCGACGGGCGCTACGCCTGCCTGTACCTGCCGTACCACCTGATGGGCGTGGAGACCCCCACCACGCTGCTGGACGCGGTACTGCGCGGGGTGCCCGCCGGCTCCCCCTCACCGCGACAGCACGTGGTCCTCGGCGGCCGCACCACCCGCGGCCTGCCCGCCGGCACGGTGCTGACCATGGGCGGCCACCACCACGAGGTCGAGGGCGTCGCCCCCGTCCTGCTGGCCACCGACGACGCCCCGGCCGACGCCGCGCCGCTCTACCTGGCGGCCCACGCCGTCCTCGCGACGGACGTCCCCGCCGGCGAACTGCTGACCATCGGCCACCTCACCGGCCACGACGCCGAACTGCTCGCTGCCTGGCGTGCCGGGCTGGCCCTGCCGCGCGGTGGTGACGGGGCCTGACCGCCTTAGCCCACCTCACCCCCACGCTCCACCCGCCCCACGCCCCCGACCCCTGTTCCTCGCCCCGAGGACCGCCGCGGCTGACGCGGCCAAGGAAACGAAGAGGTTCCCTATGTCCGACGCCTATACGCTCATCGCGTTCGGCGCGGCGATCGCGATACTCGTGCTGCTGATCGCCAAGTTCAAGGTCCACCCCGTCGCCACGCTGTTCATCATCGTCGTCTCGCTCGGCATGGCGCTGGGCATGGGAGGCGAGCGAACCCTCGAACTGGTCACGCAGGGCTTCGGCAACACCCTGGCCAGCGTCGGTCTGCTGATCATCTTCGGCTGCGTCCTCGGCAAGATGCTGGAACTCAGCGGAGCGGCCCACCGGATCACCGAAGCCGCGCTGACGGTGTTCTCCGGCAAGAAGGTCCCCTGGGCCGTCGCGCTGGCGTCGACCGTGATCGGCATCCCGCTGATCGCCGACACCACCGTGATCATGCTGATCCCCGTGGTCTCCATGGTGGCCTTCCAGACCAAGATCTCCATGATGAAGCTCGGCCCGATCCTCTACATCGGCGCCTACGTCATGACCTCGCTGGTGCCGCCCGGCCCGGGGCCGCTCGCCGCTTCCTCGCTCCTGGGTGTCGACCTGGGCGAGGCCATGCTGTGGGGCTCCCTGGTCGCCGTCCCGTCGATCGTCGTGGCCGTGCTGTACCTGCTGACCACCAAGACGCACGTGGACCCGAAGCCCGAGTTCGTCGGCGCGGCCACCGGCGGGGGCGCCATCGGGGGCAACCCCGAGATCGAGGACCGGCCGAAGCCCCCGCTGGGCATGTCGCTGATACCCGTCTTCCTTCCGGTCGTCCTGATCATGCTGAACTCCTACGTCGTCGACATGGTCGGCGCGGAGAACGGCATCGGCAAGACCATCGCCTTCGTCGGCCAGCCCGTCGTCGCGCTCTTCATCGGCTGCCTCGCGGCGCTGCCGCTGTTCGGCCGCCGGTGGGGGCAGAAGGAGACCCTGAACGACCTGTTCGAGTCCGGGCTCCGCCTCGCGGCGATGCCGCTCGCGCTCACCGGTGTCGGCGGCGCGCTGGCGACCATCGTCCGCGACACCGAGGTGGCCAACTCGGTCGCCGACATGATCCGCGACTGGGGCCTGTCGCCCATCATCGTCCCGTTCCTCGTGGCCGCCGCCATCGGGACGATCACCGGCTCCAACATCCTCGGGGTGATGACCGCCGCGGCCATCATGGAGCCCCTGGCCGAGAGCCTGGGACTCTCCGGTCTCGCGCTCTTCCTGGCCTGCGGCACCGGTGCCCAGATCATGAAGCACGCCAACTCCTCCGGCTTCTGGGTCACCACGACGCTGTCCAACATGACGGTGGGCCAGGGCATCAGGTCCATCGGACTCGCCTCCGCCATCTCGGGCACCACCGGATTCGTGATCGTCTACGCGCTGCACGGCTTCGGCCTCATCTGAGGAACTCCGGTCCCCGTCGGCGGTACGACTGTGTCGGCGGGGACCGGACGGCAACACGGCACGACAGCAACACGGCAACACAGCAACACAGCAACACAGCACGAGAGCAACCACGGAGGCGCCGGTCGCGGGGACCGGGCGGGAGCGGGGACCATCCCTTCCGCCCGGTGCCCGCGACCGGCCCCCACCGCGACGGGGGCGCCGGCCCACCCACCGGGTGACGGACGGCACCGCTGCCCGTCGTACGGTGTCGCGGACCGGAACGGCGCAGCGCGGTCGGCGCGCCACCGGTTCGCCGGGACATTCGGACGCAAGGAGGCGTGAACGTGTCGTCGGAGGAGACCCCCGAGACCCCGCTGATCCCCGACCAGCGGCGGGAGTTGCTGATCAGGCTACTGCGCGGGCACGAGGTGCTGAGCGTGCACCAGCTCACCGAGATGCTGGGCGTCTCCCACATGACGGTCCGCCGGGACATCGCCGCTCTGGAGCGGCAGGGACGCGCCGTGTCCGTGCCCGGCGGCGTCCGCATCGCCGGGCAGCTCCACCACGAACCGAGCTTCGTGGACAAGTCGACCATGGACCAGCCGGCGAAGCTCGCGATCGCCGCGCTCGCCGCCGGGCTCCTCCAGGACGACACCACCGTCTATCTCGACGCGGGGACCACCTGCCAGGCCCTGGTGCCGCACCTGGTCCGCCACCAGGGCATGACCGTGGTCACCAACGACTTCACCACCGCCAACGCCCTGATGGGCAACCCGGACGTCGAGGTCATCCACACCGGCGGCCGCATAGAGCACGCCAACCGCTCCACCGTCGGGCGGCTCGCGGCACAGACCCTCGGCCACCTCGCGCTGGACATCGCCTACATCTCCACCAGCTCCTGGGACCTCCAGCACGGGGTGACCACGCCGTCCCCGGCCAAGGTCGAGGTGAAGCAGGCCGCGATGGCCAGCGCCTCCCGCTCGGTGCTGCTCACCGGCAGCGCCAAGTACGGCACCTTCGGCATGTACCGGGTCGCCGGCCTCGACCGGTTCGACTCGGTCGTCACCGACTCCGGCCTCTCACGCACCGCCCGCGAGGCGCTGCGCCGGCAGGGCGTGGAGACCCGCGTCGCCTCCGGTGACCCGGGGCCCGAGGGCGCGGGCGACGGCGGCGACCCGGGCGCGTCCCGGCCGGCGCC
>NZ_JAAVJC010000269.1 GCF_012033785.1 Streptomyces bohaiensis
GCCTCGCTCCGGTCGCCTTCGGGACGGCCGGCGGGGCCGGCGCGGAGATCGACGCCACGGTGTCCGCGGGGCAGCTGTTGCACGGCATCGACGAGGGGGCCGCGAGCCTGGCGGTGCCACCGGCGGTGACCGGCCCGTCCTGGGCGGGCGTGCTGCCGCCGCGCGGCCAGTGGCGGCGCGTCGCGGAACCCTCGCTGGCGGAGGTGCGGGCCGAGGCCGCCGCCGTGGTCGCCGAGTTCCGCTCGCGCAGCGAGGCGCTGCACGACACCCAGCGGACCCGGTCCGCGCTGGACACCCTCGCCGAGGAGATCTGGAACCGGCCGCTGCCCGGCACGGGGCTGCCGCTGCGAGCCGTCCACGCGGCGCACGCGCTCGGGTTCCTGCAGCCGGGAGCCGACCCGTCGGCGGAGGACGTGCCGGTGCCGGTGCTGGCGGCGGGAGCCTGGCTGCGGCTGCGCACCCCGCACGGCTCCACGGCGATCCGGGTCGGGCGGCCGGGGCTGAGTCTCACGCCGCTGTGATCCCGTGACGCGGGAGGCGACGGCGGCGGGCCGGGGCACCGAGGCCGAAGGCCGCCGCCGCACGCGCGGGTCGAGCCGGTCGAGAGGGACACTGAGGGAACCGGCGCTGGCCGCGGGCCGACTCGTCGGCAGTGACGGCCCGGTCGCCCCTGTCGCCCGACTCTCGTCGGCCCTGCCCGAGGCGGTGGACCGAGGCGGCGGGCCGGGGGCCGCTCCCGGGCTCAGTCCGGGGTGTTGATCATGGAAGCCGCGGCGTAGACCATGTAGTCCCACAGCTGCTTCTCGTGGTGCGGGGACAGTTCCAGGGAGTCGACCGCGTCGCGCATGTGACGCAGCCAGGCGTCGTGCGCCTCGCGGTCGACACGGAACGGGTTGTGCCGCATCCGCAGCCGGGGATGGCCGCGGTTCTCGCTGTAGGTGCGGGGACCGCCCCAGTACTGCATGAGGAAGAGCGCGAAGCGGTCCTCCGCGGGGCCGAGGTCCTCCTCGGGGTACATCGGCCGCAGCACCGGGTCCTCGGCGACGCCCTCGTAGAACCGCCGGACCAGCCGCCGGAACGTCTCCTCGCCACCCACCTGCTCGTAGAAGGTGGTGGTCTCCAGCTTGCCGTGCGGGATCTGAGTCACTCCTCCATGGTCTCAGACGGGCGGCCGAGGACCCTGGGCGTAGGTCACGGGCGTAGGTCACCCGCGCGGGGGCGGGCCCGGCCGCGTGCCGGCCGGCCCGGGAGGTTCACGGCACCGCCGCGGTGGTGCGGGGCCGTCGTGCGCTCCCCCCCCCGCACCACCGCGCGCCGGTCGGGCCGGGCACCCGCGGGACACCTCAGGCGTTGTCCCACCGGAAGAGCTTGGCGGCGACCGCGGTGAGTGCCGCGGCGAACAGCAGCAGGATGCCCATGGTCGGCAGGGCGTCCGACAGACCCCCACCACGGGAGAGCACCGACATCATGGCCTCGTTCAGGTGCTTCAGGGGCAGCGCCTGGGAGACCGTGTTCAGCCACCCGGGCATGTTGTCGGTGGGGAAGAACGAGCCGGAGAGGAACGCCATCGGCATGATCACGACCTGGAGCGCCCCGTTGGCCGCCTCCTCCGTCTTGGCCCAGGCACCGATGACCAGGCCGACCGACATGAACGCGAGCGTGCCGCAGACGACCAGCGGGATGGCCAGCCACCAACTGCCCGTCAGCTGCAGACCGTAGAAGGGGATGACGGCCACCCCCAGGAACACGACGAGCTGCACCAACGACAGGCCCACGCTCACGCCGACGCGTGCGCCGACGACGTGCGCCGGCCTGACCGGCGCCAGCCACAGCCGCCGCAGCAGCCGCTTCTTCCGCCAGCTGACCAGCGTGAGGGCCGACATGAAGCTCGCACCCATGGCCACCGCCCACCCCAGGAGCCCGGGGGCGAGGAACTGGATCGCCTTCACCGACTCGTCCTCGACCTGCCCGGTGGTGACGCGGTACGCCGGCTCCTGCCCGGTAGCGGCGACGTTCGCCTCCTGCACCAGGCCGTTGACCAGCCCGGTGACGACGCCGGAGCTGCCCTGCCCGGCAGCGGAGACGAACAGCGTGACCTCGCCGTCCTCCTCCCACACCGCGCCGTCCAGATCGCCCTGGCGCACGTCCTCCAGCGCCTGGTCCCGGTCGCCGACCCGCTCCAGCCGCAGGCTCTCGTCGAGCGCGGCCAGCTGCTCGTCCCCGAGGGTGTCCAGCACCTCTACCGGGCCCACCTGAGCGACCGTCACCCTGCTGCTGCCGTCGCTCTGGAACAGCGCACCGAACAACAACAGGAACATCAGGGGGAACAGCAGCATGAAGAAGACCGCGGTGCGGTCCCGGACCATGCCGAGCACCATGACCTTGGAAAGGCTCAGCAGCGTTCTCACTCGCGGTACTCCCGTCCGGTCAGGGAGAGGAAGACGTCCTCCAGGGTGGCCACGCCCAACTCCTCGACGAGCTGCCGCGGCGGGCCGACGCGCAGGACCTTTCCCCGGTCCATGACCGCGACGCGGTCGCACAGCGTCTCCGCCTCGTCCATGTAGTGCGTGGTGAGCACGACGGTGCGGCCCTCTTCGTTGATGCCGCGCAGCAGGTCCCACAGGTTGCGGCGAGCCTGCGGGTCGAGGCCGGTCGTGGGCTCGTCGAGGAAGACCAGCTCCGGGTCGTGCACCAGGGCGCAGGCGATGGAGAGCCGCTGCGCCTGCCCGCCGGAGAGCCGGTCGTCCTGGACGTGCGCCTTGTCGGTGAGGCCCACCGACTCCAGCATCGCGTCGGCGCGCGCGGGGGAGACGCCGTAGAACGAGGCGAAGCTGCGGATCTGCTCCCGGGCGGTGAGCTTCTCGAAGAACGCGGAGGCCTGGAGCTGCACGCCGATGCGGCGCAGCAGCGCCGTGTTGCGCGGCCAGGACGGCTCACCCAGCAGCAGGGCACTGCCCTCGTCGGGCCGGCGAAGCCCTTCGATGATCTCCATCGTCGTCGTCTTCCCGGCGCCGTTGGGCCCGAGAATGCCGTAGAACTCACCGGTCTCGACCTCGAGGGAGACACCGTCCACGGCCTGGACGTCCCCGTAGCGCTTGCGCAGTCCCTCGGCCTTGATCGCTGACGTGGTCATGGAACGATCCTAGGGCGGCGGTGATGCCTGCCCGCCGGAGCGCTAGGTCACGATCATGTCAACCCGCGCCGGGCCGCGGCACGATGATGCCGCGGCCCCGGACGGGACGCGGGCGCCGCCCGCCTCGGGGCGCGGCAGCCGCAGCGCTCGGCGTCAGCCGCGGTGCACGCGGAGGGTGGTCCAGGCGCCGACGTGGACGAGGTCGCCCTCGGCGAGCGGTACGGGCACGAACGGCTGGATCGGCTCCTCGGAGCCGTTGACCGTGGTGCCGTTGGTCGAGTCCTGGTCGACCACGGCCCAGCTGCCGTCCGGCTGCTGCACGAGCACCGCGTGCTGGTGGGAGACGCCCGGGTCCTCGGGCGCGCGGCCGAGGTCGATGTCGGGTGTCGCGCCGCTCGACTGCCGCCGCCTGCCGATCGTCATCTGCCGGCCGACGAGACGGACCTGCTGCTCCGGAGCGTACGAGGGCAGCGACAGCTGCGCCGCCTCCGGCCCGGAGCGGTGCATCATCGCCGCGAAGTACGCGTGGTCGGGGCCTATCGTCACCATCCACCCGCCACCCCCGGTGCCGCCGTAGCCGCCGGCGCGAGGGTCCGCCGAGGGGGGCGGGCCGGGCGGCGGGGGCGGCGTGGTGGGAGGCGGCAGCATCCAGTCGCCGGTCGGCTCCGGACGCGGGGCGGCGTGCTGCGGGGCCTCCTGCGGATAGCCCGGCTGCGGGAAGGGCGGGGGAGCCGGCGGCGCGGGGTAGCCGGGCGGGGGAGCGCCGTGCGCGGACTGGGGCGGCAGGTACGCCGTGGCGCGGCTGGTCGCGAAGTTGTACCGGCACTCCTCGCAGTACGGTCCCGGCGAGGTGCGCGGGGTGTGGCACCGCGGACACGACTCGGTGTGCGCGGTGGCCCCTGGCTGCTGCGGGGGCGGCCCGCCGACGGGTGGGGGCGGAGCGGGGTACCCGGGGACGGGGAGGGGCCCGCCCGCGGCCGGCTGCATGCGGTGACCGCAGACCTCGCACCAGTCGTCGGCCATCGACGGGTGGCCGTTCGGGCATGTCGGCATGAGCGTGCCTCCACCTCTGGTCAGCTCGTTCCCCGGAGAGTCCGGACGGTCCGGGCGGACCGGGTCGCGAGGGTCATCTCATCGGCGTCGGACACCGTCGCCTTGAGTCGAACAGTACCGTTCACGACGTCCTCCACGTCCACCACCGTCGCGAGCAGCCGGGCCGTCTCCGCGTGGCCGGAACGGTGGGCCGGCCGGACCGCCGGCCCCAGTCGTGCGGTGGCGCCGCCGACGTCGCCGCGGTGGCGCAGGTCGAGGCCCTCCACGATGGCGGCGGCGAGGTGCGACTGCCGCGTGTAGCGGGCGACATGGGGTTCACCGCGGTACGCGCCCCGCTTCTCGCGGCCCGCACCGCGCGGACGTCAGCTGCGCCGAGGGTGACGACAGCGCCGCGTGGGTCGTGTGTGACGAGGGACACCCGGCCCGCGAGCACCTCCTGGTCGACGGCGCCGGCCGGTACGGCGAGGCACACGTGGTAGTCCCGCGACTCCGACCCCCAGGAGCCGGTGGGGTAGTCGCCGGTGCCGGGCCCGGCACCGGCACGGCGGCCGGTGAGGTCCTCGGCGGCGGGCGCCACCTGCTTGACGAGGACCGGGGCCCCCCCGCCCGGGGTCCAGAGCCGCAGCGCGACCCGGGAGACGCCCCGGCCCGTCGCGGTGCGACCACCACCGGGATGGATCTCGGGCGCGCGGTGGGTGCCGCGGACGAGCGCGAACGCGGTGCCGTCCGGGAGGGCGTCGACCGCGGCGGCGGTCGCACCGCGGGCGGCGGCCGGCTGCTCGGGCGGGTGGTTCATCGAGCCCGAGCAGTCCACCATCACCACCACCGCGCTCTCCGGGTCACCGCCCCGGGGACCCGCTCCCGGCCCGGTGGCTGCCGCCGCGGGGCCGGTCGTCGCGGCCGACGCCGTGGCGGTCACGACCGCGTGGACCTGTGTGGCGTCGCGGTGGAGGTGCTCGTTCTGGTGCACCTCCACCGCGAACCGCGGCAGCCGACCGGCCGGGTGGTCCGGCAGCGCCCGTTGCGCCATGACTGCTGTCCTTCCGCTCAGTCGGGTCGGGCGACGTACTGGGTCGCGGTCGGCGGCACCGCGGCCCGGCCGGCCGCCTGCTCCCGCCGGTCACCGGCGGTGGACCCCGGGGTGGGGAAGGGGATGACGGCGACGGTCACGTTGTCGTGCCCGCCGGAGTCGAGTGCGTACCGGACGAGCTGCTGAGCGCTCGGCAGGGGGGAGGTGCGGGCGTCGCCCGGCACCTTCGCCGCCATCTCCTCCGCGGAGTCCGCGTAGTTCCACAGCCCGTCGGTGCAGACCACCACGACCCCGGGGTGGTTGGGCTTGAACGACGCGGTGTGCGGGTCGAGTTCGGGGTTGTCGGCCCCGAGCCACGCCGTGATGGCGTGTGCCCGGCGGTCCTTCATGGCCTCTTCCTCCGACATCAGCCCGGCCTTCACCATCTGGGCCGCCCAGGAGTCGTCCTCCGTCAGTCGGATGGGGTGGGCGTTGCCCTCCAGCGGGAGCCAGTACGCCCGGCTGTCGCCGACCCAGCCGACGGTCAGTTCTCCGCCGGTCGTGACAGCGCTGACCAGGGTGCAGGCGGGCGCGTTGCGGCCGGGGACGCGCTCCTGCCGCGCGAGGGCGTTGACGGCCTCGCCGGCGGCCAGCAGCGCGTCGTGCATCGCTCGTCGGCCGTCGGTGCCCCGGGCGAGCGCGGTGGCGAGCGCACCGCCCGCCGCCTCGGCCGCGGCCTCGGACGCCTCGTCGGGGCGGGTGGAGGAGGAGACGCCGTCGCAGACGACCGCGATGACGGCGGGCGTGCCGTCCGGCAGCACGGAGGTCGAGAGGGAGAACGCGTCCTCGTTGCGATGGTGGCGGAGCCCCACGTCGCTGACGCCCGCGACGCCGTCGAGGGCGCGCTCGACGTGGTCACGGCCGTTCTCTCCGCCGCCCGAGCGGGGCTTCTCCGCGGGCGGCCCGGGAGGCTGCCCGGAACCACCGGCGGGGACCCGCGGATCGACGGGGCCGTTGCCGCTGCCGTGGTCGCTACCGCCGCCGTTGCCACCCGAGCCGGGGGTGGCGGCCGGGGCCGCGCACCGCGCCGCCTCCGGCGGGCAGACGGTCCGGGGACCGCCGAAGACGACGAGCGCCGCGCCGCTCCAGCTGACGTAGGG
>NZ_JAAVJC010000026.1 GCF_012033785.1 Streptomyces bohaiensis
GCCCTCCACCGGGGAGGACGGGGCGCGCGGCACTGCCAGGCGGCCGCCGGTTCCGGACCGGCGGCACAAGCCGTCAGGTGGCGTGGATCGCCGACAGCATGTCGGTGCGCGCCGCCCGCCGCGCCGGCCACAGCGCCGCGATCACCCCGACCACGGCGGCCAGCAGCAGGAACAGGCCCAGCCGCTCGTACGGCAGCACCAGCTCGAACGTCGTCATCTGGTCGGCCAGCTTCAGCCCGCCGGCCCAGCCGATGAAGATGCCCAGCCCGATGCCGAGCACCCCGCCGAAGAGCGAGATGACGACCGACTCCAGTCGAACCATCCGCGCCACCCCGCCGCGGTCCAGGCCGACCGCCCGCAGCATCCCGATCTCGCTGCGGCGCTCCATCACCGACATCGCCAGGGTGTTGACGACGCCGAGCACCGCGATGACCACGGCCATGCCCAGCAGCGCGTACACCAGGGTCAGCGCCGTGTCGGCCTGCCCGGAGGCCTCGGCGATCATCGCCTCCCGGTCCAGTACGGACAGCGCGGGGGAGTCGCCGACCGCCGCGCGCAGCGCCTCGGTGGTCTCCGCGCTGACGCCGCCCTCGGTCATCACCCACACGAACCGGTCGTCGGTGGGGATGCCGTTGCGCTCCAGCACCGAGACGTCCGCGACCATGCCGTACAGCGTGCGGTGGTCGCCGTAGACGCCGACGACGGTCAGCTCCTCGACCTGCTCCTCCTCGCCCAGCCGCAGCGCCACGGAGTCGCCGACACCCAGTCCGCGCTCGGCGGCGGTCCGCTCGTCGAGCAGGATCTCGCCCTCGCCGAGCCGCGCGCTCTCGCCCTCGACCAGCTCCAGCGACATCAGCTCCGGCAGATCGGCGCCGTTGACGCCGTGCAGCATCGCCCCGCCGTCCTCGCCCTCCTCGCCGGCGAAGTCCACCCAGTCACCGGCCAGTCCGGTGGAGGCGGTGACCTCGGGGGCCGCGGCGACGGCCTCGCGGACCTCGGGCGACATCGGGACGGTGGAGAACATGCGGACCTCGTAGTCCGCGGAGACGGTCTGCCTCAGCTCCTCCGACATCGCCCGCTGCATCCCGGCCGCGCCGACGGTGAGCGCGGTGATGAGGGTCAGCCCGATCATCAGCGCGGAGGCGGTGGCCGCGGTGCGCCGCGAGTCGCGGAGCGCGTTGCGCCGCGCCAGGTCGCCGAGGAAGCCGAACGGGCGCAGCAGCGGCCGGACCGCGGCGATGACCGGGCGGGAGAGCACGGGCGTCAGCAGGATGACGCCGGTCAGCAGCACCATCGAGCCGAAGGTCATGATCAGGAGGTTGGTGCTCATGTCGTCGGTGGCCTTCACCAGCGCCAGGAACCCGCCCAGCAGTGTCAGCACGGCGCCGACGGAGGTGCGGACGACCAGCCCGCGGCGGGTGGCGGGTGCGTAGGCGGCGCCGACCGCGGCGGCCGGCGGGATCTTCGCCGCCCGGCGGGCGGGCAGCCAGGCGGAGAGCATGGTGACGACGACGCCGACACCCAGCGAGACCAGCACCGAGTCCAGGCCGACGACGAGGTCGCCGGCGGGCAGGCCGCTGGCCTCGCCCGCGATGGTGGCGCGCAGCAGCAGGGCGACGCCGATGCCGACGACCAGGCCGGTGGCGCCGGCGAGGAAGCCGACGACGAACGACTCGATCAGCACCGACCGGGTGACCTGCCGGCGGGAGGCGCCGACGGCCCGCAGCAGGGCGAGTTCCCGGATGCGCTGGGTCACCAGCATGGTGAAGGTGTTGGCGATGATGAAGATGCCGACGAAGAGCGAGATGCCGGCGAAGATCAGCAGGCCGGTGCGCAGCCCCTCGGTGTAGCTCGCGATGGACCGCTCCTGCGCGGCGACCAGCTCGTCGCCGGTGGCCAGGTCCAGAGTGTCCGTCACCAGCGGCTCGACGGCGGTGCGCAGTTCGCCCTGGGAGACGCCGGGGGCGGCGGTCACGTTCAGCTGGTCGTACTGGCCGGGCTCCAGGAAGATCTCCTGGGCCACGTCGGGCGCGAACAGCAGCAGGGTGCCGCCGGCGGCGACGTCGCCGTCCTCGGTGTCGAAGACGCCGGTGACGGTCGCGGTGCGGCCGGGGCCGTCGGTCGACCAGGTGACGGTGTCGCCGGTGGTGAAGCCCGTCCGCTCGGCGGTGCGGGAGTCGATGAGGAGCTCGCCCTCGCCCTCGGGGAGGCGGCCCTCGACCAGGGTGCGGCGCTCGTCGCCCTCGACGATGCTGCCGGCGGCCGAGCTCCACAGCTCGCCCACCCGCTGGCCGTCGGGGCCGGCCAGGGCCGCGTTGCCGCGGACGTCGCCGAGGACGGCGCCGGTCTCGGGAAGCGCCGCGATCTCGTCGAGCAGGCGCTGGTCGGGGTAGTGCGGGCCGTCGTCCCAGCCCTGCTGGACGGCGAGGTCGACCCCGCGCAGGTCGGAGGAGACGGCGTCGGAGTAGGCGCGGGAGACGGTGGAGGAGAAGACGAGGCTGCCGGCCACGAAAGCCACGCCGAGCGTGACGGCCAGTGCCGTCATCAGCAGTTTGGCCTTGTGGGCGAGCACGTTGCGGAGCGCGGTGCGGAACATGGTGGGGATTCCCGGGTCGTGTGGAGGGGCGGGCCCGGAGCGGTCACGGGCCTGCGGGACGGTGGCGCGGCGGGAGCGGTGGCGCGGCGGGGCGGGCGGTGCGGTCGGTCGCGGTCACGCCTCGGGCGGTCGCGGGGCACCGCCGGCCGTCAGCTGGTGCGGCCGACCGCTTCGAACCGCCGCATGTGGTCCAGCACCCGCTCGGCGGTCGGGTCGGCCATCTCGTCGACGACGCGGCCGTCGGCGAGGAAGACGACGCGGTCCGCGTAGGCGGCGGCCATCGGATCGTGCGTCACCATCACGACGGTCTGGCCGAGTTCGCGGACCGAGTTGCGCAGGAACTGGAGGACCTCGGCGCCGGCGCGCGAGTCCAGGTTGCCGGTCGGTTCGTCGCCGAAGATGATCGCGGGCTTGGAGGCGAGCGCGCGGGCGACGGCGACGCGCTGCTGCTGGCCGCCGGAGAGCTGGTTGGGGCGGTGCTTGAGCCGACCGGAGAGGCCCACGGTCTCGATGACCTGGTTGAGCCAGTCGTTGTCCGGCTTGGTGCCGGCGATGTCCATCGGGAGGGTGATGTTCTCCGCGGCGGTGAGCGTCGGCAGCAGGTTGAACGCCTGGAAGACGAAACCGACCCGGTCCCGGCGCAGCTTGGTGAGCTGCTTGTCGGAGAGCGAGGTGATCTCGGTGTCACCGATCCACGCGTGGCCGTCGGTGGCCGAGTCCAGCCCCGCGAGGCAGTGCATCAGGGTGGACTTGCCGGAGCCGGAGGGCCCCATGATCGCGGTGAACCGGCCCGCCTCGAAGCGGACGGACACCTGGTCCAGGGCCACGACGCGGGTCTCGCCGCTGCCGTAGCTCTTGGTGAGCTGCTCGGCGCTGGCGGCGGCGACCGCGTGCGGCGCGGGGGCGGAGTGGGTCAGGGGCACGGGAACCTCCGGGCGGTACGGGGCGGGGACGGGCAGTGCGGGCGGGGACGGTGCCGAGGCGGTCGTCGTGGCGACCGCGACGTCTGTTCCATCTTCGGCCGCTCCTACCCCCGCCACGTCGGTCCGCATGCTGGTTCGGAGGCCGGTCCGCAGAGGTACGCGGGGCCGCCGTGTCATACCGCGGTATGACGCCGGGCGGGTGCCGTCGTCGGGGTCGTACCCCGAGGCGCGGCGGCGCGGCGGTGGCGATGACGGGGCGGCGCGGCCCGCTGCCGGGGGGCGCGCGTGACGCAAGTTGCGCCTGGTGAGAGCTTCAAGGCGCGTAAACGTGTGCCGGGGCCACGACCCACGACTGACAGGCCATCAGATTCGTCACATCGCGCCAGATTGCCCTGGACCCAGGGACGGTTGAGGGGTGTGGCGGATAAGCTCGGTCGTGCACCCGAGGCGCCGGTGGCGCCTGTACGGCTTGGGGGGCTATGCCCGGGTGGTGGAACGCAGACACGGTGAGCTTAAAACTCGCTGACCTTTCGGTCGTCCCGGTTCGAGTCCGGGTCCGGGCACCCCCACGCCGACCGCACACCTTCGGTGGGACAGCGGTCGGCGTGGGCGGGATGTTCGATGCATGCGGTGGTGCACCTGCTCGTCGCGAGGGTCGCCCGCGGCGCCGGTTCCGGGCGGTGGGCCGGACCCGGGCTGCGGCGTCCGGGGGCGTGCGCGCCCGGTCCGGCGCTGGTGGTGGGCGTCGGGGGCGGGGCGCGGCGCGCATCGGAGTGCGGGCGCCGACACGCACCCGCGCGCAGCCGTGCACGCCCCGGCCCGCACCGTGCGCCCGGCCCGTGTGACGTTTCCGACGGTTCCGGCCTTTCGGGCGTACGGCACCGCCCGGGGTGGCTCGGCCGGCGCCCGGAGACTTCTGCCAGGTCACGGTCCGGTGATGACATGGCCGCAAGGAACGTCCACGCACTGTTTCGGCGTTATACAGGGTGGACTAGCGTCGTGTCTTTGCTAAAGCATTACTCTGGATCGCAGCAAGGTCGTGCCGTCAGCGGCCATGGAGGAGTGAGATGAGGAGCAGTAACCCGGTCTTCACGCGTCGGGGGTTCAGCCAGGACGGGGAGGCCGGTTTCAACGGCGCCCAGGCCGGGCCGTACGCGGGTTCCCCGCAGAACCCCTACGCGCAGCCGTCGAATCCCTATGCTCAGCAGATGGGGCCCGACGGCTCCATGATGCAGGGCGCCCGTGCCGGCGTCATGACCATCGACAGCGTGGTGAACCGCACCGCCATCACGCTCGGCACGGTGATCGCCACCGCCGCCGTCGCATGGATCATGAACCTGCCGGTCGGCATCGGCATCGTCTTTGCCCTGGTCGGCATGGGCCTGGCGCTCTGGCAGTCGTTCAAGCGTGAGCCCTCGCCCCCGCTGATCCTCGCCTACGCCGTGAGCCAGGGCATCTTCCTCGGCGTCATCAGCAAGGCGATCAACGACATGGTCGCCGGCGCCGCCATGCAGGCGGTCCTCGGCACCATGGCCGTCTTCGCCGGTGTGCTGTTCATGTACAAGCAGCGCATCATCAAGGTCGACGCGCGCTTCACCAAGTTCGTGATCGCGGCCTCCATCGGCTTCATGCTGCTGATGGTCGTCAACCTGCTCGTCTCGGTGTTCGCCGGCGGCGACGGCCTCGGCCTGCGCACCGGTGGTCTCGGCATCCTGTTCGGCGTCATCGGCGTCATCCTCGGTGCCTGCTTCCTGGCGCTCGACTTCAAGATGGTCGAGGACGGCATCGCCTACGGCGCGCCGGAGAAGGAGTCCTGGCTGGCCGCCTTCGGCCTGACCATGACCCTGGTCTGGATCTACCTGGAGTTCCTGCGTCTCATCGCCATCCTGCAAGGCGACTGACCCGCGCGGGCGCCGCTTCCCCCGGCGACGGCGGGGAGCGGACCGGGCCCCTCCGCCGTTGCGCGCCGCGGCCGGTGGCCGCCGGGCGGCGGCCGCGGATCGACGGTGGCGGTGTGCGGCGGCGGCCCCCGACCACCGGCCCTATGCTCGGGGGATGCTCGACACCGCCGCCCTGGTAAGCGCCGTGGACGCCCACGCCGACCGGCTCCGCCGCCTGCCGGAGCGCCGACTGCGCGGCGCCACGGCGGACGCCGCGTTGACCCTGGCCCGCGAACTGGCGCGGCGGACACAGCGGCTGGAGGAACCGGGCACCGCCCCGCGCGAGGTGCCCGACGCCGGGTACTTCGCCGTCGGTGACCAGGTCGCCGTGACCGGCCACGACCTCGCCCACGCGCTGCGCCACCACGGCACCCCGGCGGAACTGGCCGAGGCGCTGGCCCTCCTCGCCGCGGCGCCCCGCACCTGACGCGGTGCCGCCGCGGACCCACGGCCCGTACCCCGTCCGGCGTCGTCCGGCGTCGACCGGCGGTCCCCGCCCCCGCGCCGCCGCCCGGCGCGCGGCGAGAAGTTTCAACACATCCGACCGCTAGGCCCACTGGCACGCCCTCACTACCCGCTGTCACGATGGAGGCGGCGAGGGTGGTCGCCGTGTCTGTCGTGCAGCGTCCGGGGCCGGGCGGCTGTGCCGACGCACGCCGCGCGCCCTCGGGGGAGGGGCGAGCACCCCGGACGGCGGTCCGGGGCAGCGCCCGTGGACGCGGCAGGAGCAGGGGCGGGGCATGGGGGAACACGGCAAGCCGGAGGCCGAGCTGGGGAAGGGCGCTCCGCCGCCCGGCAACGCGGACGGGCAGCTCCCGCCGCCCGAACCCGGCACGGGCACGCGCCGCAAACCCCAGCAGGACGACGACGACTGACGGGCGCCCCTCCTGATGCGCGCTCAGCACGTCCAGCACGCCCAGCACGAACAGCGCCGCCTCCACGCCACCATGGCCGAGCAGGGGCTGTGGCCCGACCGCGCGCCCTGGATTCGCGAGGCGATGGAACGCACGCCGCGCCACACCTTCGCCCCCGACCGCCTCTGGCGCTGGGACGGCGCCGCCTACCGGCCGGTCGAACGCGCCACCGAGCCGCGACGCTGGCTCGCGGAGCTGTACGCCGGACCGCACGACCCGGCGGTGACCCAGATCGACGGCGGGGTGCCGTCCTCGTCGCTCTCCGCCCCGGCGGTGGTCGCCGACATGCTCGACACGGCGCTGCTCGCTCCCGGCCGGCGCGTCCTGGAACTGGGCACGGGGTGCGGCTGGAACGCCGCCCTGCTGGCGGGGCGGGTCGGCGGCGAGCACGTCGTCAGCGTCGAGGCGGACCGGTCGCTCGCCGAATCCGCGCGGCGCGCCCTCGACGGCGCCGCGCCGGGCGTGACGGTGCTGCACGGCGACGGCGGGGCCGGGCATCCGGTCGGCGGCCCGTACGACCGGGTGATCGCCACCTACGCCCCGCCCCGCGTGCCCTGGGAGTGGGTGGCGCAGACCCGACCCGGCGGCTGGATCGTCACGCCCTGGGGGCGGTTGGGGCACGTTGCGCTCCGCGTCGCCCGTGACGGCGGCTCGGCCTCCGGCTGGTTCCAGGGCCTCGCCCAGTTCATGCCGCCGCGCGGCACCCCGCCCACGCCGCCCTGGCCCGGCGGGGCGGCGGACGCCGCGCTCGCGCCGGGCGTCCCGCTGGGCCGCGACCCCGGCCCGCTGCTCGCGGACGCCAACCTGTTCTTCGCCCTGCGGGTCGCCCTCCCGGACGTCCACATCACGGCCGCACCCGGCACCGGAGCGGGCGTCTGGCCGCAAGGTTCGGCGGGAGCCGGGTCGGGGGCCGCAGCCCGACCCGGAGCGCCGGCCCCCGCTGACGCCGAGTCCGAAGCCGAGGCCGCGTCCCACACCGCGCCCGAGACCGCCTCCACCCCGCCGGCGGGGCGTGCCGCACCCGCCACCGTGCGGCTGCTCGCGCCCGGCGGCTCCCGCGCCCTCCTCGACGGCCGCACGGGCACGGTCCGGCGCACGGGGCCCCGTGACCTCGCATCGGAGGTCGCCATGGCGTGGTCACGCTGGGAGGAGTGCGGCAGCCCTTCCGTCCACGACCACGGCCTCACCGTCACCCCGTACGGCGAACACCTCTGGACCGACCCCGGCCACGAACCCTGCGGGGTGTGAATCAGCACCGGTCCCGGCGACCCGAAACCGCTCGCGGGGCCCGGGGCCCACGGTGAGCCCGGGGCGCCCACGACCGGCGGGCCGGACCGCACAGCTGCACCTTGACGGCCAGCCCGGCGGGGGAGGGGCAGGCCGGGCGCGCACCTCACTCCGGTCGCAGATCGCGCGGCCCGTCCAAGAGGTACGTAAGGCCCTCGACGGTGTGGCACACCATCAGTTGATCCATCGGAAGCGTGTGGGCCGCCGCCCGGTCACGCAGCTCCTCCGCGCTCGTGCCCACACCCCGCAGCAGCTGCTCCCGTCGCCGCGAGGCAGCCTCTCGCGTGGCACCGACCACCGTGGCGGGGCTTCCGCGCGCTCTTCGCCCTGTCGGGCCCGGAAACGGCCGTCTGTGTACCCCTCCACGGGTGTGGGGCGGAGGCCCGGACGAGCCGCGTCGTCGACCCGCCGTCGTGTCGGGCCGGCCCCCGGCGCCGTCACCGTGGGGGCCGTCCGGGGTGGGGGCGGTTGGTGAGGAGGGTGAGTTCGTCGTTGAGGGTGCGGACGTCCTCGACGTGGAGGGTGCCGAGGTGGACGCGGTGGCCGGAGCGGCGGCAGGTGTCGCAGGGAGCGACCACCGTCATGTCGTCCAGCTCGACGCCCAGGCTCCGCAGCAGGCGGAAGAGTTCGCGCGCCGCGGTTTCCGCGGCCTCACGGTCCGGGTCGGTGAAGTCGATGTCGTTGAGCACGAGTCGGTCTCCCGGTGGGGTCAGGCGGCGCGCAGCAGGCGCCGTGCGGTCGTGTGGCGGTGGATCGGCCGGGCGGAGAGGGAGTAGTGGACCTCGACATGTCCGAGGCCGCAGAGACGGTCCGGGCCGCGGGTGTTGACGCTCACCGGCCGCCCTTCGCGCAGCGCACGGCGCTGCACCTGCTGGTAGCCGAGGTCGGTCGCCCACTCAGCGAAGACCAGCCCCGGGCTCCAACTCCCGTCGGTGACGGGGGCGAGGACCGTCGTCGGGAACGGCCCGCGCGGGTCGGCCGGCGGGTCCAGCGCGGTCGCCAGACGCTCGGCCTGCCCACGCATCCAGGCCAGCGCCCCCTCGGGGGAGGCCGCCCAGTGGCCACCGAGGTGCCACTCGCCGCCCGCGTCCGGACTGCGCACCACCGTCTCCGCCCAGTAGCCGTCGGCATGCCGAATCACGCGGTACCCCCGGAAGCCCGGAGCGAACGCACGATGTGCGGTGAGAAGCACTGCCGCGAGAAGCACTGCCGAGAGAAGCGCTGCCCCGAGAAGCACTGCGCAGGGAATGCACGCCGGGTGGTGAACGAGGCGCACCCGGGGGATCGCGACGCGGCCAGGTTCATGATTCCGGGAGATTCATTGAACGGGATCTTCATCGTTCGCCCAACTTCCTGAGATGTTCCTCAATGCGCGCCGCGAGTTCCGCACTCCGAGCCAGAAGCTGGGCGAGCGTCGGCAGGTCGGATTCCTCCGCCGGTGGTCCCGGCGGTGGCGGGGATTCCGCTTCGTCGTTGTTCACGCGAGGGCCGCCCGGGAGAGTGCGGTCGCCTCGCGCGAGAGAAACTGCAGGCCAGCGGCGCGCAGTGGGGCGTGACGCGACGGGGCGGAAACGCGGGAACACGGATGGAGCGACACCGCGAGAGGCGCGGCGGCGCGCATTGTCGCACGCGATTTCCGTGCTTCTCGCCGTTTGTGGCGTGTCATGGATTCGAATCCTCGAATCTGTGCATGTGGGGCGCAGGTGACTGTTTGTGGCTCTAGGGTTGCGCTCGGTTCGGTGGACACGCCAGTGGTTCACCGATGAGCCGCATTCCGTCATGTGAAGGGAGAGGAGGACCATGACCGCCGAACGCATCACCCCGTCCCCAAAGGTTTCCTTGCTGGAGTTCTTCGGGGCGGAGCTGCGGCGCCTGCGCACGAAGGCGTCGTGGGCGCAGGGGGAGCTTGCCTCGGCCGCCCACACCACCCAGTCGATGATCTGCAAGATCGAACGGGCCCGGCAGGTGCCGTCGATCGAGATGTCCGAGAGTCTGGATGCCGCGCTGGCCACCGACGGCCACTTCGCCCGCCTGCACCCCCTGGTGCTGGCCTACGCCTACCCCGCCTGGTTCCTGCCGTACGTCGAGATGGAGCGGGAGGCGACCGCAATCCGCGTATTTCAGGGTCAGGTGGTGCCGGGACTGCTTCAGACGGAGGAGTACGCCCGAGCGCTCCTGTCGAGCAGACGGCCTGACAGCCTCGATGATCTGGTCACCTCGCGGCTGAGCCGTCAGGAAGTACTAGAGGGATCAGACCGACCGCGTGCGTGGTTCGTTCTGGACGAGCAAGTCCTGCGTCGCCGGGTTGGGAATGCGCAGCTCATGCGAGGTCAGCTGGAACGTCTGCTCTCGGCTGGCAGCGAGCCTCGGACAGTGGTTCAGGTCATCCCAGAGAGCAGGGGAGTGCACGCTGGACTCGACGGCAACTTCTCCGTGCTCACCAGCGTGGAAGCCGATGTGCTACATGTGGATGGCTTCTTCGAGGGACGACTGAGCATCGATCCGAGCGAGACCGCAGAGGCGCTTCATGCCTATGATCTTCTGCGGGCGGATGCTCTCCCGCCCTGTCAATCGGCCGACCTGATTCACGAGTACCTGAGAGGTCAGACGACATGGGGAACCTGAACGGGCTGTCCGTCGAGTGGCGGAAGTCCAGCTACAGCGGCACCAACGGTGGGGAATGCCTGGAGGCTGGGCGTGGCCTGCCGGGTGCGGTCCCGGTGCGTGACTCGAAGCTGTCCGACAGTCCGGTGCTGAGCTTCCCGAGCGCCGGTTGGGGCGAGTTCCTGGCCACGGTCAAGGACGGCCGCTTCTCCGCCTGAGCGCAACGCGTGCGACGTCAGGACCCCGCCGGGTCGGATGAGTGAACCGGCGGGGTTCGCGCTGTAACGGCGGTCTTGCGTACCGTCCGACCGCCGGTCACCGTGGTGGGTCCAGGGACCCGGCTCGCCCACCCGGAGGTGGCGCATGCACCGCGACCGATACATCTGGCGGAAGTCCAGCTACAGCGGCACCAACGGTGGCAACTGTCTGGAGGTCGGCTACGACCCACGCTGCTGCGGCCCGGTCGACTGGCACCGGTCGAGCCACAGCAGCAGCAGCAACGGCGGCGCTTGCCTCGAAGCCGGGCTCGGCCTGACGACCCTCGTCCCGGTGCGCGACTCCAAGCTGCCCGACAGCCCCATCCTCGCCTTCCCGCCCTCCGGCTGGCTGGCCTTCGTGGCCACGGTGAAGGACGCCCACCCCACGCGCTGAGGCGCCGGGCGTCATCCCGCTCGCCGCGCGGGGTTGAGTCTCAAGCGGGTTGAGACCGCAGAGTGGCAGCGTGAACGACGACGAGACGATGTACCCGATCGGAGACGTGGCGCGCCGCACCGGCCTCAGCGTCAGCGCCATCCGCTTCTACGCCGACGCGGGGGTCGTGGAGCCCTCCGGGCTCACGCCCGCCGGCTACCGCCTGTACTCCATCGAGGCCGTGGCCCGCCTGGAGATGGTCCGCACCCTGCGCGACCTCGACACCGGCCTGGACGACATCCGGAAGCTCATCGCCGGCCGGACGACCGTTCACGAACTGGCCACCGCGCACCTGGAGGTCCTGGAACGGGAGGCGTCCCGACTGCGCGCCCGCCGCGCGGTGCTCCGGGCCATCGTCCGCCAACGAGGCAGCGCCGAGCAGATCGCCCTGCTCCACCGGCTCGTCACCATGTCGGACGAGGAGCGAGTGCGGCTGATCGAGGAGTTCTGGGCCGATGTGAGCGACGGTCTCAACGAGAACCCGCGGTTCGTGGCCGAGCTGAACTCGGCGCCGCCCCGGCTCCCGGACGAGCCGACTCCGGAGCAGTTGGACGCCTGGATCGAGTTGGCGTCGATGGTCAGCGATCCGGAGGTGGGGCGCGCGATCCGCGACGACCTGAACGCCCGTTTCACCGACGGCCCCGGCCAGATGCTGGTCTCCCCGCAGGCGCTCGCCTCCTACGAGAGCGCCACCCCGCTCATCGAGGAGGCCGTCGAGGCGCACAAGGCCGGCGTCGCCCCGGACTCGCCCCTCGGCCAGGAGCTGGCCGCCCGCTACCTCGCCTGGCTCGGCGAGATGTTCGGCGCCTCCTTCGAGGACCCGGAGACGCGCGACGAGATCGGCCGCGGGCTGCTGGAGATCGAGCCGGCCATCCTCGCCGACCTGGAACAGACAGCCCAGGGCCCACCCGCCACCGACCCCCAGGAGCGCTACCAGCACCTCGTCCAGGTCATCAGCGGCACCCTGGAATCCAACAACGCCCAACTAGCCGACTACGCCCGAGCCTTCACCTGGCTCTCCACCGCACTCACCCCTACCACTCCACCCCCCCCGACTAGCCTCGATCTGCCAGACAGCTCCGCCGGGACAAAACATCTCGTCGAGTGCTCTCGGTGTATGCGCGACGACCAGAGGTGTGCCCCCGGGCGAGCTATTCGGTAATGCTCTGCTGGTAGGCGGAAACCCGCAAGATAGTTGCCTCGTCTGCCACGCCCTGTAGTTCTACCGTTTCTGACTCCGCAGAAAAATGCAGCATGTTACGATCATCTCTATTGATTTTTAGGTCACAGAAGGAGTTCCGCGAGATTCGATTGATTGAGATTTCGTGCAATCCACCCAGGGAAAGCTCCAGTTGAATCGTGTTCATGTCCTCGCGAACCCATTTCGCAGGCGGGGTTTTCGGGAACAGTGATAGGTCGAACCGTAGGCGGAGTGTCGGGCCATTCGGGTGCAGGCAAATCTCCTCGATGCGGACGTTCTCCAGCGTGGGAAGCTCGTCCCCATAAACCGAGCGTACTGGCTTCGGATTGCTGACGGACTCGATCCAGTGCAATGTTGATACCTCTGTCAGTACTCGTAGTGCTGGGCCGTGCCGGGTACCTTGCCGGTCCTCGGGTTTTCGAACGGGCGGACATTAAGGTGTGAACCCTGGTCCCCAATGCCGCCCTCACCATAAGAATGCCCATGCGAATGGTCCTGAATGATCACTCGATCGCCGCTATTGCGTGTATAGGTGTATTCCCTGGTCATCACTCGGGTTCCGTCGGGGTTGAGAATATTGTTTCCTGATCGATCGGTCATAGGTGTCATGTTCAAGCTGTCGGGCTGCTGTCCGTTCGGGATTCCGAGGTCCCTCTTTGCTGCCCTGAAGGCTGAGTTCCGACTCGGAAGTACCCGTGTCGATGGTGCACAGTTGCTGTTGTGGACGAGGACCGGGGCCTCGCCTGCCGCCACATAGTACGTGTGGACGCCCTCGATGGTGAGGTTGTGAACTGTTGCGATGCCGGTGTTGGTGTCGGTGTCCACGACGACGACCGGGAGGCCTGTTGAGCTGAGGAGTCGGTCGCCGGCAGTGAGGTCGGCTGCCTTGGTCCACTCGTCTTCGTCGGGGAGCCAGAAGGGGTGGCCGTCGGTTGCGGTGATCTTGTGGGTGTTGCCGTCCGCGTCGGCGACGGACACGCCGACGAGTACCTTCTCGCCCTCGCCTGTGATCTCCGCGGTGACTGTCCTCGGACCTGTCTCGCCGGTCTCGGGATCGGTGGCGAGGATCTCGTCGCCGACGCTGAGGTCTTCGATGGCCATGGTGGTGCCGTCGGCCATGAGGACGTGGGTTCCCGGCACGAAGCTGTTGCAGCTGCCGCCTCGCTTACCCACTAGCGGAGCGCGGCGGAAGGCTGCCGCGACGGCTGCGTCGAATAGCAGTTCGCCCGTGAGCTTCCCGTAGTTCCCGTCTCTTATGTCACCGTAGATTTCCTTGCCGCGGCCAACGACGCCTTCAACCATTCCCATGGTGAACTGGGGCGTGCCAGGTGTCATCGACATGGCGAGATCCGCCCCATCGGTGCAACTGGAGAAGTTGCCCGTGAAGCAGCCCTTGACGGCGCCGGCGCCCGTGGTGGCCAAGTCCAGGATGCCGCCGCCGACGGCCTTCGCTCTACCGACAAACCCAGCCCATACCCCGGGGTCTTTGGCGGGTGCCGGGCGAGGGGGAGTGGGCCTGATGGTGAAAGTCGGCTGACGCCCCGGCAGTTCCACGTGATTGGTCGGTCGCGACGTTGTAATGGGAACGCGTTTGGGGATGGACTTGATAGTCCGCACCAGGTTCAGTAGCCCCCGCCAGATACCCAAGCCGAAGAAAAGCCCCGTGGGGTCGCTGAACGCCAGCGGGTTGTTGTTCGAGTAGGAGTAGCCATGGAGCTGCTGCGGGTCGCTGCGGTCCATGATGGGGTCGGCCGAGATGAAGCGGCCGAGGGCGGGGTCGTATTCGCGTGCGCCCAGGCCGTACAGGCCGGTTGCGGTGTCGTCGTAGCCTCCGACGAAGGTGCGAGTCCCTGGCCATGCCGCACCGGGGTCCTCACCGCGGTAGCCGCCGAACGGCAGGGTCCTCCGCTGGGTGGCTTCGAGTGTCTGCGCATTGACCGCCACATTGCCCGTGCCGTGGTGATCGGCGAGCGTGAAGCTGGTGGTGGAGTCGTTCTCGATGACTGCGGCATGGCCGGCGCCGAGGTCGATGTATCGGGTGGCTTCCGCGGCGGCTGCCCCGCGCTTGACCACGACTTCGGTGTGGCCGAGGTACAGGGTGGTTTCGGAGTCGGTCCGGGCGATCAGCCGTGAGCCGTCGGCGTCGTAGATGTACTCGACGGTCGTGTCGTCGGCGTTCTCGACCTGGGCGACGCGCCCTTCGGGGTTCCACGAGAGCGTCTGCGTCTCGCCCCCGGTCTGGCGGGACACGGTGTTCCCCGAGTCGTCGTAGCCGTACTCCTCCAGCGACCGGACACCGGGCGCGTCCTGGATCACCTCGGTCAGGGTGTGCGGCTGCGACTCGCTGTACTCGTAGGCGCGAGTGGTGTCCTGCTCGTGGAGGACCTCGGTCTCCCGGTTGCCCGCGAGGTCGTAGGTGTAGGAGTGGTGGTAAGGGGCCGGGCCCCCGATGGACACCTCGCCCGAGGGGTCGGCACACCGCGTGGCGCTCTGGGCCCATGCCTCCGTGATCCGCCGCAGGTGGTCGTAGGCGAAGCACTGCACGTCGTTGTCGCCGGCGACGTTGGCGATCGAGAGGACGTTGCCGACCTCGTCGTAGCTGTACGTCTCTCCCCGAAGCGCCTCTCGCGGTCCGGGCGCCACGGCCACGGCCGTCGAGGTCTTCAGGCGCCGCGTACCCCATTCGTAGGTGTACGTCGTGTCGATGGACCGGTCTGCGGACTGTCGGAAGGACTGGCGGATGGGAGCGCCGGTCCGGTTGTACTCCGTGGTGGCGTTCAGCCGGGTGCCCGCCGGCAGTTCGGTTGCGGTGAGCTGCAGTGTCCGCAGGTCGTGCGTGTAGGCGACGGTCTGGCGTGACAGCCCGCCCGCGGCCGGCAGGTTGGTTGCCTGCGGCAGGCCGGCGACATCGAACGTCTGGCGGGTCTCGTACGTGCCGGCCAGGGCGCCCTCCGCGCCGGGAACGACCCGGCGGGTGGCCAGGGGGCGGTACCGGCGGTCGTACTCGGTGACCTCCGAGACGTAGGCCTCACCGTTCTCCCATCGGGTGGAGCGTGCGAGGTGTCCCTTGGCGCCGGTGACGGTGTCGTACTGCCAGGTGGCTCGCAGCTGTCCGTCCGGTCCGCCCTCGCGGAGCTCGGTCTTGCGGCCGAGGTTGTCGTACGTGTAGCTCAGGGTCGTGCCGCGCGCGTCGGTGGAGGTCTCCAGCTCGCCGCGGTCGGTGTAGGTGCGCGTGAAAGTGCCGGTGTCGGGGTCGGCGGTGGTCGTGGGACGGCCCAGCTGGTCGTAGGCGTAGTTCCAGGTGGCGCCGGACGGTGTGGTCAGCGAGGCCAGCTCGCCGCGGGGTGTGTAGCTGTAGGTCGTCGTGTCGTAGTCGGCGTCCGCGGCGGGCTGATGGTGCTGGCGGTACTCCGTCAGCTGGCCACGAGCGTCGCGGATGGAGGTGGTCGCGGTGTCGCCCTCCGGAGGGAGGATGGTGATGCGGTCTCCGGAGTAGATCGTCCGCGTCGTCGAGAGGACGTCGCCGCCGTCGCCGCTACCGGCGATGAGACGGGTCTCGGTCTCGCGATCCAGACCGTCGTACGTGTGGCGGGTCTGGGTTTCGACGCTGTCGGCATCTTCCGGGAGGAACAGCGTCTGGGCCGGTTCGCCGATCGCGTAGTAGCTACCGAATGCCTTGGTGACGAGACCGCGTTCGTCGTGGAACGTATCGGTGAGGATGCGCCCGCCGTCGGACCCGGGCGCCTGGGTCTGACGTTCGCGCAGCAGCCCGTCGTAGATGACGTAGCTGGTCAGCTGCGATCCACGCGAGTTCAGCGTGCGGGTACCGATGGCGACGGGCTGCCCGTCGACCACGCGGTAGGTGAACTCCAGGCTCGGCAGCGCGGTGGTCCGGCGGTCCGGGTGCCACACCTTGGTGGCGCGGCCCAGCGCGTCGTAGTCGAGCACCGTCTCCTTGCCGTTGGCGTCGGAGAGTCGGGTCGGCAGTCCGCGGCCGGCGCTCAGCGTGGTGGTCTCGGTGAAGGCAGAGGCCGAGTCACCCGGGCGTACCGGCGGTGAGACCGTGCGGACCGTTGTCGGGATGCCGACGGCCGGGGTGTACGTCGTGCTGGAGGTGCGACCGTCGGTGCGAGCCGTTCGCGTGGGAGCGCCGTTGCCGCTGACGGTGATGTCCGCGGCGAGATCGGTCTCGGAGAGCAGACGACCGTACGAGTCGAAGGTCGCCGTCGCCTCGACGTAGCGGGCGACCGTTCCGTCGTGCTCGATCAGTTCGGCCGTCGCGGTGGGGCGGCCGACCGTGGGGCTCTGCCCGTACGCCCGCCCGTCGTAGGCGTAGCGGACGTCACTGACGACGTCGTCAGCCCTGTCGGGAGTGGCGGCGCAACGGGTCGCGACGGTCTCCTCGCGGGAGGGGAGGTTGAGCAGGTTCGCGTCGGTGACCGCGGGGTACGTGGTGCGGGTGCACCGGTCGTCGGCGGTGATCGCGGTGTCGCCGCGGTCGTCGACCTGGACCAGACGCCCGGCGACCGTGTCGTAGGTGTGATGCGTCTCGCTGATGCGCCACTTCTGGCCCGCGCCGTCGTCGAGCGAGATCCAACTCTTCAGCTCCGCGGCGCCCTTGAAGTCTGCAGTGATGGTTCCCCAGTCGCGTACGCTGCGCGCCGTCTGGTGGTGCCACGGGCGGGTGACCGTCTTGGCCTCGACGGCGCCGCCGGCCTTGTCGAAGGTGACGGTCTTGTAGGGGAGACCGGCTGCCGTCGGATGATCGGTGATCGGGTCGCCCTCGCCGGCGCCCAGCGTCACGGAGACACTCTTGGTACCTCCGCTGGGCGTCCGCCGGTCGCCGTGCATGCCCCGCAGGAAGTACGAGTCCTCCTGCGTCTCCATCCGGGTCTGGCTGCCGCTCTGGACGCGGACGTGGCCGTACCCGCGCCACTGGGACCAGGTCTTCTCGTCGTCGTCGACCAGGGCGTTGTCGTCGTAGCGCCAGGCCGCGCCGCCGAGGTAGCGGTAGCGGACGACCTGGTCGGGGGAGCCGCCGGTGCGATCGGTGGTCGTCACTTCCTCGGTGACGTACTTGTTGAACCACTGCAGGTCCGGGTCGTGCTCCGGTCCGCCGGCGAGGTACTGCGGGAAGCAGCGGGTGGTGTTGGTGTGCGGCGTCGGGGTGCTGCCGTGCGTGCACGCGGGCGCGGAGTACCCGACATCTACCTGGCCGCCGTACTCGTCGGCGATGGAGGAAAGGCGCGCCTTGATGAAGGGGGCGTAGCCGTCGCCGGTGCGGTCCAGGCGGTTGGCGAGCTGCGTGTAGCCGAAGGTGGTCTTCGGGAGGGTGATCGCGGGGGTGGCGGAGTGGCCGGTGCGCTGGATGCTGGAGAGCAGGAGCTGGTAGTCGACGTCAGCGGTGCCCCAGTGGTGCGCGAGCTTCCAGCTGTCCACGTTCCGGTAGCTCGTGCCGCTGCGGACCTGGCTGGTGATCTCGGTCAGGCGCTTGGTGGTCCAGAAGCTCGGAGAGTAGCGGCCCCGGTCGCAGTCGCCGCTCGCGTCGCAGTTGAGGTCCCAGGGGGTGTCGTACCAGTACTGGGGGTTCTTGGTGATGTCGGCGCAGTCGGCGCCGCCGCCCGGAAGGCAGCGGTCGCTGTTGGTGAACAGCACCTTCGCGAGGGGCTGGCCGGAGTACTCGTTGCCCTTGGTGAGGCCGTACTCGATGCGGTTCAGGGTGCCGCCGCGGGTGTAGCGGGTGTTGTTCTCCTCGTCGAGGAAGCGGCCGTAGGAGTTCTGCTCGCGGTCGTAGTAGTAGGTGACGACGTTCCCCGCGGCGTCGACGACGTAGTCGAGGTTCCAGCGCCAGGCCTGCTGGCACCAGGAGTCCTCGGTGGTCGCCTTGTAGCAGGGCTCTCCGGCCTTGGTGGAGTAGACCGGCACCGTCCAGGTGGAGTTGGTGACGGCCCGGCCGGAGGACCAGCCGGGGAGGCGGTGGTACCCGAAGTAGTACTGGGTGCCCTCGGGGTCGGTCACACGCCAGTACTCGTTGTCGTTGTCCCCGTTGGCCCGGGCAGAGCTGGTCAGCCGCTCGATGCGGGTGCCGTTGTCGGACTGCAGCTTCCAGGTGTTGTCACCCGCGGGGACGAGCTCACCCGCCATCCCGTTGAGTGAGATGAAGGCGTTGTCGTGGTCCCAGCAGAGGTCGGCGACCTTGTTCTCGTGTTCGTCCTCGACGTTCTTGTAGCCGCAGGACTTGTAGTTGCGTTCGATGTACCCGGGCCAGAGGTTGTAGCCGTCACCGACCCAGGAACCCTGGTTGTTGGTGGAGGACGTGCGGCCGTCGATACTGCCCGCCGAGTAGGTCAGGCCGATGCTGGGCGTCAGCTCACCCGGGACGTCGGGCAGCGGTATGTCGTAGGACCAGGTGAAGTCACCGGTACTGAGATCGGTCTCCCACGTGCTGGACGGCGACAGGTCCGTGGCGGTGTAGTCGCCCTTGTCCCCCTCGGCCGTCGCGGCCACCATGAGGGTCATGGGCGTCGCCGCGGGGACCGACAGGGCTGCCGCGGTCAGGGTCTGCTGCTCGGTGTCGTTCACGACATCGACCGGCTCGGCGGTCGAGCAGTCGCCGTCCTCTGCGCAGTCCGGAGCCGCGTGCAGGGTCAACCGGTCCCCGTAGCCGCCGCCGTAGGCTTCGGCGAACGCCGAGTAGTCGATGCGCACGTCGACCTCGGTGAGGTCGTTCCCGCCGTTGTCGGAGGCAGTGCGGGCCGTGGCTCCGGTCGGCTCGTCCGGTGTGACCGTCAGGCTGAAGGCGATGCCCGGAGAGCCGTCTCCGCCGGCTGCGCCCGGCTGCGCCTCGACAACGACGCTCGCGTCCTGCTGTGTCCGTACCTCGACGGGTAGATCCCCCACGGGGTCGAGTGCCGTTCCGTCCGTCAACGGACCGTCGCCGCCCTCAATGGCGACCTCGTGGGTTTCGTCGGACGGGAACTCCGCACTGGGCTGGTCCGTGATCACACGGGGCGTGTGGTCGACCGGGCGAGGCGCCACGCGCAGCCCGTCCGAGCCGTCCACCGGCTCCCCGAGCTCGACCTCCGCCTCGACCGTGCCGTCGTCGGCACTCGACACGGACGGGTTCACGGCCTGGACAAGTGAGGCAACCATGACGGTCGCCACGCCGAGGGCGATCCTGCCCCGGAGGGAAGCGGTGCGCCGTCTGGCGAGGAAGGTGGTCTTCATCTGGGTGCGTCGTCCTTCAGTGCGCGCTGGGCGGCCGGTGAGGGGTGAGCAGTCGGATAGCGGTGGCACGGAAGGGCTCAGGGCCCGGGGGCGATGGAATCCCCGAAACCGGTGGCCAGGACCTGGGCGGCGCTCAGGACGCCCTGGTAGAGCCAGACGTCATCAATGGCCCCGGGCCAGTACTCGGACCACCCGCTGCCCGAGCGCTGTCTGCCGAGCTGGAAGGAGTGCGTCGCCTCGAACGTCAGCGCGTTGTCGGTCCAGCTGGAACCCGCGACACAGGATTCGTCGGAGTCCTCGGTGCAGACGATCTCCTGAAGCGACCCGTTGACATACAGGCTGGCGCGCTTGGTCGACCCGTCGTAGACCAAGGCGAGGTGGTTCCAGTCCCTGATGTCGTAGAAGAGTTGGTTGACCGCGGTCGAGAGACGCGAGGACGCGTCGTCCTCCTCCGCCACGGCCACCTGCCACGATCCCCAGCCGGGCTCCTCACTGTGCGGGAGGAAGCGCACGGCGAGCGCGTTCTGGCGGTTGCCGGCAGCGCTCAGCACCGTGACCGGCTGCTCGGGTGCGGCGGCTGCCTGCACCCAGGCCGCCGCGCTGACGCTGGCCGTGGTGTCCAGGGGCACACCGGCTGTCTGCGCGTAACCGGTCGCACCGTCCAGAAGAAGGGCGTCCCCGTGGCGACCAGGGCCGAACTCATGGCCGCCGTGAAGGGTGAGGTGGTTCTCGTTCGGCGAGGCGTCGGGCGAGGTCGTGCTCCCCGCGTTCAGCTCCCACCGCGCGGTGAGCAGCGGGTTCTGCTTCAGCAACTGGCCCACCTCGGTGGGAGTGACGACCCGGGAGTAGAACCGGACGTCGTCGATGTCGCCGGGGAAGTGCGAGCGGATGTCGCCGCTGTACGAACCCGCCCCGATCATGACGGGACCGGTGGCGTCCCAGGCGCCACCACGGGTGGTACGACCGGCCTGTACGCCGTTCACATACAGGGTGAGCGTGTCGGCGACGGAGTCGTGCACCCCCACCAGGTGCGCCCACTCGCCGTCCTGCGCGACGGTTCCGGCCGGTTGGGCCGCGCGAACCGGTCCCGCGCTCGGCGTGTCACTGCGGTACTGGTTGAACGCCCAGCGGTCCAAGCCCTTGGAGTAGTACAACTCCAACCCGGGAGCGTCGGCACCGAGCTGCGCCGCAATGATGCCCGCGCCCTCCGCGCGCGACTTGTCGAGACGTGCCCAGGCGGAGACGGAGAAGTCACGGCTGGTGTCGACGATGGGCGCCTCGGTCACCGCGTAGCTGTCCGTGCCGTTGAACGTGGCTGCGTACTCATTGGCGCCCGGGCGCCCGGTTCGCACGCCACCGTGGTAGACGGCGGGCCCGTGGTCGGCCGTTCCGGTGGCCGCCGTCGTCCCGGCGGGCTCGTCGAAGGGGAAGACGGCGGTGGCGGGACGGTGAGGAGCGGTCGACACGGCTTGCTTGTCGTAGAGCTGCGCCATCGGGCCCGAAGCGGTCGTCATCGCGTAGTCGAAGAACTGCAGCTGATCCACGCTGCCGCCGAGGTGCTCGCTGACCACGCTCCCGCGACGAGACGCACCGATCTGCAGCGATGTCTGAGCGGACCACGCAGACGTGTGCGGTGTCGTCCCGGCGAGCCGGCCGTTGACGAAGAACCGGAGGTTCGTGCCGTCGTAGGACGCGGCCAGGTGCGTCCACGTCCCAGTCGTGACGGGCGCGTCGGCCAGGATTCGACTGCGCGCCGTACCCGCCGGGTCGTCGCTCCGCTGGGCCAGGACGGCCCACTGGTCGTAGTGGCCGGAGTGGTAGATGGTGAAGCCCGCGAAGTTGCGGCCGGTCTGTTCGACGACGACGGACGAGCCGGCGGATTTGGTGTCCAGGCGCGCCCAGGTGGACACCGTGAAGGGCTTGCCCGTGTCCACCACCGGACCCTCGACGGCCGCGTGGCCCGTCTCACCGTCCAACTGGAGCGCCGTGCCCACCACGCCGGGGACACCGAGTACGTAACCGCCGGTCAGCGTCGCGTCGTGCTGTGGCACATCGGGCTCAGCTGCGGCTGCGTCCGGCCCCTCGTCGAAAGAGAATGCGGCGCGCGGCGACTCACCCGGGGAGACGAGGAACTGGTAGGTGCGGACCTCCGAGATGTTGCCGGCCTGGTCCAGCGCCTGCACCGTGACGAAGTGGAGCCCCGGCTCCTCGGGCAGCACGGAGACACTCCGCGCGGCACCCGAGCTGGTCGCCACCTGGTTCGCGGCGGTCGGATCGTTGTTGATGCCGTAGCGGTAGCGATTCACGTCGCGGTCCGCCGCAGTGAAGGTGAAGCCACCGTAGTGACCCGCTCCCTGGTACCAGATATCGGTACCCGACGGATCGAACTCCGGGTAGCGGTCGGAGGTGACGGTCGGGGCGGCGGGCACGGAGGTGTCGTAGCGGAAGTAGCAGGGGTGGCCGTCGACCTCGGACCACGGGCCGTAGTGCGAGCCGTCGTAGGCACGCGCGTACAGCCGCAGCGTGCTGTTCTGCGGCAGGTGGTTGGGCAGCTTCAGGGAGAACGACGAGCCGGAGCGCTTGGCGGAGGTCAGCGGCGCGTCCCACACGCCGCCGGACCAGCGGACGCGGAACTGCACGCGGACACTGTCGCCGTCGGGGTCGGTGACGTTGTTGGCGTGGACGTTGCCCAGCGACCGAGCGATCGCCGGATTGGACTGCGGCTTGCAGGTTCCGCCGTACTCCAGCGTGATCTGCGAGGGCTTGATGCGCGCGGGCGGACGGTTGTAGGTCACCCGCAGATGCGCGTCCTTGCTGAAGCGCTTCCAGTGCAGGTTGCTCGACTCGTTGCTCGCGCGCAGCCCGAACGTCATCGTCGAAGTGCGGCTGTCGGCCGCCTTCTGCACCGCGGAGGTGATGTCGAACTCGGCGTCGCCCGCCGGGCGGCAGCCCTGCTGCGGGTTGCCGCCGTAGTGGAACGAACTGGTGCGCAGCCGCTCGATCCAGAAGCCCGACGCCTGCTGCGTGTTCCACGTCGTGGAGGAGGTGATGCCCTTGGTGCGCCACAGCTGCACGGGGTGCGCCGTGCACTGGGCGGAGTGGGTGTTGCGGACGACGAACTCCGCCTTCTGCACCCGGGTGCCGGCGAACCGCGAGGTGTCGATGCGGTAGAAGAGCCGCTTCACCTCGTTGGGGTTGCAGCCGGACCAGCCCACGCAGTACCCGAGGCCCTCGTCCGCCCGGCCGTTGAACTTCCACTGCGGGCTGCCGGACCAGTGGCGGGAGACCATCGTCCACGCGGATGCGCGCGGCGAGTGCGTCTGCGGGTCGATGTAGACGGGGTACTGCACGTCCTCACCGCGCAGCACCGAGAGGTCGGGGCCAAGGACAAGTTCGCCGAGCGAGCCGTCGCTGTCGACCTCCAACTCGACCTCGGCCAGCCGGGATGAGTCACTGGGCGCCGGCGTCTCGGCCGCGTCGATGGCGGGGGCCGCCGCGCGCGCCTGCGCACCGCCTTCCGTCGCCGCCGGGGTGGAGGAGTCCCACATCAGGGGGGTGGGAGCCTCGAAGACGACGCCGCCCGAACCCGCGTCGAGCGCCGTCAGGCCGCCCTCGGGGGTGGTTTCGACCCGCAGACCGCTGGTCTCCAGCTCGAAGCGGATCTTCTCCAGCTCGGGATTGGCGGCGGCCTCGGCGTTCTTGACGACGAGGAGGGAGAAGAACCCGTCGGGCACCGCCTCCATCCGCAGGTCCACGCCGGGGAGCACATCGCGGTAGGTCGCCCGTTCCTGGGCGAGGACGGGCTCGGGGAGCTCGCCCGGCCAGTCGAGCGCGAACTCGCGGCCGTGCTTGGACAGCACCACGAGTTCGTCGTCGCCGCCCGCCGAGAAGGTCACGTCGACCGTGGCCGCGGTCGGGGCTATCCGCCCGTCGGCGGTTGCCGCCAGGTCGAGGTCGACGCGCTGCCATTCACCGGCCACCCGCGACCACACCGGGACGACGTACTCCCGTGCCTCCAGGTCACCGTCGGGGGTGGCGAACACCTCGCGGGCCTCGCCGCGTTGGGAGACGACCTCGACGGCTTCCCCGGTGGCGCGGGCCTCGGCTATCGCCGTGGCCTCGGGCGACTCCTCCGGGAGCGCCGGGTCGTACTGCTCGCCCGGCACGGTGGGGGACTCCGACGCCGGCTCGTTACCGGCTGCGGGGGCCGCCTGTGTCGCCGGAGCGAGCCCCAACGCCACCGCCATGGACACCGTGACCGCAACCCCAGCCCGAACCGCAGGCAGGCGTGATCGCCCCACCATTCCCCCCACGCACCCTTCCCCAGGTGTGAACACCGCCTCCACAGATGTGTGGGACCGCAGGAGCGTATGGTCACCACATGCGTCCTGTCCAGCACTTTGTGATCATGCGAACCGTCAGATCGGACGCTGAGCGGTCATCTAGCTATATGACGTGGTCGAAAACGGGCGCATGGGTGAAGGCTGTGCACCCGCGGTGATGCGCCGTGCTGCCGCCTGGAAGGCGCCAGCGGTGGGTGGGTCGGAGGCGGGTTCAGCTGTGCCGGAGCTGAACCCGAGGCAGTTCGCGATACCTCGGTTCGCGGTGTGCACCAGTCGTCGGCCGCAGCAGACCGGTCGCGTCGTAGTGCCGCAGCATCCGTTCCGAGACGCGGCCGTGCCGGGCGGTGTCTCCGATGGTGAACAGGGTGTCTCGCAGCTGACCGCCTGCCACGGTGCGGGGGCAAGAACTGACCTCGGACTGGGAGCAGGGCGGCTGCGGGCGGCCGGGGAGTTCGGCGGACGCCGCCCCGGCCGGAGCGCGGTGCGTAGCCTCGGCGGCAGCAGCGCGGCCGTCCGGCAGGGGCGCGGCCCGGCGGAGTCGGAGGGGACGACGTGGTGGCGGAGACGAGTGACGGGGGCGGAGCCGGGACCGGAGCCGGGACCGGGCCCGCGGCGGCACAGGTGAGGTTGCTGGGCGGCGGCCACGCCGAGCTGACGCTCGCGATGGTCGCCGTCGCCGCGCTGCGGACGCCTGCCAACACCGATCACGAAGTGGTCGTCGAGGTCGGCGGACGGAACCTGCCGGTCCTGCCGCTGGTGGAGACCGCGCTCGGCCGACGGCCGGCCAACACGCACTCCGCGGAGGAGGCGCTGCACGCGCTCGGCTTCACCATGTACGTGCGCCGCCGCTACGACAAGGTCAGTGGGCGGCCGGTCGTGCTGGACCGGGCAGCGCGGAAGTCCTCCGCCTGAGGCACCCCGGAATGGCGTCGGCCCCCGGTGAGCCGTGGGCGGCTCAGCGGGGGCCGAGGTCGTGGGGACCGGCGGAGGGTCGGTCAGGCGGCGACGATGCGGTCGGCCAGCAGGTAGATGCTCTCCTCGCCGCAGGCGAAGGTCAGCGCGTAGGCGCCGGAGACCCCGGAGCCGCCGAGCAGGACGGGCGACTCGCCGGCGCGGACCGCCGAGGCGAGGCGCTGCGAGGTCTCGCGGTGGCCGGGGGAGAGGCAGAGGGTGGTGCCGTCCTCGAAGAGGAAGACGTCCAGGGTGCCGAGCGGCCCGGGGCGCACGTCGGCGAGCGGGGTCCCGGCGCGGGCGAGGCGGCCCAGCCGCTCCGTGGTGCGCTCGTACTCCTCGACGGCGGCGTCGTGGCCGGGCTCGCACGCCTGGCCGGGCAGCTCCACCGGCTCGCCGGAGAGGGAGTAGCCGGGGTGCGAGGGGTGGCGGCGGCGGGCGGCGGCCATCTCCGCGGAGAGCTGGTCGTCCTCGTCGCGGGGCTCCGGCGCCGGGGCGGGCGTCACGTCACCGGTGGCCTGGCGCGGCAGGAAGGGGCGGCGGGGTGCGGCGTCGCCGTACTCGCCCTGCCCGCGCTCCTCGCCGGTGCGCCGGTCGCGCGCGCTGGACGACTCGTCCGCGCGGCCGGTCGGGGCGTCCTCGGAGTGCTCGGCGGAGTGCTCGGCGGTGAAGAAGTCGGCGTCCTCGCGGCCGGTGCCCTGGCGCGGGACGACCGGGCGGGCGGGGCGGATGCCGAAGGCCGCGTCGTGGGCGTCGTAGCCGTGCGGGTCGTACCCGGCGAGGTCGACGTCCGGACCCAGCGCGCCGAACTCCCCGCCGCCCAGCAGCGAACCGTCGGCACCGGTGGCGTCGCCCTCGGCCAGGTAGCGCTCCAGCAGCGCGTCCAGCAGCATCTCGTCGGCGGACGAGGCGGGGGAGCCGTGGTGGCCCATCGCGGCGTTCTCGGCGTCGCGTGCCTCCTGCTCCGCCCAGAAGGCGCGGGCCTCGGCCAGCTCGCGGTCGCGCTCGTCGGCCAGCGCGTCCGCGACCGCCGCCCGGATCAGTTCCTCGTCCGGTGCGACGCGGGCCGGCGGCAGCAGCGCGGGCGCGAGCAGTGCCCGCAGTGCGGTCACCTCGGCGCGCAGGCCGCGCGCGGCCCACAGTGCGGCCGTACAGACGGCCAGAGCGAGGCCGGCGGCGAGCATCAGGATGAGGGATATGGCGCTCACAAAGCATCTCCTGGTCGCGGTGTCCCCCTAGTTCCTATCCCACGTTTCCGCACCGGTGCCACGTGGTGCAGAGCGGAACGTCACGAACCGGGAGGGTATTTGGTCCCTGGGCCTCCTTTGCCCGGCACCCCGCACGACGCTGACCTGCGCCGATGCGGGGCGCCTTGTGCTGGGTCACATCACGGGGCCGCTTCGGTATCGCTGGTGTATACCGAGGGGTCGGCAGTGACGCGCGTCACCTCTAGCTCAGGCGTTCCAGAACCATGGCCATGCCCTGGCCGCCGCCTACACACATAGTTTCCAGCCCGAACTGCTTGTCGTGCCACCGGAGCGAGTTGATGAGCGTGGTGGTGATGCGCGCGCCCGTCATGCCGAAGGGGTGGCCGACGGCGATGGCGCCGCCGTTGACGTTGAGCCGGTCCAGGTCGACCCCGAGGTCGCGGTAGGAGGGGATCACCTGGGCGGCGAACGCCTCGTTGATCTCGACCAGGTCGATGTCGCCGATGGTCATCCCGGCGCGGGCCAGCGCCTGGCGGGACGCCTCCACCGGCCCCAGGCCCATGATCTCCGGGGAGAGCGCGGAGACCCCGGTGGAGACGACCCGGGCGAGCGGGGTGATCCCCAGCTCCCTCGCCTTGGTGTCGGACATGATCACCAGGGCGGCGGCGCCGTCGTTGAGCGGGCAGCAGTTGCCGGCGGTCACCAGGCCGTCGGGGCGGAAGACCGGCTTCAGCCCCTGCACGGCCTCCAGGGTCACGCCGGCGCGGGGACCGTCGTCGGTACTGACCACCGTGCCGTCGGGGGTGGTGACGGGGGTGATCTCCCGCTGCCAGAACCCGGCGGCGAGGGCCTGCTCCGCGAGGTTCTGCGAGCGGACGCCGAACTCGTCCATCTCCTGGCGGGTCACGCCCTTGGCGCGGGCCAGGTTCTCCGCGGTCTGGCCCATGGCCATGTAGACGTCGGGGAGGTCGCCGCTCTCCCGCGGGTCGGTCCACCCCTCGCCGCCCTCCTCGGCGCGGCGGGCGGTGCGCGCCTCGGCGTCGGCGAAGAGCGGGTTGTGGGTGCCGGGCATGCCGTCGGAGGAGCCGTGGACGAACCGCGACACCGTCTCGACACCGGCGGAGACGAAGACGTCGCCCTCCCCGGCGCGGATCGCGTGCAGCGCCATGCGCGTGGTCTGGAGCGAGGAGGAGCAGTAGCGGGTGATCGTGCAGGCCGGCAGGTGGTCCATGCCCAGCTGCACGGCGACGACCCGGCCCAGGTTGTGGCCCTGCTCGCCGCCCGGCAGGCCGCAGCCCAGCATCAGGTCGTCGATCTCGCGCGGGTCGAGCTGCGGGACCTGGTCCAGGGCGGCGCGGACGATCGACGCGGTGAGGTCGTCCGGGCGGACGTCCTTCAGCGACCCCTTGCGGGCCCGGCCGATCGGGGAGCGGGTGGCGGCGACGATGACGGCTTCGGGCATGGCGGGCTCCCAGGGCCGGGGCCGGCGACCTCGCCGGCCGGGCGGTTGTCGGACGAACGGTGCTGCTGCGGGGTGCCGGAACGGGCTGCGGTCGCCTGCCGGCGGTGGACGGTGCGTGACGGGTGCTCGTGCTTGGTACTCGTGACGGCAGTGCGTGACGGCGGTGCGTGAGCCGCAGCCCGGCGGTGCCGTGCGGGCGGTCCGCTGCCGTGCGGGACCGCCGCACCGCGAAGTTACCCGCGCGTAGGGCCGTCGTCACGGATCGCGTCGTGTGACGCACGCCGCATTCGCCCCGCCGGGGGTCCGTGCCGCCCGCTCGCCCGCCCTCCGCTTCCGGCGGGCGCCCCCGGCGCACCGCCGGGCGGCACCGTGGTCCACCGGTCCGCTCTCGAACTGCCCGGCTACCGGTGCCGCCCGCTGTGACCTGCCGCCCGACGGCGGGACGCCGGGGGCAGCCGCCCCCGGCGTCCCGTGCCCGCTCGCGGTCGCTCAGCCGCCGAGGGCGGCCACCGCCGCGGCGCGGGCACTCTCGGCGTCGTCCGCCGCACGCGCGGCCGACGCCGCGCGCTCGCACTCCGCGAGGGTGTGCCGGGCCAGCCGGGCCCGCACGTAGGGGATCGAGGCGGCGCCCATCGACAGACTGGTCACCCCGAGGCCGGCCAGCACGCAGGCCAGGACCGGGTCGGAGGCGGCCTCGCCGCAGACACCGCAGCTGCGCCCCTCGGCCTTGGCTGCCTCCGCCGAGAGGGCGACCAGATCGAGCAGGGCGGGCTGCCACGGGTCCTGCCAGCGGGAGAGCGCCCCCACCTGCCGGTCTGCCGCGAAGGTGTACTGGGCCAGGTCGTTGGTGCCCAGGGAGAGGAACTCCACCTCCTGGAGGAGCGCCCGCGCGCGCAACGCGGCCGACGGCACCTCGACCATCACGCCCGCCCGTGCGGACAGCCCCGCCTCGCGGCACGCCTCGGCGAACTCCCGCGCCTCACCGGGACCCGCCACCATCGGCGCCATGACCTCCAGATAGGCCGACTGCCCCTCCGCCGCGCGACCGAGAGCGCGCAACTGGTCCAGCAGCACCTCACGGTGGGCCAGCAGCGCCCGCAGCCCCCGCACGCCCAGCGCCGGGTTCGGCTCGTCGGCGGGGTTGAGGTAGGACAGCGGCTTGTCGGCGCCGGCGTCCAGGACCCGCACCACCACCCTGCCGTCGGGGAACGCCGCCAGTACGTGTCGGTACGCCTCCGTCTGCTCGGCCACGGACGGCGGCTCGGAGCCGTCCGCCCCGTCGCCGAGGAAGAGGAACTCCGTCCGGAACAGCCCCACGCCCTCCGCGCCGGCCTCGACCGCCGCCGCGACGTCCCCGGGCCCGCCGATGTTGGCGAGCAGCGGCACCTTGTGCCCGTCGGCGGTGGCGCCCGGACCGCGGGCCTCGCCCAGCGCCGCCCGGCGCTCGGCCGCGCGCTGCTCCAGCGCCGCCCACTCCTCGTCGCCGGGGGCCACGACGACCTCCCCGCTCTCGCCGTCCACGGCGACAACGGTGCCCTCGACCAGCTCGCCGGCGCCCGGCAGTGCCACCACCGCCGGTACGCCCAGCGCGCGCGCCAGGATGGCGCTGTGGCTGGTGGGGCCGCCCTCCTCCGTGACGAAGCCGAGCACCAGCGCGGGGTCGAGCAGCGCGGTGTCCGCCGGGGCGAGGTCACGGGCGATCAGGACGAACGGGCCGTCGCTGTCGGGGACCCCGGGCATCGGGACGCCGAGCAGCCGCGCCAGGATGCGGTTGCGGACGTCGTCGAGGTCGGCGACCCTGCCCGCGAGGTACTCGCCCGCGGCGGCGAGCAGTTCCCGGTAGGCGGCGAAGGCGTCGTGCACGGCCTGCTCGGCGATGTCCCCGGCTCCGATGCGCCGCTCCACGTCGGCCGCCAGCTCGGGGTCACGCGCCATCAGCGCCTGCGCCTCCAGCACCGCCTGGGCCTCGCCTCCCGCCAGCGCGCCGCGCGCCTCCAGGTCCGCGGCCACCGCCTCCACGGCGCGGGCGGCGCGCTCCCGCTCCCGGGGCGCCTCGCCCTCGGCGAGTCGCCTCGCCGGTGGCTCCAGCACCGCTGTCCCCATGTGGCGTACCTCGCCACGGGCCACCCCGTGGCTCACGCCGACACCCCTCAACCTCGCGTCCATCTCACCTGTCTCCGGTCTCAGTTCCAACTGAACAGCACGTCACCTGCCCGGACGTCACGCCCGGTACGCAGTCCCGCCAGGTCGGGGGCCGAGGCATCCAGGGCGATCACCGGGCAGACCGGGGACCGGCCGGACGCCGCCACCGCCGCCGGGTCCCACCGCACCAGCGGTTGGCCCCGCCGTACGCTGTCGCCCTTGCCCACCAGCGGCTCGAACCCCTCGCCCGCCAGCTGCACGGTGTCGATCCCCAGATGGGTCAGTACCGCGCGCCCCGCCGGGTCCACGACCACGAAGGTGTGCGCCTGGAGCGAGACGACGATGCCGTCCAAGGGCGCCAGGGCCTCCAGCGGGACCCGGACCGGGTCCACCGCGGCGCCGGGCCCGACCAGCGCGTCGGCGAAGACGGGATCCGGTACGTCCTGGAGCGTCAGCACCCGCCCGGCGAGGGGCGACGAGACGGTGGTCATGGGCAGCCTCCCTCGGCGGGCACCCGTTCGGGCGCCGACCCATATCGGACGTTTGTGCCGCTACACGAGCGTACGTCACGGAACCGTTCGGCTCAGCTCCACCCTCCGTCACCTTTCACCATGCCACCCTCACCCGGTGCCACCGACCGCTCCCGATAGGGTCTGCACAGCCGGTCGTCGGGAACGCCGGCACCACACGAACACGGGAGGGCTCCACCGGTGGAGGTCCAACAGACAGGCGTGCAGACCGACCGGGTCTTCACCGTCCCGAACCTGCTGAGCATGGCGCGCCTGGCCGGGGTCCCCCTCTTCCTCTGGCTCGTCCTCTCCCCGGTGTTCGACGGGCCCAGCCTCGACGGCTGGGCCCTGCTGGTCCTCGCCCTCAGCGGCGTCAGCGACTACCTCGACGGCAAGCTCGCCCGCCGCTGGAACCAGGTGAGCAGCCTCGGCCGCATCCTCGACCCGGCCGCCGACCGGCTCTACATCCTCGCGACGCTGCTCGCGCTCACCTGGCGCGACATCCTCCCCTGGTGGATCACCGCGCTCCTGCTGCTGCGGGAGGTGTGCCTGCTGGTCGCGGTGCTGCTGCTGGACCGGCGGGGCTATGCGCCGCCCGAGGTCAACTTTCTCGGCAAGGCGGCCACCTTCAACCTCATGTACGCCTTCCCGCTGCTGCTGCTCAGTGACGGATCCGGCAGCGTGGCGTCACTGGCCGCGATTTTCGGATGGGCGTTCGCCACCTGGGGTACGGCGCTGTACTGGTGGGCAGGGATCCTCTATGTGGTCCAGGTCCGCCGCCTTCTGACGGCGGACTCCGCGGCCGACTGATCCCGCCTCCGGCAGTGTCGCTGAGGTACGGCGTGCCGACACGGCGGCCACCCCTGTCCCACCCCGCCGTGCGGGCGAACTCGTCCGGACGGGCGCAGTCGGCATGACTGTCCGCTCTGCGAGGAGGACACTTCCACTATGAAGGCCGTCGTAATGGCAGGAGGCTCCGGCACCCGGCTCCGGCCGATGACCGCGAGCATGCCCAAACCGCTGCTGCCCGTGGTGAACCGACCGATCATGGAGCACGTGCTGCGGCTCCTGAAGCGCCACGGGCTCACCGAGACCGTGGTGACGGTCCAGTTCCTCGCCTCCCTCGTCAAGAACTACTTCGGCGACGGCGAGGAGCTCGGCATGGAGCTCACCTACGCCAACGAGGAGAAGCCGCTCGGCACCGCGGGAAGCGTCAAGAACGCCGAGGCGGCGCTGAAGGACGACTCCTTCCTCGTCATCTCCGGCGACGCGCTCACCGACTTCGACCTGACCGAGCTGATCCGCTTCCACCGGGAGCGCGGCGCCCTGGTCACGGTCTGCCTCACCCGGGTGCCGAACCCGCTGGAGTTCGGCATCACCATCGTCGACGACGAGGGCCGCGTCGAGCGGTTCCTGGAGAAGCCGACCTGGGGGCAGGTCTTCTCCGACACCGTCAACACCGGCATCTACGTCATGGAGCCCGAGGTCTTCGACTACGTCGACCCCGACGTGCCCGTCGACTGGTCCGGTGACGTCTTCCCCCGTCTGATGAAGGAGGGCAAGCCGGTCTACGGCTACGTGGCCGAGGGCTACTGGGAGGACGTCGGCACCCACGAGAGCTACGTCAAGGCCCAGGCCGACGTGCTCGAGGGCAAGGTCGACGTCGAGATCGACGGCTTCGAGATCTCCCCGGGCGTCTGGGTGGCCGAGGGCGCCGAGGTCCACCCCGACGCCACCCTGCGCGGCCCGCTCTACATCGGCGACTACGCCAAGGTCGAGTCCGGCGCGGAGATCCGCGAGCACACCGTCGTCGGCTCCAACGTGGTCGTGAAGTCCGACGCCTTCCTGCACCGGGCCGTCGTCCACGACAACGTCTACATCGGCCCGCAGACCAACCTGCGCGGTTGCGTGGTGGGGAAGAACACCGACGTGATGCGGGCCGCGCGCATCGAGGACGGCGCCGTCATCGGCGACGAGTGCCTGATCGGCGAGGAGTCGATCATCCAGGACACCGTCCGGGTGTACCCGTTCAAGACCATCGAGGCCGGCGCCTTCGTCAACACCTCGGTCATCTGGGAGTCCCGCGGCCAGGCCAACCTCTTCGGGGCGCGCGGCGTCACCGGCATCCTCAACGTCGAGATCACCCCCGAGGTGGCCGTCCGGCTGGCCAGCGCCTACGCCACGACGCTGAAGAAGGGCGCGACGGTCACCACCGCACGCGACCACTCCCGGGGCGCGCGCGCCCTCAAGCGCGCCGTCATCTCCGCCCTCCAGGCGTCGGCCATCGACGTCCGCGACCTGGAGAACGTGCCGCTGCCGGTGGCCCGCCAGCAGACGGCCCGCGGCAGCGCCGGCGGCATCATGATCCGCACCACGCCCGGGGTACCCGACTCGGTCGACGTGATGTTCCTCGACGAGCACGGCGCCGACCTGTCCCAGGCCGGGCAGGCGCAAGCTGGACCGCGTCTACGCCCGCCAGGAGTTCCGGCGCGCGTTCCCCGGGGAGATCGGCGACCTCCGCTTCCCCGCCAGCGTCTTCGACGCCTACACCGGCTCCGTGCTGCGCGCCGTCGACACCAGCGGTGTCCGCGAGGCGGGGATGAAGGTCGTGGTGGACGCCGCGCACGGCAGTGCCTCCCTGGTGCTGCCGAGCCTGCTCGGGAAACTCGGTGTCGACGCGCTGACCATCAACGGCGGCCTCGACGAGGCGCGGCCCACGGAGACGGCCGAGGACCGGGCCGCCGCCCTCGTGCGGCTCGGGGAGATCGTCGCCTCCGCGCGGGCCGCGTTCGGCGTCCGGTTCGACCCGGTGGGCGAGCAGCTGTCCGTCGTCGACGAGCGGGGACGCGTGATCGACGACCACCGCGCCCTGCTGGTCCTGCTGGACCTGGTGGCAGCCGAGCGGCGCAGCGGCCGCGTGGTACTGCCGGTCACCACCACCCGCATCGCGGAGCAGGTCGCCGCATACCACGGCACCCAGGTCGCCTGGACCACCACCTCTCCCGACGACCTCACCCGCGCCGCGGCCAAGGAGGCCACCGTCTTCGGCGGCGACGGACAGGGCGGCTTCATCGTGCCGGAGTTCGGCAACGTCTTCGACGCCACCGCCGCCTTCGTACGGCTGACCGGGCTGGTCGCCCGTACCCAGCTCTCCCTCAGCCAGATCGACGCCCGCATACCGCGCGCCCACGTCCTGCGCCGGGACATCGTCACCCCCTGGGCCGTCAAGGGCATGGTGATGCGCAGGGTGGTCGAGTCCGCCGAGGACCGGCAGGTCGACACCACCGACGGCGTGCGGGTGGTCGAGCCCGACGGCAGGTGGGTGATGGTGCTGCCCGACCCCGCGGAGGCCGTGACCCACCTGTGGGCGGAGGGGCCCGACGACGAGGCCGCGCGCCAACTCCTCGACCGCTGGAGCGCGGTGGTCGACAGCGCCGGCGACTGACCCCGGCCGCGCACGTACCGCCGGACGGGAGGGGCCCGCGCCTCACCCGTCCGGCGGCGTGCGACGATGTCCGCCATGCCCCAGCAGCCCGGCCCCGAACGTGCGGACCGCACCACGCGTCCCGACGCGTCGATGTGGCTGCTCAACGAGGTCATGGACCATCCGTTGGACGCCGGCTACGAGGAGGCCGCCCGCCGCCGCGCGGCGGCCGGCGGGCCCGCACCCGGCGGACGCCGGCTCTGGCTGATCGCCGGCCTCCTGCTCACCGCCATGGTGATCACCCTCGGTGCCCTCCAGACCCGCGCGGGCGCACCCGCGCTGGCCCAGGAGCGCCGGGAACTCGCCGAGCGCGTCGAACGCGGCACCGACCAGACCGAGGCGCTCCAGCAGGAGGTCGACGACCTTCGCGACCACGTCGCCGAGCTGCGCCGCGCCGCCCTCACCGGGGGCAGCGGCGCCGCGGAGCTGACCGCCCTGCTCGCCGGCGCGATCGCGGTCACCGGCCCCGGACTCGAACTCGTCCTCGACGACGCCGAGGGTGCCGGCGACGCGCTGGGCGGCGGTCCCCGTGACGGGGGCGGCTTCGCCGACACCGGACGACTCCGCGATCGCGACCTGCAGCGCATCGTCAACGGACTGTGGTCGGCCGGCGCGGAGGCGGTCGCCGTCAACGGGCAGCGGCTCACCGCGGTCTCCGCCATCCGCGCCGCCGGCGACGCGGTGCTGGTCGACAACCGCCCGCTGGTACCGCCGTACACCGTCCACGCCGTCGGCGACGGCGAGACGCTGCGCGGGGCGTTCGAGGCCGGCGCGGGCGGAGCGACGCTGGACTCGCTGCGGGAGCACTACGGCATCCGCGGCTCTCTCACGGAACGCGACGAACTGCGGCTGCCGGCCGCCTCACGGCTGGTGCTGCGCAGCGCCACCCCCGTGGGACCCGGTGTCCCGGAGGACGGTGACGGGCCGGACCCCAGCGGCACCGCCGCGCCGGAGGTCGGCGACGGCAGCGAAAGCGGCACCGGGGAGACGGGGCAGCAGCCATCGGGGCAGGCACCCGGCCCGCCCGGCAACGTTGGAGAGGAACACACACCGTGATCGCCGTTCTCGGGCTGGTGCTCGGCGTCGTGGTCGGGGTCATCACCCGGCCCGTCGTGCCCACGGGCATGGAGCCCTATCTCCCCATCGCCGTCGTGGCCGCCCTCGACGCCGTCTTCGGCGGTCTGCGTGCCCGACTGGACGGGAAGTTCGACGACAAGGTCTTCGTGGTCTCCTTCCTCTCCAACGTCGTGGTGGCCGCACTGATCGTCTTCCTCGGCGACCAGCTCGGAGTCGGCGCCCAGCTCTCCACCGGCGTCATCGTGGTCTTCGGGATCAGAATCTTCTCCAACGCGGCGTCCATCCGACGCCACATCTTCCGGGCGTGATGGCACATGAGCGACCAGCACCACAGGCCCGGGGACGGTGCGGAGCGCCGCCCCGGTGAGGACGCGGCCGGCGGCCCGCCCGGCCGTCGACCGCCGCCGCCCTCCTGGTCGGCCGGAGCCGTGCCGCCCTCTCCGTGCCGCCCTGCCGCCTGCCGAACAACTTAGCGAAAAAACTCACCGACGATTCCCCTCGCACCAGTCCGCCCGCCGGTCGGGGCGGGCGTTCCATTGT
>NZ_JAAVJC010000270.1 GCF_012033785.1 Streptomyces bohaiensis
CGCCCACCGCCCGCCGCGCGTCCGCCGCCCGCGCCCGGCCGACCCCGACCGGTCGCGACCCGCCCCGGCGGAGCCGCCCTGACCTGCGGTCGATCCGGTGTACCAGGCACGCAACAACTGCGTCACGGCCCGCCGGAGCGCGCGCGGGCGTGCGTACGATGCCGAGGCGGGCCGGGTCCCGACCATCCCGGCTCGACCGGCCGGGCAGGGGCCGCTGCCGACCGAGCGACGGAAGTGACCGACCGGCCGAGCGACCGACCCGCCCGCGCCGCGCCGGACCGACCGGCGCCGTCGAAGGGGCGCAGTCGAGGGGGAGGCCCGATGAGGGCGAGCGGAGCCGGGCCGAACGGGCCGATACGGAGCCGGCTGATCGGGGCGGTGACCGCCGCCGTGACCGTCCTGGCCCTGGCGGCCCCGGGCGCGACCGCCCACGCCGCGTCACCGACCGCGCTGGCGGCACAGGACGGCACCGGCCCGGCTGATCCCGTCCCGGCTGATCCCGTCCCGGCCGACCCCGGTCCGGCCGCGGCGCCGGAGGTCGACGGCGGAAGCGAGGCGCCCGCCGGGCAGTCCGCCTACCTCGCCGAACGCCTGGCCGAGGACAACGTCTACATCAGCGATGCGGTGCCCCGTTCCGTCCCCCGCTCCACCGCCCCGGACTACGCCGAACAGCTGGCGCGGCTCGACGTGCCCGCCTATCTCCTGGTGCTGCCGTACGGCGCGGTCAACGGGGGCGACAGCCGCACCATGCTGGCGCGCGTCCACGACCGGCTCGGCGAGGACGGCGTCTACCTGATGCTGAGCGGCGGCCGCCCCTACGCGGCCGCGTTCGGCACCGACCTCCCGGCGGACGCCGCCGCTGAGATCGCCTCGCAGGACCTGCCGCGCGACGCCGGCGCGCTGCGTGTCGTCACGGAGTTCGTCGACACCCTCCTGGCCGGCGACACCGAGAGCCGGCTGGCCGAGGTGCGCGCCCGCGACTACGAGGACCGGCCCGGCGACATGTTCATCTCCCACACCGACCGCCGGAACCAGGCGTTCCTCACCGGGCTCGCCCTCGCGGGGCTGCCGCTGCTGGTGCTGAGCGGCGCCGGGGCGGTCCGGCTCGCCCGCCGACGCGGCCGCCGGCCGTTCCTGGTCGGTGTGCCGCTCGCGGTGGTCGCCGGAGCGGTGGTGCCGCTGGTGGCGCCGCAGGTCTTCGACCAGACGGTCACCCGCGACCACGCCCTGCCGACCGACGAGGACCTCGGCCTGCGCGTGGACCGCCTCGCCGCGGCACTGGACGACGGCCCGCTGTACGTCGACCCCGAGCTGCCGATCCCGTTCACCCCCGAGGAACGGGCGGAGATCACCGACCGGCTCGCCGCGCTGCCGGAGCCCGCCTACGTCGTCACCGTCGCCCCCGACCGGGACGCCGAGGTCGGCTACCGGATCGACGATCTCGCGCACCTGCTGCGCCGCGAGACCGGCGAGGACGGCACGTACGTGCTGCTCGAACCCGGCCGCCAGGACGTCAACCTCGTCGGCTACGGCACCGCGCTGCCGCTCCGGGAGATCCGTGACGAGGTGCGGGCGGTCGGGGACGAGGCCCGCGACGCCGACCGGCGGCTCACCGACGCGGAGGTGCTGGGCGTGCTCCTCGACGAGCTGGAGACCGCGGTGCCCGACCCCGACCGCTGGGAGCACACCCTCGACCGGGACTGGTACGAGGAGCCGGACCTGGCGGCCGACCGCACGCTGGGCTCCCTCTACGACGAGGACTTCGGCGGCGGCATCGCCGCCGGGGTGATGGGTGCGATGCTGCTGGGCGGCGTCGCCCTCGGCACCGGCGCCGCCCTCGGCCACCGCCGCCACGGCGCTTCCGCCGCGACGACGTCCGCCCAGCGCGCCCGAGCCAAGGACCGGGCGCTGGAGGCCGAACTCCGCAAGCAGGTCCAGGCGCTGGCACCCTCCCGCCCCGCCGTCCGCCGGCTGCGGAACACCGCAGCCTCCGAGCTGCGCGCCCTGGTCGCCGCCTGCGCCGCCGCGGACCGCGACGGCACCCACGACCCCGCGGTCCGCGACCGTGCCGTCCACGCCCTGGACGCGGCTACCCTGCTTCTCGACAGCGACGGCTCGGGCCGCACCGACCCCGACACCCCGCCGGCCGAGGTACTGGCCGCGCTCGTGCTGCTGCGCGCCGGCAGCGCGGTGCTGGCGGAGCCGGCGGCGCTCTCCGCGAAGCTGTGCTCGGTCAACCCGCTGCACGGGCCGGCCACCACCGCCGAGACACTGTGGAGCATGCCGAACCGTCAGCCCGCCCGCCGGGCGCTCTGCGGGGCCTGCGGCTCCTACTTCGGGGACCGTGCCGCCGTCCGCCGGGCGCCGGTCGTCGCCGGGTTGACGCTCTGCCTGCCGCGGGAGCGCGACGCGAAGCCCGACCCCGAGGTCGCCGCCGCCGGCGCCGCCCACGGACCGTGGGGCAACCGCTGGATCCCCTACCACCTGCTCCCCGGCCCGCTGCGCCAGGACCGGCCGCGCGGCGTCGACGTGGAGCAGCTCATCACCGCCGCCCGGGAGGCCCGAGGTGTCCACTGACCGCGTCCGCCGCGCTTCGGCCCGGCGCCGGGCGACCGACCCCCGGCCGCTGCTGCGCGCCGCCGTCCGCGGGCTCGCCGCCGTGCTGCTGCTCGCGGCGGCCGCCGCCCCGGCCCTCGCCCAGCAGGACGGGGACGGCCGGAGCGCCGGCGAGCGCATCGCCGACGGCCTGCTCGAGTCGCCCGTCCACGTCGACCCGTTCTTCGAGCCGGCGCTGCCCGAGGACCGGCAGCGGGAGCTGGCGGCGGAGATCGAGGCGACCGGCCTGCCGTTGTACGTGGTGCTGGTGCCGGTGGTGCAGGGCGACGACTGGGACGGCTCCACCGAGACCATGCTGCAGGTGGTGCGCGACCGGATGGGCATGGCGGAGAACGAGCCGATGGTGGCCGTCACCAACAGCGAAGGCGGCGTGCGGCATCTGCGGGGGTACGAGTGGCCGTGGTCGCCGGAGAGCGAGGGCGAGGCCGCGGTGCGCGCCGTCAACCTCGACCGCTCCTCCTACAACGCCTCGCTGTCCACGCGCCTGTCCCGCATCGTGGAGCTGACCGAGGCGGGCGAGGGCCGCGCGGAGTACGAGCGCGTCCGTGCCGAGCTCACCGAGGGGGCGCCGGAGGAGTCCGAGCAGGAGGAGGGCGCCGCCGGCGGCGGGACCTCTCTCGGCGCGGTGGCGCTGGTCGTCGCGCCGGTCCTGGCGGTGACGGCGGGCGTGGCGGTCCTGGTGGCGCGGTCCCGGCGCGGGCAGCGGTACGAGGTGCCCGCCACGGTCTTCGAGGTGGCCCGCACCGCGGGCGAGGACGAGCTGCGCCGGCGCGCGCGGAGCGAGCTGGTGGAGTTCGGCGAGCGGCTGAGCGACCACGACCTGCCGCTGCCCGACGCGGGCGACGCGGCCGCCGACCCCGCGCGCCCCGGACGCCGGGGGCGGCGCACCATGCGGGTGCTGCGGCCGTCCGCCGACCCGGGCCAGGCACTGCACCACGCCCTCGACGCCTACGCGGCGGCGGGCACCGTGCTGGACGGCGCCCGGGACGTGCCCGACCTGGTCGGCGTGATCGCGCTGGTCGCGGAGGGCACGGCCGCGCTGGACGGGGCGTCGGCACCGGCACCGGGCGTGGAGCCGGGTCGGCTGTGCTTCTTCCAGCCGCTGCACGGACCGGCGGGACCGCGGGTGCGGTGGCGGCAGGTCGGCCGGACGACCGCGCTCAAGGTCCCCGCGTGCGAGCAGTGCGCGAGCGCGGTGCGGGCGCACCGTGCGCCCGAGGTGCTGACCGTGCGGCGCGACGGCAGGCAGGTGCCGTACTTCGACGAGCCCGCCGAGCGCAGCGTCTGGGCGGCCTCGGGGTACGGGGCCTTCGGCGGGGACACGTTGACCGAGCGCGTGCGCCGGGGAGATTTCACCCGGACGAGGGGGAGCTGAACACCGCCGTGGCCCCGCCCGCGTCCTCCGGCGGGGGCGGGGCGGGCGGAATCAGACGGTGACGCGCCCCCGCGGCCGGGCGTTCTCCCGGTCGCGCTGGTACGCGCGCCACCGCTCCACCCCGGCCTCTCCCTCCGGGACGGGACGGCCGTCGCCGGCCTCGACCGGGCGGCAGCCGAGGGCCGCGGCCAGTCGGTGGACGAAGGCCACCGCGTCGTCCCCGGTGCCGCGGACGTGCAGCAGGACGGCGGGAACGGGATCCGCGGCGCCGACGGCGAGCTCCATCGACCACTGCGGTCCGACCAGGGAGCCCCAGGTGGGGTCGGTGAGGTCGACCGCGGGGACAGCGGCGCGGATCGCCGCGCCCACCTCGGCGACGGACCCGAGCGCCGCTGCGCCGCGGGCGGGGGTGGCGCGGGCAGCGGGGGCCTCGCCGGGGGAGGCGGTGCCGTCGGTGGGCGGAGTCAGCAGAACGTCCCAGCTCATGCGGATCCTTACGTGACGGGGGCGGCGCCGGCCGCGCCCGGGCGGGGGGTCGCGTGCGGCGGACGGCGGCCCGTCGCATCGCCGGCACCATCGTTCCATCGTCCGGGGTGCCCGCCGACGAGGGGTCCGACGCCCCGTCCGCCCGTCCGCCCGGGCGCGGCGCGCGGCGTCCTGCGAGAACGCGTCAGTGCGTCGGCTGCTCGGCGGGGTGACCCAGCATCATCAGCGGCCCGGCCGCGGACCGGGTGAGGAAGAGGGTCGCGGTCGCGCGGTGGCGCCGCGGCTCGAGCCGGAGCTTGGCCCGCAGCTCCTCCGGGGTCATCGCGAAGCCGCGCTTCTTGATGGTGAGCGACCCGATGCCTCGTTCGCGCAGCAGCGCCTTGAGGCGCTTCAGCCCGAACGGCAGCACGTCGGTCAGCTCGTAGGCGGTCGCCCGGCGGGTCGCCACCAGGGTGTCGGCGGTGACGTAGGCGATGGCCGGGTCGAGCAGCCGGCCGCCGACCTCCGCCACCACGTCGGCGACGCCCCGGGCGCGGATGACCGCGCCGTCCGGTTCGTAGAGGTAGCGGCCGGCCTCCCCGGTCGGCGGCTCCGTCGTCGCGTCGGTGAGGAAGCTGTCGCCCGCGGGGAGCAGGGTGGCGCGGTAGCGGCCGGGCAGCCCCGTCCCGAACCAGAGCACCGCCTCCTTCACCGCGCCGCCGTCGGAGACCCACTCGGTCTCGGCGTCGGCGGGGAGGTCGGCGTGGTCGATGCCGGGCCCGGTCTTCAGCGCGGCGACGGGCAGGCGGCGCGCGGCCGCCACGGACCAGGAGAGCGCGGGGGAGTACGCCTCGGGGTCGAAGCGGCGGCTGCCGCCCGCGCGGCGGGCGGGGTCGACGAAGAGCGCGTCGCAGTCCGCGAGGTCGGTGGTGGTGACGTCGTCCTGCCGGACCTCGACCAGATCGCCCACGCCCAGCGCGTCGGCGTTCGCGCGCGCGGCGGCGCAGGCGAGCGGGGAGCGGTCGACGGCGAGCACCCGCAGGCCGGCGCGGGCCAGTTCCACGGCGTCGCCGCCGTTGCCGCAGCACAGGTCGGCGACGCGGCGGGCACCCAGCGCCGCCATGCGCCGCGCGCGGTGGCGGGCGACCTCGGCGCGGGTCGCCTGCTCGACGCCGTCCGCGGTGAAGAACATGCGGGCGGCGTCCTCGGGGGCGAACTTCGCGGCGGCCCGGCGCCGCAGCGCCGCCTGGGCGAGCGCGGCGGAGACCAGCTCGGCGGGATGGTCGCGCCGCAACCGGGTGACCAGCGCGATCTCGTCTTCCGGGCGGTGGCCGGCGGCGAGCCGGTCGAGCAGCGCGCGACCCGGGCCGGTCAGCAGCTCCCGGAACGCGGCCGTGGCGGGGTCGGCGTCGGGTGCGGCCTCGGGTGCCGGGTCGGAGCCGGGGCCGGGGTCCGCGTCGCGGTGGAGCCGGTCGGCGGGCTCGGGCGCTGGGTCGGGGGAATGCGATGAGGCCACACGGGTCATTGTCCCCGCCCGCTCGGAAACGCCTGCACGGGGCGGCCGGGTCGCGATGCCACGATCCGAAGTCATGAAAATGCGACAAGTACTACCAGATGGTGCACGTGCGGCCTCGGTACCCGCTTCCGCCGGGGCGGGTCGCGGGGTCCGGACCCATCGACGGTTCCTGCTGGGAGGTGTCGCACTCCTCGCGCTGGCCGGGGTCACCGCCGGGGCGGTCGGGCCGGGTGCGGCCGACGCCGCCCTCGCCCCATACGCACCGACCAACGCCCGCCGCTGACCCGGCGGCAACGTCGCCGACAACAACACCACCGGCACCCCCGCCTGCCCCAAC
>NZ_JAAVJC010000271.1 GCF_012033785.1 Streptomyces bohaiensis
CCGCCCTCACCGGGGAGCCGTTCACCACGGTCCACCGCTGGGCGCAGAGCAGTCCCGCCGACCACCACGAGTTGGGCGGCGAAGACCAGCCAGAAGACCGCAGCTGTCGGCAGCGTGGCGGCCTCGGCCTGCGGCCAGGCGGCCGCGATGTCGGCGGGGCCGGTGAGGAGGGAGCGCAACGCGCCGGCGGTGGCGGTGAAGGTCACGTCCTGGGGCCACCGGCCGGTGCGCAGCAACCCGCCCAGGCCGGTGGAGGACCACACCAGCAGGGTCACGGAGATGGCGAGCGCGAGGGAGCCGACGATGGCCGCGTCCGGTACTCCGCCGCCACGGCGGACGGCAGGGGCGCCTGGGGCGTAGCGGCCGTCGGGCCCGTAGGGATCGGGGCCGTACGGATCGGAGGGCCCGTAGGGGTCGGGACCGCTCTGCGGGTGGCTCATCGGGCGGACCCTCCCGCGGTCACCGGGAGAACCGCTTGTCGAACGAGACGGGCCCGGCGTCCAGGGCCAGCGGCGGCAGTTCCTCCTCCAGCTCTGCCACGGCGCGTGGGGAGCCCTCGGTCATGGCGCGGTCGGTGAAGACCAGCGGGCGTTCGGCCTCGGTGATCAGGTGCTTGACCACCTGGACGTTGCCGTTGACGTCCCAGACCGCCATGCCGGGGGTGAGCGTCGGGATGATCTCCACCGCCCAGCGCGGCAGCCCGAGCACCTGGCCCGTCGCGCGGGCCTCGTCGGACTTCTGCGCGTAGACGGTCCGGGTGGAGGCCATCTTGAGGATGGCGGCCGCCTCCTTGGCGGCGGCGCCGTCGACCACGTCGGAGAGGTGGTGGACCACGGCGACGAAGGAGAGGCCGAGGCGACGGCCGAACTTCAGCAGCCGCTGGAAGAGCTGCGCCACGAACGGCGAGTTGATGATGTGCCAGGCCTCTTCCACGAGGAAGATGCGCTTCTTGCGGTCCGGCCGGATCCAGGTGTGCTCCAGCCAGACGCCGACCATCGCCATCAGGATCGGCATGGCGATGGAGTTGCGGTCGATGTGCGACAGGTCGAAGACGGTCAGCGGCGCGTCCAGGTCGATGCCGACGGTGGTCGGCCCGTCGAACATGCCGCGCAGGTCGCCGTCGACCAGCCGGTCGAGAACGAGGGCGACGTCCAGCCCCCAGGCGCGGACGTCCTCGGGGGCGACGTTCATCGCGTGCGCGGACTCCGGCCGGGGGTGGCGGAGCCGCTCGACGATGTCGGAGAGGATCGGCTGCCGCCCGGCGGTCTCCTGCGTGACGGTCTCCACCACGTGGGCGTGGGCGACCTTGAGGGCGAAACCGGAGCGTTCGTTGAGGCCGCGACCCATCGCCACCTCGATGATCGTGCGCAGCAGGGCGAGCTGCCCGGTGGCGGTGATCGCCGGGTCGAGCGGGTTGAGGCGGATCGACTGTTCGAGGGCGGCCATCGGGTCGAGCCGGATCGGGGTGATGCCCAGCGCCTCGGCAATGAGGTTCCACTCGCCGACGCCGTCCTCGCCCTGGGCGTCGAGGACGACGACCTGGCGGTCGCGGAACCGCAGTTGGCGCAGGACGTAGGTCTTCTCCAGCGCCGACTTGCCGTTGCCGGACTCCCCCAGCACCAGCCAGTGCGGGGCGGGGAGCTGCTGCCCGTAGAGCTGGAACGGGTCGTAGATGTAGCCCTTGCCGCTGTAGACCTCGCGGCCGATGATCACGCCGGAGTCGCCGAGTCCCGGTGCGGCGGTCGGCAGGTAGACGGCCTGCGCCTGACCGGTGGAGGTGCGGACCGGCAGCCGCGTCGTCTCGGCCTTGCCGAACAGCAGGCCGGTGAACGCGTCGGTGACGGCCGACAGGGGATCACGGGGCAGCACGGACGTACCTCCTCGCCTCGGGCCCGGCGGCGGACGGCAGCGGGCGGTCCGCCGGGTGGTCGGTGGGTGATGACGTGGTGGGGCCGGGGCGCGGGGCGGACCGGCGTACCGGCCGGCGGAAGGTTTCGCCCGTCGCGCCGCCGGAACCCGGGCGGCCGGTCACCGGATTCCCGTCGCGAACGGCAGCGTGTTCACGAACGCCCGGTGGTGCTCGCGATCGCACCACTCCAGTTTGAGGTAGGACTTCCCGGCGGAGGCGCGGATGGTGCGCTTGTCGCGGGCGAGTGCCTCCGGGTTCGGGGACGACACCGTCAGGTACCCGACGAGGTTGACCCCGGCGGCGCCGGAGGCCAGGTCGTCACCGCGCTGGTCGACGCGGCTGTGCGCGGCGACGTCCCGGGGGTCGACGGTGCGGTTCATCTTCGCCGCGCGGGCCGCCTCCGCCTCGTCGTTGGTCTTCTCCGTCAGCATCCGCTCGATGGCGACGTCGGTCGGCTCCAGGTCCATGCAGACGGCGACGGTGCGGATGACATCCGGGGTGTGGACCAGCAGCGGGGCGAGGAAGTTGACGCCGACCGGCGTCAGGGGCCACTCCTTGACCCAGGCGGTGGCGTGGCACCAAGGGGCACGGGTCACCGACTCCCGGGTCTTCGCCCGCAGGAACGTCGCCTCGCGGGCGTCGAGCTCCGCCGGCCAGGCGTTGCGCTGCGACATGGCCTGGATGTGGTCGATCGGGTGGTCCGGGTCGTACATCGAGTGGATCAGCGAGGAGAGCCGCGCCTCACCGAGCGGCTGCCGCACCCGGATGTCGGCCTCGGCCAACCGGGCGCAGATGTCCGTGAGTTCGCGCGCCATCACGACGGCGAGTGCCTCGTCCTGCGTCATGCGGGTGCCCCGGCCACCGCGGGAGGCGGCGCGGGAGGCGCGGGCGATGGTCGCCGCCTCGTGCGCGAGGTCCCCGTTGTGCCGCATGCAGGCGACCAGATAGGCGCGGTGCTGCTCGCTGGAGGTGGAGACCATCGACTGCAACTGGTCGTAGGAGTCCTGCAGCCAGGCCGGGGCGGTGAAGTCGCCGCGCTCGGAGACGTCGTGGGCGTGCGCGTCGGGGTCCGCCGGTAGCGTCCGCGCCAGCATCTGGAGCCGGGTGACGAAACCGTCGCCGTTGGCGACGTGCTTGAGGAGGGTGCCGAAGCGGTCGACCAGCGCCTCCTGGTCCTCGCTGTCGCGAAGACCGACGCCCGGGCCCTCGATCTCGATGGCGGCGGTCACGGTGCGGCGGTCCGCGTGGAGCAGCACGGCGATCTCGTCGGGCCCGAACGGGGCGGCCAGCCAGCTGACACGGCCGACGCCGGGCGGCGCGCCGACGGCGACCTCCCGGCCGTCGAGGGAGATCCCGGCCTCCGCCGCGGACGACCGGTAGCGGGCACCGCGGCGCTGCGTGCGCCGGAACGTCCGGTTGATCTCGAACCACTTGTAGAACGTACGGCCGTTGTACGGCACGAACACCGCCGCCAGTGCGAGCGCCGGGAACCCCACCAGAGCGATCAGGCGGGGCATCAGCGCGGGGATCAGAAGGCCACTCATCATGCCCAGGAAGGCACCGAGGAGGATGAGCGCGAGCTCGCCCGTCTCCCGGTTCTTGCCGATGATGGCATGGGGGCGCGCGCGGCCGATGAGGTAGGTGCGGCGCCGCGGGAACGACGCCGGGGGCGCGGTCACCGGTCACCTCCCTGCCGGGGCGCGCCGCCGGCCCGGCCGCCGCCCTCGCCGCCGCGCGCACCGTGGGCCGCCATGCCGCCCGCCATCGGGTTGCTGGGACGCGACGCCCCGCCGGACGCCTGGCCGCCGCCGCTCTGCGCACCGCCGCCCTCGCCACCGCGGGCCCCGTGGGCGCCCATGCCCTGCCGCAGCACGGTCGCCGGGGTGGCGATCGCGGCGCTGGCCGCGCGGCTGGAGGTGTCGCTGCGCATCGACCGGTGGCTGACGATGTCGTCGCCGAACCCGGGGACGAAGCGGTAGATCATGGCCGAGGCGAAGATCGCGAGGATGATGATGGCGAGGCCGGAGACGATCGCGGAGAACGCCGTCGGCCCCTCGGAGGTGGACAGCGCCGAGGCGAGGCCGAGCACGATCACGATGACCGGCTTCACCAGGATCACCGCCAGCATGATCCCCGCCCACCGGCGGACGTGGCCCCAGAGGTTCTTGTCGACCAGCCCCGCGTAGACGGCGGTGCCCAGCAGCGCACCGACGTACAACAGCGCTGCACGGATGACCAGTTCGAGCCAGAGCACACCGGCGGCCAGGATGGAGATCAGCGAGACGACGATCAGCATGATCGGACCGCCGCCGATGTCCTCGCCCGATTCGAGCGCGGCGCTGAACTGGCCGAAGAACGCATCGGAGTTGTCGCCCGCCCCGGAGGCGATCACATCCGTCACACCGTCGGTCGCGGCGACGATCACATAGAGGATCAGCGGCGTGAACGCCGAGGCCATGACGGTCAGCCAGAGATAGCCGACCGCCTCGGAGATCGCCGTCGTGAGCGGCACGCCGCGCACGGCCCGCTTGGTGACGGCGAGCAGCCACAGCGTCAGGGTGAGGACGGTGGACGCGGCGAAGACCACGGCGTACTGGCGGAGGAAGGCGGGGTTGGTGAAGTCGACGTTGGTGGTGTTGCTGACGGCTGTGGAGAGCTGGTCCACCACCCACGCGGCGGCCTCGGCGCAGCCCTGCGCGAGCGTCGTCAGCGGGTCGAGCGTGGTGTCGAGCCGCGGGGTCTGCACCCCGCCACCGGCACCGTCACCGTCGAGGCAGTAATTCTGAGCGGGCCCGCGGATGAGCTCGCAGGGGTCCTCCTCGGTCTCGTCCTGTGCGACGGCACGCCCGGCCGAAGCAGCACCGAGAGCGAGGAAGGCACCCAACCCGCCCCCGAGCGTGAACCACCGTGTCCGGGCGTTAGCGCGCATACGTGAAGCCTCCGTACTGCTCGCTGGCCTCTGCCATTTCCTCTGCCGTGGAAGCACGCTGGTCCCGGCCCACGGGGACCGGCCCGTCGGTCTGGTCGAAGTCCACGACCTTCCAGTCGTCCTCTTCCCAGACCAGTTGGAAGGTGTTGGTGTACCAGGCCTCGGTGACCGGGTTGGTCGAGGCCTCACCGGCGAGGCCGAACAGCGAGGTGTACCAGACGGAGACCGTGGCGGACTGCTCGTCGTACTCGATGAGGTTGGTCCCGACGGGAACGACCCGGGCCACGAACGTCATACCGGAGGGGGCCGACGCGGACTCGTCGAGGCCCACACGCTCCAGGAACTGCGCATCGGTGTATATGCGTTCGAGTTCGCTGCCCCGCCCGGCAGCCGCCTCGACTGTGTATATCGAGTCGACGATGGCCTGCCGGGTCACGGTGGTGAACATGCCTTCGCCGCCGAGGGCCACGGCGTAGTTGGCGGCGGCGCTCTCGGCGCCCTGCTGGGTCTGCGGGAAGCCGCTCGGTATGCCGTTCAGGGCGGTGCCCACGGGGTCTTCGCCGCTGGGAGCGGTGGGGGCGGGCCCGGGGTTGCGTGAGGAGTCGCCGTCGGCGGCGCCGCTCGACGCGTCGTCGTCGCCGGCCCGGTTGGCGAACACGATCGCGGCGATCAGGATCAGGAAGACGCCGACGACGGTGGAGAGGCTGCGGCGGGGCGACGCGCCACCGCGCCGTCGCCGGTCGGCGGGTTCCTCGTCCGGGTAGTGCGTCCGTGTCTGCGAGGGGATTCCGCGCTCGCTCGCATCGTCGTAGTCGTCGCCGTAGCTCATCGTCCGCGTCCCCTCAACGGCAGCGAGTCTATTACCTCCTCACACGACGTTAGCGCTTGTGGCACTGGACCGAGTCGAAGCTGACCGGATTGACCGGTCCGCGAGACCGTCCCCTCACACGGTGCGCGCCGTGCGCGGGCGCCGTGAGCAGTCATGGCCGCGGTGCGACGGGGCGCCCGGCGGCCCGATTCCGGAACGAATGCCACCGCGATGGGTGGTACGACCAGCTTGTCGCCCGGGTACGCCCCCTCGACCCGGCGGTGCGCCCGCGCGCGGGCGGGTGGCTCGCGGGGGTCGCGGGACGTGGGGGCGCGGCCGGTGGCGACCGTGAACAGCCGCGGGTACAGCAGTGATTCGGCCATCACGTGTGTCGCGGCGGGCGGTGCCAGGGACGATCAGCCGCCGTGGCCGCCGCGGCGTGCCGCGGTCAGCGGCGGATGACCGGAGCGCGGTCGGGTGCCACCTGCGGCAGGGCGGCGACGCGCTGGAACGGTGGCGGACCCGCTGCTGCTGCCGGGCGGGGCTCGACGCGCAGCGGGTCGGCCCCGGTCACGGCGTTGGCGCGAGCGGCGCCGGCGAGGAAGCGGGCGGTGCCGGTACCGCGC
>NZ_JAAVJC010000272.1 GCF_012033785.1 Streptomyces bohaiensis
CCCGGCGGCCGCGACCGCGTCGGCGGCGAGGGCCAGGAGCAGCGGCACGTCCCCGCCCGCCGCCGCAGCCGTTCCCGGCCGGAGCCGCCCGCCCGGCAGCAGCCCGGACAGCGGCCCGTCGACGGGCGCTCCGGTGGCGCCCCGGGCAGGTTCCGTCATCCCGAGTCCCCGCACTGCGCTTTCGATCATGCGTTCGATTATCCATGCGGTGCTCACCTGTCACCACCCACCCCCGCGACCGCGCGGGCGGCGCGTTGCGAGTTCGCTCGTGCGATCTCTCGGTTTGGTGTCAGTGGTGGTGAGAGTCAGTTGGTCTGGCTCGGTGTCTGGTGTTACGGGGCTGGTCAGTGTGTGTTCGCGGGTGGGGGTCCGCTGACATGAGGTGAGAGATTGCGGGCGGAAACGCTGTCATGGTGCGTTACTGCGCAGGGGCTGGCGCTGTCACGGTCTTGAGAGTTCTGAGCCGGTAGACCCGTGAACCGCAGGGTGGCTCCTCGTCGTGTTCGTCAGGGGGGCCTGTCACGCTGTCGATGAACCGGGTCCAGCTTGCCCGGCCGAACGCCACCACCGGCCCGCCGGGTCTTTCGAGTCCCGTCTCCTGACTGCCGCCGCGCTTGGTTCCGGGCGGCGACACTGTGACGTTTTGCTGCACGGTCAGAGAGCGCCGCAGCGCCTCGACGCGAGCCGGGGGCTCGAGCTCCCTTTCGTGGTTGCCGCATGCGCGGCGTGGCCGCGTGGTGAGGCGGCGCGGTGGGGCTCCGGCCGTGCGCTGCCCGCCGCCGGACGGCCGGCGCTCACCTCGGCATTGTTGGAGGCGTCCAACAATCTTCTGCCCGTGGACACACATAGTGAACAGCGGTGAGGCTTGTGGGTGTCCTCGCACGTGGCGGGGGTGCGCCGTGCCGGCTCGCTCCATGGAGCGGTCACGGACGGTGGTGGTCGTGTCGTTGCCGCCTGTTCGCTCCATGTGATGGGGTAGCTGTGGCCCGTGAGGTGGAGAACATGCCCTCAGCGCTTCTCAAACGCGTTTTCATCTGCCTGGCGATCGCAGCGCCGGCTGTCGTGCTGCGGATCACCGGCGTCCACACCGCGCCGGTGTTGGACCTGGTGGTCTTCGGAGCTGCGGTGGTGGCAGCCGCGTTCCTCCTCGCGTGGGCCGCGGAAGCGGCGCAGAAGGACATCTCGGGTGCGTTGGCGATCGCGCTGCTCGCGCTGATCGCCGTGCTTCCCGAGTATGCCGTCGATCTGTACTACGCGTTCAAGTCGGGCAGTGACCTGGCCTATGCGCCGTTCGCGGCTGCCAACATGACGGGCTCGAACCGTCTGCTGCTGGGGTTCGGCTGGCCGTTGGTCGTGCTGGTGGCTCTGCTGGTGGCCCGAGGTGTTGCACGCCGTCACGGAGCCGCCGCTCCCGCGTCGCTCGTGCTCGCCCGGGACAACCGCCTCGACGTCGGCTTCCTGGCGCTCCTGGGCATCGCCGCGTTCTTCATCCCGCTCTACGGAGCGATCCCCCTGTGGTTCGGGGTGGCGCTGATCGTGGCCTTCGCCCTGTACCTGTGGCGTGCGGGCCAGGTCGTGGACGACGGCGAGGACGAGTTCGTCGGTGCCGCCGCACTGATCGCGTCCATGCCGAGACGAAAGCGGCGCACCGTCGTCATCGCGCTCTTCGTCGGCTCCGCCGCCGTGATCCTGCTCTCCGCGGAACGCTTCGCCGAAGCGCTGGTCGACTCCGGTTCCGCTCTGGGCATCGACAGCTACTTCCTCGTCCAGTGGCTCGCCCCCCTGGCTTCGGAATCACCCGAGTTCATCATCGCGGTGATGTTCGCCCTGCGAGGCCTCGGCTCCGCGGCGATCGGCACCCTGATTGCCTCCAAGGTCAACCAATGGAGCCTGCTGGTGGGATCGCTGCCAGCGGCACACTGGGCCGGCGGCGGAAGCACCGAGCTGCCGCTGGACTCCCGACAAGTCGAGGAGTTCGTCCTGACCGCGACGCAGACCCTCCTCGGTGTCGCCATCATTCTCTCGCTCAGATTCCACTGGAGGTGGGCCGCTGCACTGGCCGCCCTCTTCGCGGTCCAGTTCGCAGTCACCAGCACCGACGGCCGCTACGTCCTCAGCGCTGTCCAGGCCTGCCTGGCACTGGTCGCCCTGTGGATCAACCGCAGCCACCTGACTGCGACACTGACCGCCCCGTTCCGCCGACCCGGGCCCGCGGCGCCGGCAGTGAGCGCGCCGCCGCAGCGCTGATCCGTGTCATCGCCCTGCCCTCCCTACGATGGCGGTGTGGATCCCCAAGCCGCTGGCCGCGTGGCCGAGGACTACGTGACGCTCATCTGGAAAGCGAGTGAGTGGCCGCACGGACAAGCGACCACCACCGGCCTTGCCGACCGGCTGGGCGTCACACCCTCGACCGTCTCCGCCAACCTCAAGAAGCTGACGCGCGACGGCCTGATCACCTACCGCCCCTACGGCCCCATCCGCCTCACCGAAGCCGGTGAGGCACTCGCGGTGACAGTCGTGCGGCGACACCGCCTGATCGAGACCTACCTCGTCAACTGCCTGGGATTGCGATGGGACCAGGTCCACCACGAAGCCGACCTGCTCGAGCACGCGGTCTCCGACCTCGTCCTCGCGCGCATGGACGAGGCGCTGGGGCACCCGGAGCGTGACCCCCACGGCGACCCCATCCCGCAACCGGACGGCACCGTGCCACCCACGGAAGCAGCACCACTGACAGCGCTGCCCCCAGGAAAGAGCGCCCGCGTCATGCGCGTCTCCGACCGACACCCCGAGGTGCTGCGCTACCTCAGCACCCTCAACATCACGGTCGGCACCCCGATCACCGTCCTCGAGCACCTGCCCGCAGCCGGCATCGTGCGCATCACCACACCGACCGGTACCGCCGACATCAGCTCCACCGCCGCCCACGACATCCGAGCCGAGATCCTCCCGCCCTCCGCGGATCCCACCTGACACAGCGCGGGTCCACGCTCTGACGTCCAGCGGCCAGACAGCCGAACCACCGGACAGGCCACAGAAGCCTCGACCGTCACGCGAGGACAGCAGGCGCCCTCCATCCCTGGCCGCCCCTCCACCCCCGGCCGCCCCTCCACCCCCGGCCGGCGGGGCGCCGCCACCAGGCAATCTCGCAGCGAGAAGGGGCCGCTCCGAGCACCGGTTCACCGGCGCCCCGGGGCCCCTCGCCGCGTTCGTCAGCGGCCCGTCAGCCCGTCGATGAACCGGGCCCAGCTCTCCCGCCCGAACGCGACCACCGGCCCGCCCGGGTCTTTCGAGTCCCGCACCCCGACCGCCGCCTCGCTCAGCGCTACCTCAGCGCAGTGCGAGTCGCACGGCTGCGAGTAGCTGCTCGTGCGGAACTCCGCACCCTCGACTGACCCCCGCCCCTTCGATGAAGCCCACCGCTCACCCCCCCAGCTCCTCCAATACCGCCCGCTGCTTCTTCGGAGAGGCCGGCCCTGCTCCGCTCCCGGCCACGGGAGAAGGAGGCATGGCGGGCGCGGACCACACCTCAATAGTTCAGGTCTTACTGAATTCAGGCTGTGCTGTATCATGCGTCTATGCAGATCGACCACACTGCGGGCCCGTCTCTTGCGATCCAGGCCGATGCGTTGGCGCGTGTCGGCGTTGCGCTGGCCGATGAGAACCGTCGCCGGATCGTCCTTGCGCTCCTGCAGGCCCCGGCCTTTCCGTCCGACCTCGCCGACGCCCTCTCGTTGACCCGGGGCAATGTCTCCAACCACCTCACGTGCCTCCGCGGCTGTGGGATCGTCCGTGCCGAGCCTGAAGGACGACGCGTGCGGTACCGCATTGCCGACCCGCGCCTTGCCCACGCCCTCGCGGAACTGTCCTCACTGGTGCTGCTGGTCGACCACCGCGGCGACCCCCACACTGCCTGCGAGCCAGACGGCAGCTGCTGCGCCACCGAGGAGCCGCCCGGCCACGTGCCGGCCGACGCAACGCCGCCCGCCATAGCCGGAACGCAGGCGGACCGTGGCTGACGCGTGCTGCGGGGGGCAGGACGCCCCGCCGCCGGCCGCCGTCGACGAGCCGCCGGCCCGTATCCGGCAGGTCCGCGAGCTGCGGTGGGCACTGGTCTGCGGCGTGTTCCTCGCCGTGTCCTTCGCCGCCCCTTCCGCCGACCTCGCCACCGGCGCGCGGTGGGCCGCGGTCGTGGCCGGCGCGATCACCTTCGTCCCCGGCGCCCTGCGCGCACTGCTCGGCGGGCGCCTGGGCGTCGGCCTGCTGATGACCGTCGCCGCTGTGGGCGCACTCGCCCTGGGCGAGCTGATCGAGGCCGCCACCCTGGTGTTCCTGTTCTCGGTCGCCGAAGGGCTGGAGGGCTACGCTGTCGCCCGGACCCGCCACGGCCTGCGGGCACTGCTTGACCTCGTCCCTCCCACCGCCACCCTCATCCGGCAGGACAGCGAACACTGCGTCCCCGTCGCCGACCTCGCCGTCGGCGACCTGATGCTCGTTCGCCCCGGCGAGCGCGTCGCCACTGACGCCGTCGTCGTCACCGGGAACGGCGCAGTCGACACCTCCGTAGTCACCGGGGAATCCGTACCCGTCGAGGTCAGCCCCGGCGACACGGTGTTCGCCGGCACCGTCAACGGCACCGCCGCCCTGCGCCTCCGCGTGTCGGCCACCGCCGCCGACAACTCACTGGCCCGCATCGTCCACACCGTTCAGGAAGCCCAAGAACGAAAAGGCGCAGGACAGCGCCTGGCCGAACGCATCGCACGCCCCCTCGTACCCGGCGTCCTCATCCTCGCCGCCCTCGTCGCAGCAGCCGGCAGCCTCCTGGGCGACCCCGGAGTGTGGATCGAACGCTCCCTGGTCGTCCTGGTCGCCGCAGCGCCCTGCGCCTTCGCGCTGTCCGTCCCCGTCGCCGTACTGGCCGCCGTCGGCGCCGCCTCCCGCGGCGGCGTACTCGTCAAAGGCGGCGCCGCCGTAGAGGCGCTCGGCGCGGTCCGAACCGTCGCCTTCGACAAGACCGGGACTCTGACCCGCAACCAACCCGTCGTCGTCGACATCGCCCCCGCCCCCGGCCAGGACAGAGCCACGGTCCTCGCCACCGCCGCCGCCCTGGAGGCCGACAGCGAACACCCCCTGGCCGCAGCCGTCCTGGCAGCCTCCCCCTCCCAGCACCCCACCGCCACCGAGGTCGAAGCCGTCCCCGGAGCCGGAGTCCGAGGCAAGGTGAACGGCGCGACCGCCCGCCTGGGGAGCCCCACCTTCGTCGACCCCGGACCTGACCTCGCGGACGACGTGGCCCGGCTGCAGAACTCCGGCGCCACCGTCATCGTCGTCGAACACGACACGACCATCCTGGGAGCGATAGCCGTCCGGGACGAGATCCGCCCCGAGGCAGCCGAGGCGGTCGCAACCCTCCAGGAACGCGGCATCACCGTGGTGATGCTCACCGGCGACAACGCCCGGACCGCCGCCGCGATCGGCGCCGCAGCCGGCATCACCGACGTCCGCGCGCAGCTGCTGCCGCAGGACAAGGCCCGCATCGTCGCCGAACTCCGCGACCGCGGACCGGTTGCCATGGTCGGCGACGGAATCAACGACGCCCCCGCCCTCGCCACCGCCGACACCGGCATCGCCATGGGCGCCATGGGCAGCGACGTGGCGATCGAGGCGTCCGACGTCGCGCTCATGGGAGAAGACCTGCGCCGGATACCCGACGCCCTGGCCCACACCCGCGCCGCCCGCCGTGTCCTGCGACAGAACCTCGTCCTGTCCGGCGGCATCCTCCTCACCCTCGTCCCCCTCGCCGCCGGCGGCGTCCTCGGCCTCGCCGCAGTCGTCGCCATGCACGAGGTCGCCGAAGTCCTTGTCATCGCCAACGGCATCCGCGCCGGCCGGCGCCGGCACCTGCAGCACCGCACCGCCGAACCCCGCATCCCTACCACGCTGGCCGAACCCTTGCCCGCACCCCGGACTCCCACCGCCGAACCGACCACAACCTCCACGCTCACCACGTCCTGCGCCTGCTGCGAGGAGAGCAGCATCTCCCCGGCATCGAGGCCGCCAGCACCCTCCGAACAGGCCTGAGCCCTCCCCTCTCACACCCCCAGCTCGTCCAAGACGGCGCGCTGCTGGTCGGTGAGGCCGGTCTTGCGTGCGCGGGTGTTGGCGCGCCACACACCGAGTTTCACGGTCACTTCTTGGCCGTCGATGGTGATGGTTTCGGTGGCGGTGCGGCCGGGTGGGGTGTCGCCCTCCCGCTCCCGCCACG
>NZ_JAAVJC010000273.1 GCF_012033785.1 Streptomyces bohaiensis
GCCCGGGATCCGCCGCGCCGCCCGCGGCCGGACCGGCGGCCCCGCTCGTCGCCCGGCTCCACCGGTTGCGGTGCCGGGTCGCCGACCTCGTCGACCACCGCGCCGGCCAGGACCCGACCGCCGGGGAGCCGCTGCGCGGCCTGTACCTCTCCGAACACGCCGTCCGGTACCTGCTGAGCGCGGAGCGCCCCGGCCCGCACGCCCCCGCCGGCGCCGCACGGGAGGAGGGGCCGCCCGCAGCGGCGGACGACGGGGACCGCCTCGCCGACCTCGCGGCCCGCTGCGGCCTGACCGGCTTCGACGCCGCGGTCCTGCTGCTCGCCCTCGCCCCCGAGGTCGACCGCGACTTCGAAGGGCTCTACGGCTACCTCAACGACGACGTCAGCCGCCGCCGGGCCACCGTGGGGCTCGCGCTCGACCTCTGCGGCGCGCTCCCGCACGACGCGACCGCCCGCGCCCGGCTCCACCCGACGGGGCCGCTGCCGGCGCTCGGCCTGCTGGAGGTCGAGGAGCCCGACCGCCCGTTCCTCGGCCGCGGGTTGCGGGTGCCCGAGCGGCTCGTCGCGCACCTGCTGGGCGACGACACCCCCGACGCGACCCTCGCGCCGCACCTGCGCGTTCCGCCGCCGGTCGACTCCGGCGAGGGGGGCGTGCCCGGCCTGCTCGCCGCGCTGCTGGCCCGCGGGCCGGCCGTCGTCCACCTCCGGGAGCACCGCGAGGGCGACGGCCTCGGGTGCGCGCTGGCCGCGCTGCGCGCCGCCGGCACCCCGACCCTCGTCTACGACGGGCCGGCCGAGCACGCCGGCGCCCTGCTGCGCGAGGCCCGGTTGTCGGCCGCCGCGATCGTCGTCCCCGCACTCCCGGAGCAGCCTGCGGAGCTGCTGGCCCCGCTCACCGGGCAGCGGGACGTGACCGTCCTGGTGGCGGACCGCCGGCCCTACGACCCGCAGTGGTGCCGCCGCGACCCGCTGGTCCTCGACGCGCCCCGCCGGGCGGCCGCCGGGGTACTCGACTGGTCCGCCGCGCTGGGACCGGAGGCGGCGGGCGAGTTCGACCTCGCCGCCACCGTCGCGCCGTACCGGCTCGGTGGCGAACGGGTCCACCGCGCGGCGCGGGCCGCCCGCGAGCTGGCCGACTTCGAGGGCGTCCCCCTGGGCCCCGGCCACCTGCGCCGCGCGGCACGGCAGCAGTCCGCCTCCGGGTTGGAGCAGCACGCGCGACGCATCCGCCCCGACGTGGACTGGAGTGACCTGGTCCTGCCCGACCGGCCGCTGACCGACCTCCGCGAACTGGCGTCGCGTGCCCGGAACCGCGAACTCGTCCTCGGCGACTGGCGGCTGAGCGCCGGCGGCGGCCGCGGCCGGGGGGTCCTCGGCCTGTTCGCCGGCGAGTCCGGCACGGGAAAGACGCTCTCGGCGGAGGTGGTGGCCGCCGAACTCGGCCTGGACCTCTACGTGGTGCAGCTCTCCTCGGTGGTGGACAAGTACGTCGGGGAGACCGAGAAGAACCTGGAACGCATCTTCACCGAGGCGGACCGCACCGACGCCGTGCTGCTCTTCGACGAGGCGGACGCCGTCTTCGGGAAGCGGTCCGAGGTCAAGGACTCCCACGACCGCTACGCCAACCTGGAGTCCGCCTACCTGCTGCAGCGGCTGGAGTCCTTCGACGGGGTGGCACTGCTGACCACCAACCTGCGCTCCAACATCGACGACGCCTTCACGCGTCGGCTGGACATGGTGGTGGACTTCCCGTTCCCCGACCCCGCGCAGCGACTGGCGCTGTGGCACCACGGGTTGAAGCACGTGCCGCGGGTCGACGGTCTCAGCCCCGACGTGCTCGCCGACACCTTCGAACTGGCCGGCGGCTCCATCCGCAGCGCCGTCGTCACGGCGGCGTACCTCGCCGCCGGCCGGAGCGAGCAGGTGACCCAGGCGGATCTGCTGGAGGGCGCACGGCGCGAGTACCGCAAGGCCGGCCGGCTGGTGCCGGGGGAGGGCAACTGGTAGCGGCCCGCTGCTCCGCGTCCGCGCCGCCCGGTGGCCACGCCCCGACGGCCCGCGACCGATGGTCGCGGGCCGTGCCGGGCGGGTGGGGGCGGCCTCAGATGTCGGCTGCCTCCTCCTCGGTGAGGATCCGCCACTCCCGGTCGTCCCGGCCCGTGATGCACTCGTGGATCTCCAGTCGGGCGCCAACGCGGGTACTGGCGGAGCCGCCCACCTCCAGGCAGTAGTCGTTGCTCGACTTGCTCCGGATCCAGTAGTTGCCGGGGACGGGCTCGTCGAGCCACCAGAGCTGGTTGTTCTGGAGGGTGAAGTCGCAGTACCACCCGCCCACCTTGGTCCGGATGGGTTGGCCGCCCCTGCCGGGCAGGTCCATGCAGTAGCCGTCGGCGACGTTGCGGATCACGAAGAGCTGGACCCCGTCCGGGCCGTGGTCCTCGTAGGCCACCTCCAGGTCCCAGCGCTGGTTCGGCTCCTCGATGTCGCACTCCTTTTGCACGACGTGGCCGTCGGGCTTCCCCGGGCCCTCGCCGGGCAGCCCGGCGCACCGGCCGGTGTGGACGTTGTAGAGGATGACCTCGCGGGCGGGCAGCAACGGGTGGCCCGTCTCCTCTTCCTCCTCCTCGCCGCCGCCTCCGTCGTCGCCGCCGGCACCGTCCGGTGACACCATTTCCTCGGGCGCCTCCTGCAGGGGCGGTTCCGCCGCCGCGGGCTCGTCCGGGGGCGGGGCCACCGGCTCCGCGGGGAGCTCCGGCTCGATGTCGGGCCGCGGGTCCAGCGGCACGGAGTCACCGGACATGCCGACCTCACCGGCGCGGCTCTTCGCCACCGGATCGTGGGTGATCCACAGGATGACGAAGGCGAGAGCGAGGGCCGCCATCAGTCCCAGGGCGGTGGCGAGCCACGCGGGAAGCAGGCCGCGTTGGTGGAAGGTGCCTTCCACCTCGACAGGGTCGGCCTGCGAGCGCTGAAGCTCCAGCCGGTAGGGATGCTCCTCGGCGCCACCGAACCAGATGGCCTCACGAGGCTTGATCCTCGTCCGGACGAACACCGCGCGACCCGGCTCCACCTGGATGTTGCTCGGCTGGAGCTGGAACGAGAGCTGGTCGCCGTTGCCCACGCCGCCGACGGAGGCGGTGAAGCGGGTGTTGCCCAGGTTGTCGACCGCCAGCTGCGGGCGACCGCGAAGCCACCCCTTGACGACCGGAGGCACCAGCTCGGCTCGTAGATCGGTGAAGGGGGTGATGGTCAGGTTCCCCTCGGGAACCGTCACGGCCTCCGGATGTTCGGTGGGGGTGATCCGCACCGCGTAGGGGTTGGGGCCGGCGGTGGCGTCGGGGCTGCGAGGCGGCGCGAACGTCAGCTGCACCGTCCCTGTCGTGCCCGGGTAGAGCCGCAGCGTCTGCGGCTCCACCGTCGTCCAGGGCGACACGGCGCCCACCGGCTCGAATCGGTACTCGTCCACCACGTCGCCGGTGTTCCGCACCCGAAGCCGCACCTGGGTGACGGCGCCGGGGTCGACGGTGGCGGAGGCAGGTTCCAGGGAGGTCCACAGGGTCACTCCTCGCACGCTAGCGGCGCGTCCACCTCCGCCGTGGAAGCCGCCGGGCAGAGCTGGTGACCGAAGAGACCTGCGGGGTTGCCCCGTTGCGCGCCGCTTGCCCGAACGGGCGCCGGGCCGACGCCGGCCCCGGAGCGTCACCGGGAGTTCCCGGCGGCCGGCCCAGCCGAGCGCCGCTGCGGGGCGGGAAGTCCGTCACGCCCGGTCGGCGCCACGCCGAACGGAGTCTCCCGGACCCCTTCCGCAGTGTCCGCCGCGGCGGCTGTCGCCACCAGGGACCCGGGGGCAGTCCGTCGTGCAGGGAGTACTGCCCCCGAGGGCGACGTTGGCGGGGAACTGCCCCGAAAGGCACAAAAGTTGCCCCGTACGCGGTACTGAAGGCCGTTTCGGTGGCATGCGGGCACGCGCGAGGCTGAAGAACGTTCCTCACTCGTACCCCGGAAGAGAGCAGAACATGCCGTCCTATCTGTCACCCGGCGTCTACGTCGAGGAGGTGGCCAGCGGCTCGCGTCCCATCGAGGGGGTGGGCACCTCAGTGGCGGCCTTCGTCGGGCTCGCCCCGACCGGCCCGTTGAACGAGCCGACGCTGGTGACGAACTGGAGTCAGTACGTCGCGTCCTTCGGGGAGTTCACGGACGGCTACTACCTCGCCCACTCCGTCTACGGCTTCTTCAACAACGGCGGCTCCGCCGCCTACGTGGTCCGTGTCGGTGGCGGCTCCGAGGAGGCCCCCGCCGCCGCGACGGCCACCGCTCCGGTCGCGCTGACCGCCGGCGCCCCGGCCGAGCTCGGCACCTTCACCGTCCACGCCCTGCCCGCGGCCGACGCCGAGCGGCTGAGCGTCGAGGTGACGGACACCGCCGGTGAGGGCCCCGCCGACCGGTTCACGCTGACGGTCAAGGACGACGGCAAGCCGGTGGAGTCCTTCGACGTCTCCGCCAAGAAGAGCAACCGCGCCTACGTGGTCAACCAGGTCAAGGAGCGCTCCAAGCTCATCGGCGTCACCGAGGCCGCCCCCGCGGGGCAGCTGGCGCGGCCCGAGAACCAGTCGGTCACGCTGCCCGCTCCCCGGAGCGGCGCCGTGCAGACCGCCGACGAGCCCGCCGACAGCGGACACGCCGGCCCCGGCGACTACCTCGGCGACTCCTCGGACCGCACCGGGTTCGGCGGGCTGGAGGCGATCGACGAGATCTCCATGGTCGCGGTCCCCGACCTGATGGCCGCCTACGAACGCGGCGCCATCGACGAGGAGTCGGTGAAGGCCGTCCAGCTCGGTCTGATCGCGCACTGCGAGCTGATGGGCGACCGCGTCGCCATCATCGACCCGCCGCCGCAGCTCAACGCGCGCCAGGTGCGCGTCTGGCGGCAGGAGACCGCGGGCTACGACTCCAAGTACGCCGCCATGTACTACCCGTGGATCAAGAGCTTCGACCCGGCGACCGGCCGGGCGCGCATGATCCCGCCGAGCGGCCACATGGCCGGCATCTGGGCCCGCAACGACTTCGAGCGCGGCGTCCACAAGGCCCCGGCCAACGAGGTCGTCCGCGGCGCGGTCGACCTCCAGATCCAGATCACCCGCGGGGAGCAGGACCTGCTCAACCCCATCGGTGTCAACTGCATCCGCTCCTTCCCCGGCCGGGGCATCCGCGTCTGGGGCGCCCGCACCCTCTCCTCCGACCCGGCCTGGCGCTACCTCAACATCCGCCGGTACTTCAACTACCTGGAGGAGTCGATCCTGCTGGGCACCCAGTGGGTGGTGTTCGAGCCCAACGACCACGCGCTGTGGGCCCGGATCCGGCGCAACGCCTCGGCGTTCCTGGTCAACGAGTGGCGCAGCGGCGCCCTCTTCGGCGCCCGCCCCGAGCAGGCCTTCTACGTCAAGTGCGACGAGGAGACCAACCCGCAGGAGTCGGTGGACCTCGGCCGCGTCATCTGCGAGATCGGCATCGCGCCGGTCAAGCCCGCCGAGTTCGTGATCTTCCGCCTCGCCCAGTTCTCCAGCGGCAGCGGCGAACTGGAGGAGTAGCAGTACCCGTTCCGTTGACCGGCCCGGCCGCAGCGCCCGGGCCGGTCACCGACCGGCCCCGCACCGCAGCACCGCCCCCGCCCCGCCCCGCCTCCCACCGCGCGGGCGCGACACCCCGAGAAGGACAGCGAGCACATGAGTCTCCAGCAGGGTGACAGCCTCACATCACACAACTTCGGCCTCCAGATCGACGGGGTCATGGTGGAGTACCTGACGGAGGTGAGCGGACTGTCCATGGAGCAGGACGTCATCACCTACCAGCAGAACTCCGCCAACGGCCCGCCCGTGGTCCGGAACCTGCCCGGCGTGAAGAAGAACGGCACCTGCACCGTCGTCCGCGGTATGACGGAGTCCCCGGCCTTCACGCAGTGGATCAACGACTCCATCGCCGGTGACATGGGAACCGCGCGGAAGAACGCGTCGATCATCATGATGGACTACCAGAACACCGAGGTGAAGCGCTACAACTTGCGCAACGCCTGGTGCAGCAAGATCGACACCAGCACGGTCAAGGCCGGTGACGCCTCCGCGCTCACCGAGACCGTCACCATCACCTTCGAAGAGCTGGTCATCGACTAATGCGGCGCACCGCACCCCGAGCGCCGGGCGCGGCGCCCGCCGCGCCGGCTCCCCGGGCACCCGGGTCGGCGGCGCCGGAGGCCGGCGC
>NZ_JAAVJC010000274.1 GCF_012033785.1 Streptomyces bohaiensis
CGCCGGCCCCGCGGTGACCCGCCCCTCCCCCGCCGGGCCCGCGTTCCCGGCGGCGCGCGCCACGCAGGCACCCCGGGGCCCGTACCGCGCCCCAGGACGCCCACTCCGCGAGAGGAACCGCACGCCATGACCCACGCACCCTTCGCGTTCTTCGACACCCGTGTCCTGCGCACCGAGCGCCTCAGCCCCACCTTCGTGCGGGTCACCTTCACCGGGCCGGACCTCGCCGGCTTCGCCTCCGGCGGCCGCGACCAGCGGTTCAAGCTGTTCCTGCCCCACCCCGGCCAGGACCGTGCCCTCGTGCCGTCCGCCGCCGGAGACCGCTGGTACCCGGAGTGGTGCGCCATGGACCCGGACATCCGTGCGGTGATGCGCACCTACACCGTCCGCGACCAGCGCCACGCGCCGGAGGAACTGGACGTCGACTTCGCCCTCCACGGCGACATCGGCCCCGCCGTCCGATGGGCGGCACGCGCCCGGCCCGGCGACCACGCCGTGCTGCTCGGGCCGACCGAGCCCGACAACGGCGGTGTCGACTTCCGCCCGCCGCCCGGCACCCAATGGGTCCTGCTCGCGGGCGACGAGACGGCGCTGCCCGCCATCGCGGGCATCCTCGACCGACTTCCCGCCGGCACGGAGGCCCGCGTCTTCCTGGAGATCCCCGACCCGGCCGACCGTCGTTGGCTCCCGACCCGCGCGACCAGCGACGTGACCTGGACCTGCCGAGGTCGGTCGGCGGTCCAGCTGCACGACGCGGTCCGCGCCGCCCGACTGCCCGCCGGCACCCCCTATGCCTGGATCGCGGGCGAGGCGGCCGGCGTGAAACGGCTGCGCCGCCACTTGGTGGGCGAGCGCGGGTTCGACCGCGGGCAGGTCACGTTCACCGGCTACTGGCGGGCGGGCGCCTCCGAGGACCAACTGCTCGCGCAGGCCACGCTCACCGCCGTGGCCGACGACTGACCCGGCGGCCTCGGCCGCACCGGCAGGCCCGGGCGGCCGCCGGGTACCGAGCGGCGTCGGATACCGAGGCGGCCACCGGGCCCGGTACCCGGCCCCGGCGCGGCCTCGGTCAGAGCCCCAGCGCCGCCACGGCCTCCCGCACATCGACCGCGTGCCGCCCGTCGGGAGCCGTCTCCCAGACCGCACCGCAGAGCGCCCGCAGCCCGTCCACCGGGTCACCGGCCCCGTCCAGGGACGCCACACCGCCGTCGACGACGGCCCGCATCCCACCGCACCGGTAGCCGCCGCCCTCGGCGGCCGGCACGGGGACGGGCGCCGGGATCGGCGCGAGCAACCCGCGGAGGTCCGCCGTCACATACGTGGGCCGGTGCCGCGGCTCCGCCGCCACCAGCGCCGCCGCGTCGGTGACGCCCGTCAGCACCAGCAGCGAGTCGACGCCGCCGTTGTGGGCCCCCTCGATGTCGGTGTCCAGTCGGTCCCCGACCACCAGCGGGGTCCGCGCCCCGGTGCGGATCACCGACTCGCGGTGCATCGGCGGCTGCGGCTTGCCCGCCACCACGGGCTCCCGGCGGCCGCCGCTGCCGATCCGCACGACCTCGACCGCCGCACCGTTGCCGGGACCGATCCCGCGCGGTGTCGGGATGGTCAGGTCCGTATTGGACGCGAACCACGGCAGCCCGCGACCGACCGCGACCGACGCCTCGACCAGTCGCCCCCAGGGCAGGTCCGGTCCGCCGTACCCCTGCACCACCGCCAACGGCTCCTCGTCGGCCGACTCCACCGGGACCAGTCCGCGCTCGGCGAGCGCGGACCGCAGCCCCTCCGCCCCCGCGTACAGCACCCGTGCGCCCGGCGGCACCGCCTCCGAGACCAACCGCGCCACCGCCTGGGCCGAGGTCACGACCTCCCCGGGGACCGCGGGGAGCCCCAGCTCCGCCAGGTGGGCGGCCACGACCTCCGGCGTGCGGGCGGCGTTGTTGGTGACGTAGGCGAGTCGCATCCCGCCCCGCGCCGCGGCCAGCAGCGACGGCACCGCGTGCTCCACCGCGGCCCCGCCGACGTACACCACCCCGTCCAGGTCCAGGAGCGCGGTGTCGTGGCGTTCCGCGAGCGGCACGTCCGATCCGGCCGGCAGCGGCCCGCCACCGACCGGTGTCCCCGGCGGGCGTGCTCCGTGGTCTGTACCGGCGGTGCGATCTGTGCGGTCTGTGCGGTCTGCGTCCATGGGCACCGATCATCGCGCACGCATCACCCTGCCCTGGGGCCGCCCCGGCGCTTACCATGCGGGGATGCTGTCACACGGTCTCGACCTGGCTCCGTTCCGTGGCGTGCGGTACGTGCCGGAACGCGTGGGGGACCTCGCGGCCGTGACGTCCCCGCCCTACGACGTCGTGGTCCGGCCGGACGGCGTCGACGAGTTGCGGACCTCCGACCCCCACAACGTGGTGCGGCTGATCCTGCCGCAGGCCGGTGGCGAGGGCCCCGCCAGCCGGGTCGCCGCGCGCACCCTGGAGGAGTGGCTGCACGAGGGCGTGCTGGCCCGCGACGCACAGCGGGCGCTCTACGTGTACGAACAGCGCCGCGGGCCGACCCTCCAGCGCGGCGTCATCGGCGCGCTGCGGCTGGGCCTGCCCGCCGACGGTGTGGTCCTCCCCCACGAGGACGTGATTCCCGACGTGGTCGCCGAACGCTCCGCGCTGCTGCGCGAGACGGCAGCCAACCTCGAACCGCTGCTCCTGGGATACCGGGGCGACACCGCGGCGCGGGACGCGGCCCCCGGAGCGGGTGCGCCGGCGGGCTCCACGGCGGCGGCGATCGACCGGGCCGTGACACGGCCGCCGCTGCTGGCCACGGTCACCGAGGACGGCTTCGCCCACCGGCTGTGGGCGCTCACCGACCCGACCGAGATCAGGGGGGTCGCCGAGGACCTGGCCCGGCGAACCGCGCTGATCGCGGACGGCCACCACCGGTGGGCGACCAGCCGGCGGGTGGCCCAGGAGCACGGCAACGCACCGCCGTGGGACCGTGCTCTCGTCCTCCTGGTGGATACCGCGCGCTATCCGCTCCAGGTCCGGCCGATCCATCGGGTGCTGCGCCACCTGCCGCCGGACCGCGCCCTGGCAGCGGCTGCCGGATCGTTCCGGTCCCGCCGGTTGGAGCGGCGCGACACCGGGGCCGCCCTCACCGCGCTCGCCGCCGCGGCGGGCCCGGCGTTCGTCCTCACCGACGGCAAGGGGGCCCACCACCTGCTCGACGCGCCGGCGCCGGAACTGCTGCGGCGCACCGTGCCGGTGGGCCGTCCGGAGGCGTGGCGCCGTCTCGACGCCACCGTGCTGCACGCGGCCCTGCTCGGAGCGGTGTGGCAGGTACCCGACCTGCCGTCCCACATCGCCTACCTCCACGACACGGACGCCGCCCTGGAGCAGGCGGCTCGACACGGCGGAACCGCCGTCCTCATGCGGCCGGTCGAGGAGCGGACCGTCCTGGAGCTCGCCCGGCAGGGCGTCACCATGCCCCGCAAGTCGACGTCCTTCGGTCCCAAGCCGGCGACGGGACTGGTGCTGCGGCTGTTGGAGGACAGCTGACGGACGCTCCGCTGACGGCTCATCACAGCCGCCGACCACCGGTGAGACCCCCGGACAGCCCGAGGGGCCGGGTACGGACAGTTGCTGTCCGTACCCGGCCCCTCGGTCACCACAGGCGGTGCGGTGGTGCGGCCGCTCAGCCGGCGGAGGCGACGCCCCGCTCGGTGTCGGTCACGGCGCCCTCCGCGTCCACGCGCTCCTCGGTCGTCGCACCGCCGTCGGGGGCGGGCAGCTCCGTGACCGCGGTGTCGGTCGGCTGGTCGCTGTCGACCGCGGCCGACGGCCGGTCCTCGGCCTCGGTCCGGGCCTCCTCGTCGGCCTCGTCGGTGTCCTCGTCCGCGCCGGCGGTGGACGTGCCGGGCACCGGCCAGTCCTCGTCCGCCTGGTCGTCCGCGGCGTCGAGCTCACGCTCGTCGGCGTCGCGGTCGTCACGGTCGTCGCGATCGGCGGCGGCACGGCCGTCGTCGTCGGCGTTCTCCTCCTGCGAGGAGTCGTCCAGCGCGTCGATGAAGGTGACACCGTCCAGCTCGGCCAGTCGGTCGGAGGCGTCGGTGGCACCGGCCTGGTCGGCCTCCAGCGTGCGGGCGAACCACTCGCGGGCCTCCTGCTCGCGGCCCACGGCCAGCAGCGCGTCGGCGTAGGCGTACCGGAGCCGCGCCGTCCAGGGCTGCGAGGAGGTGGAGGCCAGCTCAGGGCTCTGCAGCGTCACCACGGCGGCCTCGGCCTGACCCATGTCGCGCCGCGCGCCTGCCGCCACGAGCCGCATCTCGACCTGTCCCGCCTTGTCCAGCCGGGTCACCTCGGGCTCTCCGGCCATGGCCAGTGCCCGCTCGGGTCGGCCCAGCCCTCGTTCGCAGTCGGCCATCACGGGCCACAGGTGGGAGGAGCCCGACATCCGTCGCGCGGCACGGAACTCGGCCAGCGCCTCGGCGTACTTGGCGACGCCGTACGCGGCGAACCCGGCGGCCTCCCGGACGGCGCCGACGCGGGAGGCGAGCCGCAGGGCGACCTTCGCGTGCCCGTAGGCGGCTTCGGGGTCCTCGTCGAGGAGCTGGGCGACCATCACCAGGTTGCGCGCGACGTCGTCGGCCAGCGTCTTGGGGAGGGTCATCAGCTCCTGGCGGACGTCGGGGTCGATCTCCTCGCCGGTGACCTCCGGCGGGATCGGCAGTCGCCGGACCTGCTCGCGCGACCGGTCGCCCCGGTAGTCGTCCCGCCGGTCGCCGCCGTCACGCCCGTAGGAACGACCGCCACCGCGGGGGCCGCGGTCGTCGTGGTCCCGGTTGTAGGCGGGGCGGTCGCCGTCACGGCGGAAGCTGCCGCCGCGCTGGTCGTCCCGACGCGGGCCACTGGGCCGGTCGTCACGGCGGAACGACGGCCGGTCACCGTCACGGCGCGGGCCACGGGGGCCGCGGTCGTCACGGTCGCGGTTGTAGGAGGGCCGGTCACCGTCACGGCGGAACGACGGCCGGTCGTCGTCACGGCGCGGGCCGCGGGGACCACGGTCGTCACGATCCCGGTTGTAGGCGGGGCGGTCGCCGTCACGGCGGAAGCCGCCGCCGCGCTGGTCGTCCCGACGCGGGCCACTGGGCCGGTCGTCACGACGGAACGACGGCCGGTCACCGTCACGGCGCGGGCCACGGGGGCCGCGGTCGTCACGGTCCCGGTTGTACGCGGGCCGGTCACCATCGCGACGGAACCCGCCACGGTCGTCGTCCCGGCGGAACGACGGCCGGTCACCGTCACGGCGCGGGCCGCGGGGTCCACGGTCGTCACGGTCGCGCTTGTACGCGGGCCGGTCGTCGTCACGGCGGAACGACGGCCGGTCGTCGTCTCGGCGCGGCCCGCGGGGGCCGCGGTCGTCGCGATCCCGGTTGTAGGCGGGGCGGTCGCCGTCACGGCGGAAGCCGCCGCCGCGCTGGTCGTCCCGACGCGGGCCACTGGGCCGGTCGTCACGACGGAACGCGGGCCGGTCACCGTCACGGCGCGGGCCACGAGGACCACGGTCGTCACGATCCCGGTTGTAGGAGGGCCGGTCACCATCGCGACGGAACCCGCCACGGTCATCGTCCCTCCGGTAGGAAGGGCGGTCGTCGTCACGGCGCGGGCCGCGGGGACGGTCGTCGCGGCGCTGGTATCCACGGCCGTCACCGTGGTCGCGCCCGCTGGGCCGGCTGCCGCGATCGTCGCGGCGGTTGTCGTCGTGTGCATGGGACATGGGGTGGCTCCTGACTTCTCTGCCGACGCACCACATTCCGTGCAACGGCATTCGCCCAACGGCAGACCGCCGAGGGCACACAAAAAAGGGGCTGTTGCCCCCAGCGCATGAACGCTGGGGGCAACAGCCCCTCAAAGATTGTTCGGCGGCGACCTACTCTCCCACACGGTCCCCCATGCAGTACCATCGGCGCTGAAAGGCTTAGCTTCCGGGTTCGAAATGTAACCGGGCGTTTCCCTCTCGCCATGACCACCGAAACTCTTTCGGATGCACCTCGCGAACGAGGTCACCAAAACAGCTCTAGCGAACAAGCACACTCTTCAGTTGAAGAAACTGGTTCACCGGAAACCGTTTGTTATCCGGGAACCACACAGTGGACGCAAGCAACTATGGACAAGCCCTCGGCCTATTAGTACCAGTCAACTCCACCCATTACTGGGCTTCCATATCTGGCCTATCAACCCTGTCGTCTACAGGGAGCCTTACCCC
>NZ_JAAVJC010000275.1 GCF_012033785.1 Streptomyces bohaiensis
GCGCCGCCCTTGCCGGCCCGTCCCGCCTTGGCGGAGCGGGCCCGGCCCGCGCGCGCCCGCCCGGCGGGCTTCGCGCCTCCGTCGACCTCGCCGCCGGAGGCGGCCTCAGTCGGCCCGTCGCCGTCGTCCTCGCCGTCGTCCTTGCCGCCGTCACTCGCCGCTGCGGCCTGAGCCGCCGGCAGGTGCTCCAGCCGTGCCACCCCGAACCGGAGCGCCGAGGCGTACGCCTCGTCCGGGTCCAGCCGCCGCAGCTCCTCCGCGATCAGCTCGGCGGTGTCCCGCCGGTGCAGGGCGACGTGCCGCTCGGGCTGACCGGGGACGGCCAGCTCCGCCAGCGACCCGTCGGGACGGTCCAGGCAGATCTCGCCGTCGGCGGTGTGCAGCCGGACCGCGGTGATGCCCGGTCCGGCGGAGAGCACCCGCCGGACCGGGACACCGAGACGGTCGGCGAGCCACAGCGCCAGCAGCTCGGTGCTGGGGTTGTACTCCTCGCCCTCGACGACCGCGCCCGTCACCGGGGCGTGCCGCTGGTCCAGCGCCGAGGCGAGCATGCTGCGCCACGGGGTGATCCGGGTCCAGGCGAGGTCGGTGTCGCCGGGGGCGTACCCCGCCTCGCGCCGGGCCAGGCACGCCACCGGGTCCTCGGCGGCCGCCATGTCGGTGATCCGGCGCTGCGCGAGTGCGCCCAGCGGGTCGGAGGCGGGCCGCTCCGGCGCGTCCTCCGGCCACCACACCACCACCGGGGCGTCCGGCAGCAGCAGCGGCAGCACCGCGCTGTAGGAGTGCGCGGCGAGCTCGCCGTGGAGCCGCAGCAGCACGGTCTCCCCGGCGCCCGTCTCGCCGCCGACGCGCACCTCGGCGTCCATGCGGGCGCGGGCGCGGTCCCGGGGCGACCGCCCCGGGCGCCGCACCACGACCAGGATGCGTGAGGGGTGCTCCTTCGACGCCTCGCTGGCCGCACGCAGCGCGTCGTAGTGGTTGCCCTCGTCCGTGACCAGGACCAGCGTCAGCACCATGCCGACGGCCGGCGAGCCGGTGGCCCGCCGGGCCTTCATGAGCGCCGCGTTGATCTGGCCGGACGTCGTGTCCGTGAGATCGATCTTCATGGCCGCCGCCAACTCCGTCCGTCCCGAGCGAGCATGTCGTCCGCGGCCTCCGGGCCCCAGGTGCCGGCGATGTAGGGCTCCGGCTTGCCCTGCGCGGCCCAGAACTCCTCGACCGGGTCGAGGATCTCCCAGGACCGCTCCACCTCCTGGTGCCGGGGGAAGAGGTTGGCGTCACCGAGCAGCACGTCCAGCAGCAGCCGTTCGTACGCCTCGGGGGAGGACTCCGTGAACGACTCGCCGTAGGCGAAGTCCATGGTGACGTCGCGGATCTCCATCTGGGTGCCCGGGACCTTCGACCCGAACCGCAGCGTCACGCCCTCGTCCGGCTGCACCCGGATCACCAGGGCGTTGTTGTTCAGCTCCCGGGTGTCGGTGGCGTCGAACGGCGAGTACGGGGCGCGCTGGAAGACCACCGCGATCTCCGTGACACGGCGCCCGAGCCGCTTGCCGGTCCGCAGGTAGAACGGCACACCCGCCCAGCGGCGGTTGTCGATTTCCAGCTTCAGCGCCGCGTAGGTGTCGGTCACCGACTCGGGGTCGATGCCGTCCTCCTCCAGGTAGCCCAGGACCCGCTCGCCGCCCTGCCAGCCCGCGCCGTACTGACCGCGCACGGTGTGCCGCGCCAGGTCGGCGGGGAGCCGCACGGCGCGCAGCACCTTGAGCTTCTCCGTGACCAGCGCCTTGGCGTCGAACGAGGCGGGCTCCTCCATCGCCGTCAGCGCCAGCAGCTGGAGCAGGTGGTTCTGGATGACGTCCCGGGCGGAGCCGATGCCGTCGTAGTAGCCGGCGCGGCCGCCGATGCCGATGTCCTCGGCCATCGTGATCTGCACGTGGTCGACGTAGCCGCGGTTCCAGAGCGGTTCGAACATCGTGTTGGCGAACCGCAGCGCCAGGATGTTCTGGACCGTCTCCTTGCCGAGGTAGTGGTCGATCCGGAAGACCTCGTGGTTGGGGAAGACCCCGTGCACGGTGCGGTTCAGCTCCTGCGCGGAGGCCAGGTCGTGGCCGAACGGCTTCTCGATGACCGCCCGGCGCCAACTGCCCTCCGGCGGCTGGGAGAGCTCGTGCTTCTTCAGCTGCCGCACGACCGTCGGGAAGAACTTCGGCGGCACCGACAGGTAGAACGCGAAGTTGCCGCTGGTGCCCCGCTCCTGGTCGAGCGTGTTGATGGTCTCCCGCAGCCGCTCGAACGCCTCGTCGTCGTCGAAGACGCCGGGGACGAACCGCATCCCCTCGGAGAGCTGCCGCCATACCTCCTCACGGAAGGGCGTGCGGGAGTGCTCCTTGACCGCGTCGTGCACGACCTTGGCGAAGTCCTCGTCGGCCCAGTCCCGTCGGGCGAACCCGACCAGGGAGAAACCCGGGGGCAGCAGCCCCCGGTTGGCCAGGTCGTAGACGGCCGGCATCAGCTTCTTGCGGGAGAGGTCACCGGTCACGCCGAAGATGACCAGGCCGGAGGGGCCCGCGATCCGCGGCAGGCGCCGGTCCTGGGGGTCGCGCAACGGGTTGGACAGGGCGGGGTCGCCGCCCTGTCCTCCCGTGGAGTGGCTGCTCACTGGTGTTGTCAGCCCTTCTTCGGTGAGAGCCGGTCCAGTTCGGCCTTGGTGGAGGCCAGCAGTTCGTTCCAGGCCGTCTCGAACTTCTCCAGGCCCTCGTCCTCCAGCAGCTGGACGACCTCGTCGTAGGAGACGCCGACCCGGCCCAGCGCGTCGAGCTCGGCCCGGGCACGGGCGTACCCCTCCTCGCCCTCGGCGCTCACCGTGTTGCCGGTGATCTCGCCGTGGTCGGCGGTGGCCTCCAGCGTCGCCCCCGGCATGGTGTTGACGGTGCCGGGCGCCACCAGCTCGGTGACGTAGAGGGTGTCCGGGTATGCCGGGTCCTTGACGCCGGTCGAGGCCCACAGCGGCCGCTGGGCGTTGGCGCCCTTGGCGAGCAGCGCCCGCCAGCGGTCCGAGGCGGTGACCTGCTCGTACGCCTGGTAGGCGAGCCGGGCGTTGGCGAGGGCGGCCTTGCCGCGCAGCGCGGTCGCCTCCTCGGTGCCCAGCGCGTCGAGCCGCTTGTCGATCTCGGTGTCCACGCGGGAGACGAAGAACGACGCCACCGAGTGGATGCGCGAGATGTCCAGGCCCTTGGCGTCCGCCTGCTCCAGGCCGGTGAGGTAGGCGTCCATCACCTCGCGGTACCGCTCCAGCGAGAAGATCAGCGTGACGTTGACGCTGATCCCCTGGGCGACGGTCTCGGTGATGGCGGGGAGCCCGGCCCGGGTGGCCGGGATCTTGATGAGGGTGTTGGGGCGGTCCACCAGCCAGGCCAGCTGCTTGGCCTCGGCGGCGGTGGCCTCGGCGTCGTGGGCGACCCGGGGGTCGACCTCGATGGAGACCCGGCCGTCGCGGCCGCCGGTCACCTCGAACACCGGGTGCAGGACGTCGCAGGCGTCCCGCACGTCGGCGGTGGTGATCATGCGCAGGGCCTCCTCCACGGAGACGCCGCGCACGGCGAGTTCACTGATCTGCCGCTCGTAGCCCTCCCCGGCGGAGATCGCCTTCTGGAAGATCGCCGGGTTGGTGGTGACCCCGACCACGTAGCTCTGGTCGAGCAGTTCGCCGAGGTCGCCCGAGGTGATGAGCCGGCGGGACAGGTCGTCCAGCCAGATCGCGACACCCTCCTCGGAGAGCCGCTTGAGTGCTTCTGTCATGGGAATCGCAACTCCTGCTCGGTCGTGTGTGGTCAGCTCAGCCCTGTGCGGCGGCGAGGGATTCCCGGGCGGCCTGCGCCACGGCTTCCTCGGTGATGCCGAACTCGCGGTACAGCGTCTGGTAGTCGGCGGAGGCACCGAAGTGCTCCAGCGACACCACCCGGCCGGCGTCGCCGATCCACCGGTACCACGTGAGGCCGATGCCGGCCTCGACGGCGACACGCGCCCGCACCGACGGGGGCAGCACGGTGTCGCGGTACGCCTGATCCTGCTCCTCGAACCACTCGACGCACGGCATCGACACGACGCGCGTGGGGACGCCCTCCGCCTGCAGCGTCTCGCGGGCCGCGACGGCCAGCTGGACCTCGGAACCGGTGGCGATCAGCACCAGCCGCGGGTCGCCGCCCTCGGCCTCGGTGTGGACGTAACCGCCGCGGACGGTGTCCTCGTTGGCGGCGTAGGTCGGAACGTTCTGCCGGGTCAGCGCCAGGCCGTGCGGCGCGGGCGCGGCGTTGTGGCGGCGCATGATCTCGCGCCAGGCGATCACGGTCTCGTTGGCGTCCGCGGGCCGGACCATGTTCAGTCCGGGGATGGCGCGCAGCGCGGTCAGCTGCTCCACCGGCTGGTGGGTGGGGCCGTCCTCGCCCAGGCCGATGGAGTCGTGCGTCCACACGTAGGTGACCGGCACGCGCATCAGCGCGGCGAGCCGCACCGCGGGCCGCATGTAGTCGGAGAACACCAGGAAGGTGCCGCCGTAGATGCGGGTGTTGCCGTGCAGCGCGATGCCGTTCATCGCCGAGCCCATGGCGTGCTCGCGGATGCCGAAGTGCACCGTGCGGCCGTAGGGGTCGGCGTTCGGCAGCGGGTTCCCCTCCGGGAGGAACGAGCTGTCGGCGTCGATCGTGGTGTTGTTGGAGCCCGCGAGGTCGGCGGAACCGCCCCACAGCTCCGGGATGACGGCGCCGAGCTTCTTCAGCACCTCGCCGGAGGCCTTGCGGGTGGCGACGGCCTTGCCGGGCTCGAAGGACGGCAGCGCGTCCTCCCAGTTGTCCGGCAGCTTCTCGGCGCGGATGCGGTCGAACTCCGCGGCGCGCTCGGGGTTGGCCTCGCGCCAGGCGGCGAGCCGCTCGTCCCACTCGGCGTGCGCGGCGCGGCCGCGGTCGATGACCTTGCGGGCGTGCGCCAGCACCTCGGGGTCGACCTGGAAGTTCTGCTCGGGGTCGAAGCCCAGCAGGCGCTTGGTGGCGGCGACCTCCTCGTCGCCGAGCGCCGAGCCGTGGGCGGCCTCGGTGTTCTGCGCGTTCGGCGCGGGCCAGGCGATGATCGACCGCGCGGCGATGATCGACGGGCGGCCGGTCTCGGCCTGCGCCGCGAGCAGCGCCAGCCGCAGTGCGGCGGGGTCGAGGTCGCCGTTGTCGGCCTGCGGGACGCGCTGCACGTGCCAGCCGTACGCCTCGTAGCGCGCCAGGACGTCCTCGGAGACGGCCGTCTCGGTGTCGCCCTCGATGGAGATGTGGTTGTCGTCCCACAGCAGCACGAGGTTGCCGAGCTTCTGGTGGCCCGCGAGGGAGGCGGCCTCCGCGGAGACGCCTTCCTGGAGGCAGCCGTCGCCGGCGAACACCCAGATGGTGTGGTCGAACGGGGAGGTCCCCGGCGCGGCGTCCGGGTCGAAGAGACCGCGCTCGTAGCGGGCGGACATGGCCATGCCCACGGCGTTGCCGATGCCCTGGCCCAGCGGCCCCGTGGTGGTCTCGACACCGGTGGTGTGCTTGACCTCGGGGTGGCCGGGGGTCTTGCTCTCGAAGGTGCGGAACGCCTTCAGGTCCTCCAGCTCCAGGCCGTAGCCCGACAGGTACAGCTGGATGTAGAGGGTGAGGCTGGTGTGACCGACGGACAGCACGAACCGGTCGCGGCCCGTCCAGTCCGGGTCGGTGGGGTCGTGCCGCATCAGCTGCTGGAAGACCAGGTAGGCGGCCGGGGCGAGGCTCATCGCGGTCCCCGGGTGCCCGTTGCCGACCTTCTGGACGGCGTCCATCGCCAGGACCCGGACCGTGTCGACGGCCCGCTCGTCCTGCTCGCTCCAGTCGAACGTGGAAGTGGAAGGCGTGGTGCTCACCCTGCGTCAGGGCTCCTCTCCGCGGTGGTTGCCGGGCCCGCGGTGCGGGCCCGTGATGACGGGGGATCGGACTGCTCCCGCCGAGGCTCGACCGAGCCTACCCCCGTGGCGCGCGCCCGGAATTACCCGCTCGCCACGTGGTCCCCGATGACGCTGACCTCGATGTTCCACCATGCCGCGCCCCGGCGTACGCCGCCGCTCGGGGGCTTCGCCCGATCGTTCGCGCGGCGTTCGTGGCGGCGTCGCCCGGCGGTCGGGCCGCGGTCGCCGCGCGGTCCCCGGGCCGGGGCGTGGACCGGGGGTGCGCCGTCGTGGCCGCTCAGCGCCGTGC
>NZ_JAAVJC010000276.1 GCF_012033785.1 Streptomyces bohaiensis
CAAGGCCGACCACGCCTACCGCGCCTCACGCATCGGCACCATCACCGCCGAACACATCGCCGTCATCCACACCACCCTCGGCGACTACAGCGACATCCCCAACCGCCCCGACCTCCCCCGCGCCGACCTCCCCAACACCGAACGACTGCTCTACCAACTCGCCCTCGACAAGGACGCCTTCGCCGCCATCGAAGGCGCCTCCAGCGCCCAGACCGGACTCGCCGTCGAACAGGTTCTCAGCAACGAGCGATACGAACAGGAAACGAATTCCGCCTTGGCGAGAGCGGTTACACCAGGTTCTATTACTGCCGGCATCATGGCGGAATCCCGGGCCACGTCTGCGCATAATGAAATGATAGACGAAGAGGGCCTCAAAACCTGGAAGAAATGGAGCGAGCGAGGCCTCAACACCATCTCCGACACCGCCACCAAGGATATTCCTTTCGCAGGAACCGCCACCGCCAAGATCTTCGACGAAATCAACGCAGCACTCTACAAGGACCTCGAGGAGGAAAGAAAAATCAACGCGGACAACAAGCGCGCCGAAGTGAGGTACGACTCCGGGGTACAGCAGGAGGCGGTTGCCGCGACTAGCGTGGACAGAGCACTGGCACGCATCTATGGTGATGAAATCCCCGATCACGTCGACGCCGAAGCCCTCAAGGACACTGCCCGGGCAGCAGCCAACGATCAGTACCTGGCGGGACGAGTGAAGGGATCCAGCAATTGACTGAGAGGGTCCGGATATTCAGCGTCGCATGCATCGCCCTGTTGATGAGTTCGACCGCTTGTTCCAGAGGAGACGACGGCGAGGTCGAGCAGTCGCGAAGCTACGACGTACCCGAGAGCTTGTGCGGCATCGAAATGCCGGGTGTAGAGCTCGACAAGCTTTTCCCTCCTGGCGAGAGAATCGAGGAGCGACAGCAATCCGAGCAAGACTCCGAGCGGTACGGATCATTTACGTGCCAGTACCTGGTCGACCGAGTCCCCGTCCTGCTTGTCTCCGGCCATTTCGATGTTCACGGCGACATCGAAACGCCACCGTGGCAGTCGTACGCGATGCGTGGCGATCCGGGGCGGGAGAGCGTCGCGGTAGAGGGCGATTTCGAGGCTCGGGCATGGCCGGGAGCTGCGGGGGCCGTGGCCCAGTGCCCGTTCGACGGCGAGCTCGACCCGTACTACGTGTCGGTGGTCAGCATGTATCCGAAGGACGAGGACGAGGCTGTCGAGGTGGTGAGCGAGCTCATTCAACCCGCCGCGGCCCACGCTGAGGAGCACTGCACCGCATCACAGCCGGGCGCTCCTGGGTAAGTACCGCTCGGCCCGTCCTGCCACCGTGGACACCGTCGCCCCGGAGCAGGTCGGGCTGGTTCAGCACTGACAAGGTGTGCCCGCCGGCGGCCGGAACCCGACGGGGTTCGGCTACGCGTGCAGAGGCGTGGGTATCTGCTGGGACACCCCTCCACGACAGGAGTCGCCGTGGCACCGCTGACCTGGCTTCGCCTCTTCGTCGCTGTCGCTGCCCTGGCCGGTGCGCTCGCGCTGGTGCAGGCGTTCCGCCTCGAGGGCCGGGAGCAACTGGCCCTCGGCCTCGTCGGGGCCGGCGGCCTGATCGCCGCCGTCACCCTGGGCTTCGCGCTCCGCCGCGGCTTCGGCGACGGCAGACGCCCGTGAACGGCGGCTCGGCCGATCCCCGGAAGCGAGGTGAGCGGCGGGCGCGCTGTTCGGGTCGGAGAGCCACGCGAACGCTCTCCGCGCCGCGTTCCCGCTCCCGCTCCCACAGCGCGTGCCCCTGACAGGGCACAAGCAGGTGGGTCGGTGGCCCACCGCTCCCGGGACCGCCCCGGGAGCGTGCTGGCCCGAGCCCGCCTCTGCCCCGGCCGTGTCAGCCCGCGGCCGGGCCGCGGGCGGCGGGGACGCGGGTGGTGGACGTGGCGTCGGGACCGTCGCCCGGATCGGTGCGGCCGAGGAGGACGACATCGGTGACGACACCGGCGAGGACGCGAGCGGTGTGGAGCACCCCGCCGAAGCGGCCGCGGCGTGCTTGCGACCCGGCTGCCTCCGCGTCCTGGCCGACCAGACCGGCGGCCTGCGCGGTGAGCGAGCTGAGGGCGGTGGCGCCGTGGGCGGAGGAGCGGGGACCTGGGGTGAACGTCGTGGTAGCCATGGCTCCACTGTCCGCCCGCGAGTACCTCGGGCGCATCGGTCCAAGGTCCCACCTCTGGTACCGCTCAGGTCGGACCCAGGTACCGGTCGCCCCCGACCCGTCCCCGACGCGTCCGGCCCACTCGTCGGGGGCCGACCCCGCAAGGACCTCCGACCGAGGCTCGCGGCGGGACCGTGTCGGCGGTGCGGAACACCGGGGCACGGGCCGTGCGCCGGAGGCCCTGCCGGGCGCACGGCAGCTGGGACCGCCCACCGCGGCGCGGGGCCCCGTGGGAGAGAGCTGGGCCGGGCGGGTGTCGCCCGGCGGGTGTGATGATGCCCGGGTGACCGCGACACCCGCCGAACTGAACCGCGCCACCCTCGCCCGTCAGCTGCTGTTGGCCCGGGAGCCACTCCCCGTCACCGACGCCGTGGGGCGGCTGCTCGCCCTGCAGGCGCAGCACCCGGCCTCGCCGTACCTCGCCCTGTGGAACCGCGTCTCCGGGTTCGACCCCGCCGCGCTGGACGCGGCGTTCCGCGACGGCTCCGTCGTCAAGGCGACGCTGCTGCGGATGACCCTGCACGCGGCGCGCGCCGAGGACTATCCGTTCCTGCGGTCCGCTGTGCAGCCGGTGCTGCGCGGCGCGCGCTACGACCGCCGGTTCCGGGAGACGGGCATGGCTCCGGCCGAGGCGGAGGCACTCGTGCCCGGCCTGCTGGCGTTCGCCTCGGTACCGCGGACCACGGCCGAGGTGGACGGCTGGTTGGCCGGGAACGCGCCGACGGCCGCCCGGGCGGCGCTGTGGCGGACGCTGCGGGCGGTCGCGACGCTGGTCCACGAGCCGGCCGTCGATGCCGCCTGGTCGTTCGGGCCGCGCCCGGTGTACCGCGCTGCGGCAGCGCCTCCGGCGCTGGACGAGAACGCGGCCGGCGCCGCGTTGCCGCGGCTGGTCCACCGCTACCTCGCCGGGTACGGACCGGCCTCTGTCGCCGACATCGCGCAGTTCTCGCTGATCCCGCGCGGCCGGGTTCGGGAGGCGCTGGCGGCGCTGGGCGAGGAGGTGGTGGAGTCGGGCGGCGAGCACCGGCCGGCGCTGTACGACGTGCCGGGCGCGCCGCGACCGCCCGGGGACGCGCCCGCCCCAGCGCGGCTGCTCGGGATGTGGGACAACGTGCTGCTGGCCCACGCCGACCGGTCGCGGCTGCTGCCCCCCGAGTACCGCACCGCGGTGACGCGGGCCAACGGGGACCTGCTGCCGACGCTGCTGGTCGACGGCCGGGTGGCCGGTGTGTGGCGGGCGACCGGCGGAGGCGTCGAGGGGTACGCCTTCCGGTCGCTGCCGCCGGCGACGTGGCGCGAGCTGTCGGCGGAGGCGGAGCGGCTGGCCGCGATGCTCGCGGGGCGGGACGCCGAGGTGTACCGGCGTCATCACCACTGGTGGGAGAAGCTCGGCGCTGCAGTGGCGGAGTGCCGCATGCTCAGCGGGCCGATCGCAGGCTGACCCGGCGGCGGCCCGACGGGCGCCCTGCCCGCAGGGCGCGGGGACGGCCCCCGGCACCCGCGGCCTACCAACGCCCGCGCCCCGGGCCGGGCCCGCCGCCGGACACCGCACCCCGCCGCGCCCGGCCCGCGCCCCGCCGCCGCAATCCGGTTGCACGGCGCACGGTGTCCGCCCTAGGCTCCCGTGCTCTGCTGCCCTCCGTGCCCGCCGTGCCGGGGAGGCGCCGACCGCACGGCAACCGGTCGGCACCCACTCGCTGTCGACGCTGTGCCGACCGCCGCCCCGATCCGGGCCGGCGGCGCTGCCGCGTGACCTCCCGGAAGGCCCCGCACCATGCCCGCCGTGCCCACTCCCGGCCCCGCCGCCGACCCGACTCCCCCGCCGACCCCCCCGCACGCCGACGCTGCCCCGGCCCATGGGCGGCACGTCGACGCCGCGGACCCGCTGCGCACCGAGCGCGCCCACCTCGCGGCCTCCCGGACGGCGTTGCGCGCCATGCGGCACGACGCCGAGTCGCTGGACATCCGCGACGTGACCGCGAACTGGGTCAACGCCGAGGTGCTGCGCGGGGAGATCGAGCAGCGCATCAAGTCGCTGGCAGACCTCGTCGACACCCCGTTGTTCTTCGGCCGGCTGGACTACCGGCACCCGCTCGACGCGGAGAGTGAGAGCGGCACCCGGTTCTACATCGGCCGCCGCCACGTCCACGACGCCGAGGGCGACCCGATGGTCATCGACTGGCGGGCCCCCGTCTCGCAGCCCTTCTACCGGGCCTCGCCGTCCGATCCCCAGGGTGTGGAGCTGCGGCGCCGCTTCGGGTACGACGGCGGGAGCCTCACCGCCTACGAGGACGAGCACCTGACCCACCTCACCGACGAGGAGCGGGCGCGCGGCGCCGGCACGGCGGCCGGTTCCGCGCTGCTCCAGCGGGAGATCGAGCGGCCGCGCGTCGGCCCCATGCGGGACATCGTGGCGACGATCCAGCCGGAGCAGGACGCCATCGTCCGGTCGCCGCTGGGGACGACGCTGTGCGTGCAGGGTGCGCCGGGCACCGGCAAGACCGCGGTGGGGCTGCACCGGGTGGCGTTCCTGCTGTACGCGCACCGGGAGCGGTTGGCGCGCAGCGGGACGCTGGTGGTCGGCCCGAACGCGTCGTTCCTGCGGTACATCGAGCAGGTGCTGCCGGCGCTGGGCGAGCTGGAGGTGCGGCAGTCGACCGTCGCGGACCTGGTGGCGCACGTCGAGGTGCGGGCGGTGGACACGCCGGCGGTGGCGCTGCTGAAGGGCGACGCCCGGATGGCGGAGGTGCTGCGGCGCGCGGTGCGCGCGGGGGTGAGCATGCCGACCGAGCCGCTGGTGCTGGTGCGCGGCTCGCGGACGTGGCGGGTCCCGGCGCACGAGATCGAGGAACTGGTGCGCGAGCTGCTGGACCGGGAGATCCGGTACGGCGCGGCCGGTGAGGCGCTGCCGCAGCGGATCGCGCACGCGGTGCTGGTGCGGATGGAACGTTCCGGGGAGGCGCCGGACGACCGGGTGCAGGCGGCGGTGGCACGGAGCGCTCCGGTGAAGGCGCTGGTGAAGGCGGTGTGGCCGGTGGTCGATCCCGCGAAGGTGGTGCTGCGGCTGCTGTCGGACGCGGCGTTCCTGGCGGAGCAGGCGTCGGGGGTGCTGTCGGAGGAGGAGCAGCGGCTGCTGCTGTGGGAGAAGCCGGCGCGCGGCGTGCGGTCCGCGAAGTGGTCGGCGGCGGACGCCGTGCTGGTCGACGAGGCGCGCGACCTGGTCGAGCGGACGCCGTCGCTGGGCCACGTGGTGCTGGACGAGGCGCAGGATCTCTCCCCGATGCAGTACCGGGCGGTGGGACGCCGGTGCTCCACGGGGTCGGCCACCGTGCTGGGCGACCTGGCGCAGGGCACCACGCCCTGGGCGACGGGCGGCTGGGAGGAGGCGCTGACGCATCTGGGGAAGCCGGAGGCGGCGGTGAGCGAGCTGACGGAAGGGTTCCGCGTACCGCGGCAGGTCATCGCGTACGCCTCCCGATTGCTGCCGGCGATCGCGCCGGAGCTGTCGGAGGCGACCTCGGTCCGGGAGTCGGCAGGATCGCTGGAGATCCTGGCGGCGTCCGCGCCGGAGGAGCTGCCGCGGCGGGCGGTGGCCGCCTGTCGGGACGCGCTCACCCACGAGGGGTCGGTGGGGCTGATCGCCGCGGACGCGGCGCTGCCCGAGCTGTCGGAGGCGCTGGAGGCGGCGGGGCTGCCGTACCTGTCGCCGGGTGAGGAGACCAGCGCGGGCCGCCGGTTGACCCTGGTCGCGGCGTCGCTGGCGAAGGGCCTGGAGTACGACTACGTGGTGGTGGCGGAGCCGGCGGGGATCGTCGCGGCAGAGCCGGACGAGCGGACGGGGTTGCGCCGGCTGTACGTGGCGCTGACCCGGGCCGTCTCGGGGCTGGCGGTGGTGCACCACGCGCCGGTTCCGGCGCTGCTGTCGGGCACCGGGGCAGCGTCGGCGTGCGGGGGGGTCGGCGGGGGAGTCGGGTCGGCGGCGGGGCCGGGAGTGGGCACGGCGGGCATGGTGCGGGGCCTTCC
>NZ_JAAVJC010000277.1 GCF_012033785.1 Streptomyces bohaiensis
GCCCCGCCCCGGCCGCGCAGCCGCGGGCGGGGCGTCACTCCTCGTCCCACGCCCCGGTGGCCGCCGTCCGCCGCACGTACTCCGAGAAGTCCCGCGGCGGGCGGCCCAGCGCCCGCTCCACGCCGTCGGCCGGGGCGGAGCACGAGCCGTCCAGCGTCTCGCGCAGCGTCACCATCGCGGCGGCCGCCTCCACCCGGCCGACGCCCCGGGCGATCAGCTCCGCCTGGTATGCGGCGCGGGACATCGGGCGGTAACGCACCTCGCGGCCCGTCGCCCAGCCGATCTCCGCCACCGCCTCCCGGAACGTCAGCGCCCGCGGCCCGGACAGCGTGTACACCTGCTCGGCGTGACCGGGGCCGGTCAGCGCCGCCACCGCGACATCGGCCAGGTCGGCGAGGTCCAGGAAGGGCTCCGCCACCTCGCCCGCGGGCAGCGACACCGTGCCGCGCAGCACCTCGGGCAGCAGGAAGTCCTCCGAGAAGTTCTGCGCGAACCAGCACCCCCGCAGCATCGTCCAGGTGGTGCCGGAACCGCGCAGGGCGGCGACCACCGCCTCCTCCGCCCGCGCGGCGCTGCTCATGCCGCGTCCGGAGAGCAGCACCAACCGTTCCGCTCCCGCCGCCGTGGCCGCCCGTGCCAGCGCGCCCAGTCGCTCCGGCGCTTCCGGGTCGCTGAGGTCCGGCGCGTACGCCGCGTACACCGCCCGTACGCCGGCCAGCGTCGCCGGCCAGCCGGCGGGCTCCCGCCAGTCGAAAGGCGCCGTCGCCGCCGCCCGGGAACCGACCCGCACCCGCAGCCGCATCGCGCGCAACCGCCCGGCGACCCGCCGGCCGGTCTTCCCCGTGCCCCCCAGCACCAGCACGTCGGGGCGCGTGTCCTGCGCCTCGCCCCGGCCTGCCGCCCCGCCGGGGCCGATCAGCGCGCAGTCGGTGAGATGACCTCCCCGACGGCGCCCCGAACCCCCACTCGGTGCGGCCCCGTTGTCCGCATCGTTGTTCATGGGGAAAGTCAACCCTGTCCCGGGCCCGGCGCCGTACCGCCCCACCGTCCCGCGGGGGTCGAGGTGGCCGGGCCGCCGTCTCCCGATGCGCCATATGGGCCCGTCGGAGCGGCAGTTGGGGCCACGCGAGCCATCGCTCGTCAGCCGTGCACCCCTCCCGTGCCACACGATCGGGCGACGGGCCCCGCTGACGCCCCGCGTCCCGCCCGCGGTGGCACGGGCGGGGCGCCCCGGTCGGCGTGGGCGCGCCCTCGGGGCGTGGGGGAGACCTCGCGTCGGATCGGCTCGCGGCGTCAGGTGCGGCCGGCCGCACGGCGGAGGGGCGCCCTCGTCCCGGGTGGTGTCCGAACGTCCCCGGCAACGCCCGGCGCCGCGGGGCTGGCGCGGGGTCGCTCCCACGCTGTCAGCGGGGGCAGCCCGTCTCCGGGGCGCCCGTGCGCCCCGGCGCGAGCGTCCCGATGAGGAAGGAGCAAACGGGCTGCGCCTCGATGTCCGAGATGTCCTCCAGGGTCAGCACGGCCAGGTTGCGCTCGTTGCCGATGCGCGAGGTGCGGAAGTCGACGGCGCCCGTGGCGCCCTGGAAGACCGACTCCCGCAGGTGCTGCGCGACCGCGCCCCGGTGCGGGGGCCGGGCGGCGGTGCCGGCGGTCGGCGGCCGGTGCAGTTCGCCGACGGCGCCGATCAGCATGCCGGCGGTGTCGTAGGCGACGCCGCTGCGCTCGGCCGGCCACGGCACCGCGCCGCCGCCCCCGGGGTCCGACGCCTCGGGGTGCAGCCGTGAGAACCCGGTGCAGAACGCGTTCAGCGGTGTCCCGCCGGGGGTGCCGTCGGGCACCTCGCCGCGGCGGCACGGGTCCCCGGCGAGGGTGACCAGCGCTCCCAGGCCGACATAGGAGACCGGCACCCCCGCCAGCGCGGAGTTGGTGCGGCGCTCGGGCTGGGCGACGAAGCGGGAGACGGAGTCGCCGGCCACGATCACGGGCAGTTGCGCGCGGCCGCCCGGGCAGCCCCCCGCGCTGGTGCGCAGGAAGTCCGCGAAGTCCGCCTCGCGGCCCACGTAGAAGACCATCTCCCCGGACCGGTCGGGCCCCGTGCAGAGCGAGTTGTCCCCCTGCGTACGCCCCCAGCTCTCCTCCGCCACCTCGATGCCGCGCGCCTCCGCCTCGGCACGGGTCTCGGTCAGCAGGGTCTCCACGTAGCCGTCCCCGGCGCCCAGTGGCGGGTGGTGCACGGTCAGTCGCTCGACGTCCAGGTGCTCGGCGTACCGGGCGACCAGCAGCGCCTGGACGCTGTTGTCGGGCACCATCTGGAAGTACAGCGGGGAGAGTTCCGCCAGGCCGGTGCCGGTCAGGGTGGTGCCGACCACCGGCACGCCGGCCGTGCCGAGTTCGCTGATCGCCTGCTCCGTCTGCGCGACCGTGCGGTCCATGCCGGTGACGGCCACGACGGTGGGGTCGGCCTCGGCGAGCGGGGCGAGCATCTCCCGGGCCACCGTGGCGGCGTGCCCCATGCCGTCCCCGCCGTTGGCGACCACCACCCGCAGCAGCGGCTGCACGTCCGACACCTGGTTCTGCTCCTGCTGGCGCAGCAGCAGCCCCTCCAGCTCCTCCGCGGAGGCGTGGTCGGTGTCCGGCCGGGACACCTCGTTGGTGAGGCCGACGAAGTGGACGACGGTGAGGAACGGTCGGTCCGGGCGCTGCGCGTGCAGCCGCTTCGCCGTCTCGTTCTGGGCGAAGACCGCCGACTGGGCGGTGCGGAGGCGGTCGTTCTTGCCGAAGATCTGGACCGCGCTGTCGCTGTAGCCGACGCACTGGGTCCGGCCGCCCCGCCCGAGCTCGGCGACCCGCACGGCCACCCCGTCGTGGAACCCCGCGCGGAAGTAGGAGCAGCCGGCGGCCCAGCTCTCGCGCACGTCGAGCGCCGGCGGGAGCAGCACCACCAGCAGCAGCAGGGCCAGCACCGCCTCGCCGACACCCCGGCGGGCCGGGTAGGGCGGGCGCCGGGCGCGCAGCCCGGTCAGCGGCGCGGCCGGTTGCCGCGGCGGCGGTGGCTCCGCGGCGGCCGTGACCGCCGGGGCGGAACCGTCGCGGTGGCGCACGGCGCGCGGGGACAGGCGCCGCGGGGCGACGGGGGGTGCGGGCGGGGCCGCGGGCTCAGTGGCGCGCAGCCAGAGGTAGCGCGCGTAGCGGTCGAACCGCTGTCGCCGCAGGGGCAGGTTCTCCCGCCAGGTGCGCAGCGCCAGCGCGGCCTCGGCGGGCGGGTGGTCCGCGGTGGGACGCGGCTCGGGCCAGTCGGCGCCGGCCGCGACCACCAGCAGCGGGTCGTGCTCCCCGGTCTCGTTGCGCACGTCGTTGATGAGCTGCAGCAGCTCCCAACCGCCGTTGGCCTCGGTGACGTTGTCGAGCAGCAGCGTCACGTAGGCGGTGCGCCGCAGGCCGGCGCGGCGGGGCAGTACCCGGCGGTGCCGGCGGCGGTAGGCGGCCCGCAGGTCCTCCAGGAACGCGTGGACGAGCAGCTTGCCGACCTGCGAGGCGTCCTCCCGCTCGCGGTGGGGGAGGGTCAACCGCTCGGCGAACCCCTGGATGTCGCGCGAGTGCGCCGGGACCACGTACGGCTGGCGCATCAGCCAGCGGGCCTGCCGGCGCACCCCGGTCACGCGCATCCCCAGCCGGCCGGCGACGGCCAGCACCAGCCACAGGGCGGTCCGCGCGGGGAGGGTGGGGACGTCCTCGACGACCGTGGCGGCACCGGAGCCGTCGTTGGCGGTGCGCGGCCCCCGGCCGCTCCAGCGGCGCAGCATCTCGGTGGTGCGGCGGCGACGGTTCCCGCCCGGCTCCCGGTCCACACGCTGGGTGGTCAGCCACTCCACCAGCCGGTAGCGGTCGAAGGTGGGCTGGTGGTACGGGCCGAAGGCGTCGAGTTCCAGCTTCTCGCGCGCCGCGGTCAGCAGGGGCAGCGGCGGGAGCGGCCCCTCGGCGTCGCGGGTCGACGCGGCCACCGCTTCGGCGTCCACGCGGGCGAACGCCAGGTCCCGGGTGGTGGCGAACCGTTCCGCGAACGGCACCAGCACGTCGCGGCGGCCGGCCCCCACCACGCAGATCAGGGGCAGGGGCCGGTCGCCGCGCACGGTCCGCCCCCCGCCGCGCTCCGCATCGGTCAGCGCGGGGCGTTGCACCAACTCCGCTATGACCGACTCCAGTTCCTCGTCCCCCGGAAAGCCTGTGGAGTCCATCGGCATGGCATGTGAGCGTAGTGGCGCACGCCGGGTTCCGGTGCCGAACGGAGACAGGTCCGCGCGGGTACCCGCCTTTTCGACAGCTGGTGGTGCGCCCGGGGCGGACGGGACGACCGGAGCGGCCGTCCCGTTCCGGAAGCGGCGGCTCCGGCGGGACGTGACGAACCTCGGCGGGACGGGACGCCGGCGGGACGCGACGGACCCCGGCGGCAGGGACCCCGACCCCGGCGGGCGGATCGTGCGGTCAGACGGCGGTGACCGCCGTCAGCAGCACCGCGGCGTGGCCTTGAGCGCGCAGGCCGTGCCGGTGGCGGGGCAGTTCGGTCACCACGCCCGCGGTCAGTTCCTGTTCGGCCTCCCCGTCGGTGAGCCGCACGGTGCCGCGCAGCACGTGGAGACTGGCGGCCGGCGGGCTCTCGTGCTCGCCGAGCTCGGTACCGTCCCGCAGCGCGATCACCGACTGCCGCAGCGGGCCGTCGTGGAGGAAGAGGTGGGCGCTGCGGCCGTGCTCGGCCGCCAGCGCCCGGCGCAGGTGCTCGTCGACGAGCGCGTTGATGTCTTCCATGGCGGCTCCCGGGGTAAGCGCCGTGTGGCGCGCCGTTCCTCCATGGTGACCTGCCCCGGCCCGCCCGCAACCGAGCGCGGCGGGCGGTGGGGCGCCGGCGGGGCGCCGCATCGCGTGCGCGTCCGCGCGCGCGGACGAACAACGACCGGTGCGGTGAACGCACGGAAGGCGGCATCGATGACCTGGACGGCCGACCCGGCGAGCGCGGCACCCGCCCCCGAGGTGCTGGCGGTGACCACCACCACCGACGACCCGGAGCGGGCCGCGGAGCTGGCCGGACGGGCGGTGGAACTGCGGCTGGCGGCCTGCGCCCAGGTGGGCTCGCCGATCACCTCCTTCTACCGCTGGCAGGGCGAGACCCACCGCGACCAGGAGTGGCCGGTCGTCTTCAAGACGACCGGAGCCCGCTACCGGGAGCTGGAGACCTACCTGCGCGAGGCCCACACCTACGACGAACCGCAGATCGTCGCCGTCTCCGTCACCCGGGGCAGCCCGGGCTACCTGGAGTGGGTCGCCACCGAGACGGCCGCTCACGACGACGAGCTCTGAGACTGCGCCGCGCCACCCGGGGGCGGGTGACGAAGGGCACGCCGGTGCGGCGTCCGCCGGAGCGGATGTGACGCCGGCGCAACACCGGCGCAACCTGCGACTCGCAGGCTGGGCCCATGACCGCCCTCCCCGCCGCCCGCGGCCCGCAGACCCCGCCGCCGGCCCTCGTCGCCGTCGTCCCCGGCGCTCCGGGAGCCGCAGCCCGCCCGGAGGTGGCGGCCCTGCTGCGGCGGGTGCGGGCGCTGCGTCCCGGCCCGGCGGTCGAGGCGGTCCGGCTGGCGGAGTGCGACGCCCGGCTCGGCCCGGTGCTGGAGAGGCACCGGCGGAGCGGGGCGGTGGTGCTGCCGCTGCTCTTCTCGCGGGGTCCCGAGGCCCGGCACGAGGTCCCCGACGCGGTGGCCCGGACGGGCCGGCAGGCCGTGCTCGCCGCCGGGCTCGGCCCGCACCCGCTGCTGGCCGACGCGCTCGCCGGCCGGCTGGCGGAGACGCCCGGCGGTTCCACCGCCACCGCCGTGGTGCTGGCGGCGCCCGGCTCGCCCGACCCGGAGTGCGTGGCCGGTCTCCGGTACACCGCGGACCTGCTGTCCTCACGGCTGGGCGGCCTGCCGGTCCTGCCCGGCCCGGCGGGAGCCGGCGGCGCGGCGGAGGCGGTGGCGCGGCTGTGTGATCTCGGGCACGCCCGGATCGCGGTCGCCGCCTGCTTCCTGGCGGCCGATCCGGGGACGGCAGCGTTGGCCGCGGACCGGCGGCTCGCCGTCGCCGCGCCGCTCGGCGCGCACGTGGCGTTGGCCCGGCTCATGCTGCACCGCTACGACCAGGCCGTGGGCCACCGGTCGGCCGGGGCGGGGCACAGCGGCGTCC
>NZ_JAAVJC010000278.1 GCF_012033785.1 Streptomyces bohaiensis
GGGGCCGGTGGCGTGACGTCGGTTCCGGTGGTGGCCGGGGTCGACATCCAGTCTTGGGTGATACCTACAGCGCGGGCGCCGTCCGCGGGGGGCCCGCCGGGCGGGGTGACGCCGAGCGCCTCGGCCGCGGCGGGCGACATCAGGCAGCCGAGGATGACCACCGCGGTGGCGGCCAGGGGGACGGCCGCGAGCAGCCAGCCGCCACCGGTCTGCACCATGTACCAGGCGGCGGGCAGCGCGAGCATCTGGGTGAGGACGGCGGGGCCGCGGCTCCAGCGACGCAGCCGCCACAGCCCGTGGCCGGCGGCGAGCGGCAGCACGGCGAGGGCGAGGACGGTGACGGCGCCGGTCAGCGCCTGCACCAGGCCGTCGGGTTCCCCGGTGAAGGTGAGGAGCAGCATGACCGCGCCCCAGGCGGCGATGGCCGCGCCCTGGAGGCCGCTGAGGGCGGCGGCCAGGGTGATCCGGGTGGGCCTTCCGGGCGCGGGCGCCGCGCCGTCCGGGTCGGCGCCGGCGGTGGTCCGGTCGGGCCCGCCACCGGGGCCGGCGTTCCGGCTTGCGGACGTTGGCTTCTCGCTCACCCGGCCAGGGTAGCGGCCCGGGCCGCCCCGCAGCCCCGTGCGGTCCGCCGGGCGCCGCCGATGGGTACGCTGCACCCCATGCGCGCACTCCTCGTGGTCAACCCGGCAGCCACCACCACCAGTGCGCGGACCCTCGACGTCATCCGCCACGCCCTCGCGAGCGACCTGAAGTTGGAGGTCGCCGCAACCGAGCACCGGGGTCACGCCCGGAGCCTCGCCCGGCGGGCGGTCGAGGAGGGCTCGGCCGAACTGGTCGTCGCGCTCGGCGGCGACGGCACGGTCAACGAGGTCGTCAACGGGCTGCTGGCGCACGGTCCCGACGTCGGGTCCCTGCCGCGCCTGGCGGTGGTGCCCGGTGGTTCGACCAATGTCTTCGCCCGGGCGCTGGGGCTGCCCAACGACGCCGTGGAGGCGACCGGGGCACTGCTGTCGGCGCTCGAGGCGGGCAGCGAGCGGACGATCGGCCTCGGTCACGCGAGCGGCACCCCGGGGAGCGAGGACGCGGAGGTCCCCGGGCGGTGGTTCACCTTCTGCGCGGGGCTCGGTTTCGACGCGGGGGTCATCGGCCGCGTCGAGCGGGAGCGGGAGCGCGGGAAGCGGTCGACGCACGGGCTCTACATGCGGCAGGTGCTCAGTCACTTCGTGCACGACCCCCGCCGCTCGCGCGGCACCATCACCCTCACCCGGCCCGGTCAGGCGCCGATCGAGGAGCTGGTGGTGTCCATAGTCTGCAACACCGCGCCGTGGACGTACCTCGGCAACAAGCCGGTGTACGCGGTGCCCGGCACCTCCTTCGACACCGCGCTCGACGTGCTGGCGCTCTCCAAGCTCTCCTCCGCCGCGGTCACCCGCTACGGCACCCAGCTGCTGCGGTCCACCCCCGAGCGGGGCCCGCACGGGAAGCATGTGGCCTCCCTCCACGACATCAGCGAGTTCACCTTGCATTCGCAGGTGCCGTTGCCGTTTCAACTGGACGGTGACCACCTCGGAGTGCGAACCAGCGTGGACTTCACAGGCGTACCCCATGCACTGCGTGTGATTGTGTGAGTCGAACCCCGGAAAATCCTTTCAGTCGAACGTTTAGGCCAGTCCCCACCCAGGAGAAGTAGGGCTGTGAGCTAACCGACACCAAGGATTCAAAAAAAACTTTCCGGAAGGGGTTGTATCAACCGTCGAGGTTTGCGAACCTCTACATGGCGATCGCGACAGCCGACACACCGGCCTCATGTCAGACCGATTCGCCCTGATTCCCCGCCCGAGTGTGGGGAACGACACGAACCCTCCCGGAGACTGATCTTCCAGATCTTCTTGCCCTCCGAGGGGATTCGTGAAAGCGTTCACATTCACAAGCAACGTTATCGCAACCCGCAGGAGATGGAGCAGACATGGACTGGCGTCACAACGCCGTTTGCCGCGAGGAAGACCCCGAGCTCTTCTTCCCCATCGGCAACACCGGTCCTGCGCTGCTGCAGATCGAGGAAGCCAAGGCTGTCTGCCGGCGCTGCCCCGTCATGGAGCAGTGCTTGCAGTGGGCGCTTGAGTCCGGCCAGGACTCCGGTGTCTGGGGCGGGCTGAGCGAGGACGAGCGCCGCGCGATGAAGCGCCGCGCCGCCCGCAACCGCGCCCGCAAGGCCAACGCCTGACGCTGTCGGCCACGGCCGAACGCCCCCCGCTGCCCCGAGCCGCAGCACGCAGCGCCCGCGCTGTAGGTATCACCCAAGACTGGATGTCGACCCCGGCCACCACCGGAACCGACGTCACGCCACCGGCCCCGGACCGCACGCCCTGCGGTCCGGGGCTTCGGCGTTCCCGGCGGCGAAGCCCGTGCGCCCCGACCGGCCCCGCTGCCGCCGCTCCCCCACCCCCGGCACGCCCCGCGCCGTGCCTCACGGCACCGCGCCCGTCGACCGCTGTGCCGTCACGTCGAGTTGACGCCGCGTCACCCGATCCGGTCGGATGCGCCGGCGAGGTGTGCAGCCGACCGCGTCACGCGCATTGACGCTCCCGTCCGAACGGTCGGATTGTCGATCGGCAGACAACTCCCGTCATCACGTAATCGCGTTGCGTGGCGCTTTATCTGAAACAGACATGCGTACGGGTGCGACAAATAGCGACGCCATGAACACGATTGCGAAGAAAAGGCGTGCGCCGAATCCACGGCGGAACACGGCACCCTCGCCGGCCACCGGCCACCGATCACGGAGAGGAACCGCGCCCGCCCCGGGCTCCCCTCGGACCGGGCGGAGCCGGGCCCGAGGCGCCGCCCGGGACGGATCAGCGCTTGCCGGCCTGCAGCGGCAGGTCGAAGACGGCGCGGGTGCCACCGGAGGGCGCCGGGAGCATGTCGAACCGGCCCCCCAGCTCCCCCTCCACCAGGGTCCGCACGATCTGGAGCCCCAGGCTGGAGGCCCCCGCGAGGTCGAACCCCTCGGGCAGACCCCGGCCGTCGTCCTCCACCGTGACCAGCAACCGTCCCGCGCCGCGCACCCGGTCGGGCTCGGCCCGGGAGGCCGAGACCTCCACCGTGCCGGTGTCACCGGGCCCGTAGGCGTGCTCCAGCGCGTTCTGCAGCACCTCGGTCAGCACCATCGACAGCGGTGTCGCCGTCTCCGCGTCGAGGATGCCGAAGCGGCCGGTGCGGCGGATCGCCACCCGGCCCGAGGACAGCTCGGCCATCATGCCGAAGACCCGGTCGGTGATCTCGTCGAACTCGACCCGCTCGTCGAGGTTCTGGGAGAGCGTCTCGTGGACGATCGCGATGGAGCCGACCCGGCGGACGGCCTCCTCCAGCGCCTCGCGCGCGCCGCCCTCCGCCGCGGGCGCGATCCGCCGCGCCTGGAGCCGCAGCAGCGCCGCGACGGTCTGCAGGTTGTTCTTCACCCGGTGGTGGATCTCCCGGATGGTCGCGTCCTTGGTGATCAGCTCCCGCTCCCGGCGCCGGAGCTCGGTCACGTCCCGTAGCAGGATCAGCGAACCGATCCGCTCACCCTTGGGCTTCAGCGGGATGGCGCGCAGCTGGATGACGCAGTCGCCGCCGTCGATCTCGGTCTCCCGCGGTGCGTAGCCGCTCGCCAGCTTCACCAGGGACTCGTCCACCGGGCCGCGCGTCGGCGCCAGTTGCGCCGTCGTCGGCCCCAGGGGCAGCCCGACCAGGTCCACCGCCAGCCCCAAGCGGTGGTAGGCGGAGAGCGCGTTGGGGCTGGCGTACTGGACGGTCCCCTCCGCGTCGAGCCGGAGGAACCCGTCGCCGACCCGCGGCGCGCGGTCCATGCCCACCTGCTGCCCCGGGAACGGAAAACTGCCCGCCGCGATCATCTGCGCGAGGTCCGAGGCGCTCTGCAGGTACGTCAGCTCCAGCCTGCTGGGGGTGCGGACGGTCAGCAGGTTGGTGTTGCGGGCGATGACGCCGAGGACGCGGGTCTCGCGCCGCACGGGGATGGCCTCGACGCGGACCGGCACCTCCTCCCGCCACTCGGGGTCGCCCTCGCGGACGATCCGCCCCTCGTCGATGGCGGAGTCCAGCAGCGGGCGGCGGCCCCGGGGCACCAGGTGGCCGACCATGTCGTTCTGGTACGACGTGGGGCCGGTGTTGGGGCGCATCTGGGCGACGGAGACGTAGCGCGTCCCGTCCTCGGTCGGCAGCCAGAGCACGAGGTCGGCGAAGGAGAGGTCGGCCAGCAACTGCCACTCGGACACCAGCAGGTGGAGCCAGTCGAGGTCGCTCTCGTCGAGCGCGGTGTGCTGGCGCACGAGATCGTTCATGGAGGGCACGGGCCGAGCTTACCGGCGGGGGCCGAAGGGCGACCCGGTGGCGGGCGCGCTGCCGTCGAGAACCGACGGCGGCGGGGCGCCGGAGCGGCCCGGCGCCGGAGAACTTCTTCGGAGCATGGACACGGCCCAGTGGTCCAGTCCACAATGGCGGGTACCGCCACAGACTTCTGCCCGCCCCGCACAGGTGGGCAGAACCGGGCCCGGCGCTCTCTGCCCTGACGGCGTCCGGGCCGGATCGCTCCGGGCTGCGGTGCCGGCAGGGCCGAGGGTCCCTGACTGGCGCCGCGGCCCGTGGGTGCGATCTCCTTCACCTGCGGGGAAGCCCCCGCACCCCCGCCACGACGCCTGCGCCCGCGGAACGCCCGGGCGCGGCGGCGACTCCCCCGCGCCCGGCCCGGTGCGGCGGACGCGGGCGGGCCCTCCTCGGCGGCGTCGCGTTCGCCTTCCGTACACACCCGCTCCACGGCCGGCCCCGCCGTCCGATGCGCCCGGAGCGGGCCCGCGACCCCGCGTCGGGCCGCCCCGCGGCGTCGGGTCCGGGCAGCTGCGGACAGCGGCACGGCGGAGGCGCGCCCTCCCACCGGGTCGTGTGCGGGCGTTCCCGACGACGCGGCAGCGGCTCGCAGCCGCTGCGGGCCCGCCCCGGGGCCTCCCCCACGCGCTCAGTGGGTCTCGGTGACCTTCGCCAGCGAGCGGGGCGCGTCCGGGTCCTGGCCGCGCGCGACGGTGACCTCGTGGGCCAGCAGTTGCAGGGGCAGGATCTCCAGCACCGGCTGCAGTTCCTCCGGCAGCCCGTCGACCGGCAGGACGAAGCCGCCGGAGGCCGCGTCGACCTGGCGGCGGGGGCCGATGACGACCAGGTCCGCGCCCCGGTCGAGCAACCGGTCCAGCACGGGCTGGAGCGCCGCTCCGCCCTTGCCGTCGGTGACGATAGCGATCACCGGGGAGACGTTGTCCACCATGGCCAGCGGGCCGTGGAGCAGGTCCGCGCCGGAGTAGGAGAGCGCCGGGATGTAGCTGGTCTCCATGAGCTTCAGCGCCGCCTCCTTGGCGGTGGGGTAGCCGTAGCCGCGGCTGGTCAGCACCATGCGCTCCGCGAAGCGGTAGCGGCCGGCCAGCTCCCGCACCTCGTTCTGACGCGCCAGCACCTCGTCGGCCAGCGCGGGCAGCCCGGCGGCGGCCTCGGTGCCGTCCTCGCCGCCGAGCGCGGCGACGAACAGGTACAGCGCCAGCAGCGAGGAGGTGTAGGTCTTGGTCGCGGGCAGCGCCTTCTCGGGGCCGGCGAGGATGTCGATGTGGTACTCGCAGGCCGCCGCGAGCGCCGAGTCCGCGTTGTTGGTGACGGCCAGGGTGACCGCGCCCGCGGCACGCGCGGCCCGGGCGGAGGCGACCAGGTCCGGCGAGCCGCCGGACTGGCTGACGGTGATCACCAGGACGTCGGTCAGGTCGGGCTCGGCGCCGTAGGCGGTGGTGGTGGACATGGACGTCAGGCCGCAGGGCAGCCCGAGCCGGATCTCCAGCAGGTACTTGGCGTACAGCGCCGCGTTGTCCGAGGTCCCCCGCGCGGTCAGCAGGACGAAGCGGGGGTTGCGTGCGCGGATCTCGGCCGCGACGGCGGCGATGGCGGGCGCGCCGCGGGTCAGGAGACGTTCCAGCGCGGCGGGCTGCTCGGCGATCTCGGCGGACATGATCGCGCCGGGGGTGCCGGGGGTCAGGGTCATGGGAGGGCTCCAGGGAGGCGGCCGGGCGGTGACGCGCGTGCCGCGGGCGCGGTCACCCTGGCCGTCACCAACAACGCGGACTCGGCGCTCGCGGCGGCCTGCGAGTACCACATCGACATCCTCG
>NZ_JAAVJC010000279.1 GCF_012033785.1 Streptomyces bohaiensis
ATGCGCGGACGCACGAGAAACAGGCCCGAAAGGGCAGATGCACCTAGGCAGTGGATGCCGCCTCCTGGGACGCTCAGCGTCACTTGGGGAACCGAACGGCTCCGTGGCAGCTCGGAGAACATTACGCAGCCACGTCTGGAGCGTCAAATCCAGGTGGCACACCGGTCGTACCGCCCCGACGAGCCGCGGGAAGGCGACTCAGTCCAGGTCGGTGAGTCGGCCGCCGGCGTCGGGCTGGGCGTCCTCGACGCGGCGCAGCAGCCGGGTCAGCAGCTCGCCGAGGACGCCGCGCTCCTGCGGGTCCAGGTCCTGCAGCAGCCCCTCCTCGAAGACGGAGGCGAGGCGCATCACCTCCAACCACTTCTGGTGGCCGGCGTCGGTGATGCCGACGATGACCCGCACCCGGTTGTCGGGGTCGCGTTCTCGGGTCACGAGGCCCGAGGCGAGCAACCGGTCGATGCGGTGGGTAATGGCCGCCGGGGTCAGCCCCAGCCGGTTGGAGAGGGTGCCCGGCCAGAGCTGGTAGGGGCTGCCGGCCATGACGAGTGCCTTGAGCACCTCCCATTCGCCCTGGCTGAGGTCGGCCGCGCCGAGGTGCCGGCTGTAGGCGACGCTCATCCGCCGGTCAAGGCGGGACAGGGCGTTGACCACCTTCTCCACCTGGGGGTCCAGCTCCTGGTACTCCCGGAGGTAGATGGCGATCTGCTCGTCGAGGGTCGGCTCGCGCCGACGCTGGGGAGGCATGGCGGGGAGTATCGCACGTCACTCCGTTGTTGTTCGATCCCGAACCCCTTGCCCCTGTAGTCTTTGACATCGAACTTTAGCTTCGAACTGTCATGGCCCTGAGAACGGCGCTCCCCGTCGGCTCGGGGCCCGCTCGCGTGGCCCGGTGCCGCGGCGGCTCCCTGCCGCTGCGCAGCACGCCGGCCCGGTGGGCGAGGGGAGGAGCAACCACGGACGACCAGAAAGGCGAGGGGACGGTGAACAAGCTGACCGGGACGGGATCGGCGCTGCGGCGCATCCAGATCGGTAACGCGCTCAGCGCGTTCGGCAACGGATTCACGGTGCCGTATCTGTTCATCTACGTGGCACGCGTGCGCGAGCTGGGCGATCTGGCAGCCGGGGTGACACTCGCGGCCTTCGCCGTCGCGGCGCTGCTGGTGCTGCCCTTCACCGGGCGGGCCATCGATCAGCGGGGACCGCTGCCGGTGGCGCTCGTGGGGGCGGCCGCGGCGTCGGCCGGTGCCCTGAGCTTCGGGTTCGCCGCGACGGCGCCGGCGGTGCTGGTCTCCGCCGGTGTGATGGGTGCGGGCCTCGCGATGCTCCAGCCGGCGCTGGCGACCATGATCGTCTGGTGCTCGACCCCGGCCGGCAGGTCCCGGGCGTTCGCGACGCAGTTCTTCCTCGCCAACCTGGGCCTGGGTCTGGGCGGGCTCACCGGCGGACTGGTCGTCGACGAGCACCGGGCCGGGAGTTTCGTCCTGCTCTTCACCACCGAGGCGGTCATGTTCCTGGTGCTGGCGGCGGTGGTCTCCACCGTGCGGCTGCCGCGCTCCGCGCCCGGTGCGGAGCCGCACCGGCCGGTCGCCGCCTCCCACCGGCCGGTACCGGGTCGGCGCGGGGTGCGGGGCGGCGCCTCGGCGCCGCCGGCCGAGGGGATGCGGGCCGTGGTCGCCGATCCGGCGATGCTGCTGCTCTGCGTGCTGGGCTTCGTGCTCTTCTTCGCCTGCTACGGCCAGTTCGAGGCCGGTCTCGCCGCCTACGCGGTCGAGGTGACCCGGGTCTCGCCGAGCACGCTCGGCATGGCGCTGGCCGCCAACACCGCGGCGATCGTGGTCACCCAGTACGCCGTGCTGCGGTTCGTCGAGGGCAAGCGACGCAGCCGGGTGATCGCCCTGGTCGGGGTGGTCTGGACGGTGGCCTGGCTGGCCGCCGCGGCGTCCGGGCTGCTGCCGGTGGCGCACGCGTTCGCGGTCGGGCTGCTGATCTCGACCTACGCGCTGTTCGGCGTGGGTGAGGCGATGCTGTCGCCGACGGTGGCGCCGCTGGTGGCAGACCTGGCGCCGGCACGGCTGATCGGCCGCTACAACGCGGCCTTCGCGCTGGTGAAGCAGTTGGCACTGGCGGTCGGCCCGGCGGTCGGGGGGCTGCTGGCCGCGGTGGGGGCGTACGTGCCGTACCTGGTGCTGGTGACCGGCTGCTCGCTGGGGATCTCGGTGCTGGCGCTGCGGCTCGGCCGACGGCTCACCCGCGACCAGGAGTACGGCACCGTCCCGACCACCGGGGCCGACTCCCCCGTGGAGGTGCCTTCCGCGGCCGCGGCGCCGGTGGAACCGGTGCCGGTGGCGGCCGTCGTCGCGGCCGGCGGGGCGGCGGGGTCGGTGGCCGGCGTGCCGGCTCGGGACGGCACGGGGGACGCGACGCCGGTCGCGTCCCCCGCGGTGGGGGCCCGCACCGACCGGGAGCCGGTCGGTTGCGGCAGCGCCGCCGGGTGACCTCGTGCGAAGGGCCCGGTCCCGTACCTGCGCGGTACGGGGCCGGGCCCTTCGGGGTCGTGGCCGGGACAGCGACCGACGGGTCAGGGGGCGGGGGCCGCGGGCAGCGTGAACTCGGCCCAGACCGACTTGCCGCCCTCCGGCAGCCGGCGGGTGCCCCAGTCACTGGCGACGGCGGCGACCAGGGCGATGCCGCGGCCCGTCTCGTCGCCCAGCTTCACCTGCTGGTGGCGCGGCAGGTGCTCGTCGCCGTCGGTGACCTCGATGATCAGGCGCCGGTCGGTGCGGCGCAGCCGCAGCCGCATCGGTGCCTTGCCGTGCACGACGGAGTTGGCGACCAGTTCGCTGGCCGTGAGCACCCCGAGGTCGCGGAGCTCGTCGGGGAACCGCCAGGAGGAGAGGACACCGCCCGCGAAGGCCCGGGCACGCGGGGTCGCCTCGATGCCGCCGTGCAGGTCGAGCGCGGCGGCGCGGAACAGGCCGGCGTCGGCGCCCTCGGGCTGCGGCCGGGTGAAGGCGAGGATGGCGACGTCGTCGTCGTGGCCGTCGGAGATCCCCAGTGCGCGCAGCAGCCGGTCGCAGAGGATCTGCGGGGAGTCCGCGGCGACGGCCAGTGCCTCCTCCATGGTGTCGAGTCCGGCGTCGATGTCGGCGTCGCGGCGTTCGACCAGCCCGTCAGTGCAGAGCACGGCGCTGCTGCCGGGCGGGAAGGGGATGGCGGCCGACTCGTGGACCCAGTCGCCGGTGCCGAGCGGCGGCCCGGTGGGGCCCGGGGTGCGATGGACGGTGCCGTCGGGGCGGCGGACCACGATGGGCAGATGGCCGGCGGAGGCGTAGGAGAGGGTGTCCTCGCTCGGGTCGTGGACCCCGTAGACGCAGGTGGCGATCTGGGTGGGGTCGATCTCCGAGGCCAGGCCGTCGAGCAGCTGCACCACTTCGTGGGGCGGCATGTCCAGCCGTGCGTAGGCGCGGACGGCGGTCCGCAGCTGGCCCATGACGGCCGCGGCGCGGACGCCCCGGCCCATGACGTCGCCGATGACGACGGCGGTGCGGCCGGCTCCCAGGGTGATGACGTCGTACCAGTCGCCGCCCACGGCGGTCTCGGTGCCTCCGGGACGGTAGGTCGCGGCGACCCGGAGTTCGTCCGGCTGCTCCAACTCCTGTGGCAGAAGGCTGCGTTGGAGGGTGACGGCGGTCTCGCGCTGCCGGCCCTCGCTCTCGCGGAGCCGTTCGGCGGAGGTGACCTGGTCGGTGACGTCGGCGGCGAAGACCAGGACGCCGCGGACCGGCGGGCCCTCGGGGGCGGAGAGCTCGACGGGGGTGCAGGTGAACGTGTGGAAGGAGTCGCGCCGCGCGCCCTGCACCCGGCGGGACTTGATGGTGCGGGAGGTGTTGCTGCGTCGCACCTGGTCCATGAGGGGGACCAGTCCGAGCTCCGCCAGCTCGGTGAGGGACTCCCGGGCAGGGCTGCCGGGGGTGCGGGGGCCGAACAGCGCGGCGTAGGCCTCGTTGACGTAGGCGACGCGGTGGTCGGCGCCGTGGACGAGGGCGACCGGGGCGGGCACCTGGCCGAGGAGTTCGTGCACCGCCGGACCGTGCACGAACTCGGCGTCGGTGGCGGCGTGGGGCGTGCCGGTGCCGTCGGGCGGGTCGTTGCCGTCGCTCTGTGCCACGTGGTGGTTCTCCTCGGCGGGTTCGGCGCCGGGCGCGGTCCGGGTCTCGTGGCGGCCGGGTCGGCCGTCGCGCGCGGCGGGGACCGGTTTGGCCGCGGTGATGGCGGCGGGTGCGGTGCGCCGCTGCGTGCCGGGCAACCGGATGCCCCAGCGGGTCAGTTTCACCTGGTCTCTCCCAGTAGCCCGGTCAACCTGCCGGGGTGGCGTGGCTAGGGTCTCGGGCGTCGCCGTCAGCGCGCGGGCCTCCGGTCCAAGACTACGGCCCTCCGGGGGTGCGGTCGCTGCCTGCCGCGGCCTCGAACTCGGCGCGGGGGTGCTCCATCGACCCCAGGGAGACGATCTCGCGTTTGAAGAGACCGGCCAGGGTCCACTCCGCGAGGACGCGTGCCTTGCGGTTGAGGGTGGGCACCCTGCTGAGGTGGTAGGTGCGGTGCATGAACCAGGCGGGGTACCCCTTGAGCCGCCGGCCGTACACCCGCGCGACGCCCTTGTGGAGGCCCAGGGAGGCGACGGATCCGGCGTAGCGGTGGCGGTAGGAGACCGGCTGGTGGCCCCGGAGCACGCGGGCGATGTTGTCGCCCAGAAGTCGCGCCTGCCGTACGGCGTGTTGCGCGTTGGGCGCGCAGAGCGCCGGGTTGCCGTCGGGCGCCGGGTCGTCGACGGAGAGGTCGGGCACGGCGGCGGCGTCACCGGCCGCCCAGACACGGTCGACGCCCGCCACCCGCAGCTGGGGGGTGCAGCGCATGCGGCCGCGCTCGTCGAGGGGGACGCCGCAGGCGGCGAGGACCGGGTTGGGTTTGACCCCGGCGGTCCACACCAGGGTGCGGGTGGGGTGGCGGGTGCCGTCGCTGAGGACCGCGACGCCGTCCTCGTAGGCGTCGAGCCGGGTGCTCAGCCGCACGTCCATGTTGCGGCCGCGCAGCTCGCGGACGGCGTACTCCCCCATGCGCAGGCCGACTTCGGGAAGGATGCGGTTGGTCGCCTCGACGAGGATCCATTTCTGCTCGTCGGCGCTGACGTTGGGGTAGTAGCGGCTCGCGTAGCGTGCCATGTCCTCCAGCTCCGCGACGGCCTCGACGCCGGCGTAGCCGCCTCCGACGAAGACGAAGGTGAGGGCGGCGTCGCGGACCTGGGGGTCGCGGGTGGAGGCGGCGATGTCGAGCTGCTCCAGGACGTGGTTGCGGAGGCCGATCGCCTCCTCGACGGTCTTGAAGCCGATGCCGTGCTCGGCGAGCCCGGGGACGGGGAGCGTCCGCGAGACGGAGCCGACCGCGAGGACGAGGTGGTCGTAGCGCACCGGTTCGGGCGCGGCGTCCGTCTGCTCCGCCGCCAGGGTGCGGATGTGCACGGTGCGGGTGGCGGGATCGGCGGAGACCAGCTCGCCGCCGAGGAAGCGGCAGCGCGGCAGGATCCGGCGCAGCGGCACGACGACATGGCGCGGGGAGATCGAGCCGGCGGCCGCCTCCGGCAGGAACGGCTGGTACGTCATGTACGGCTCGGGGGAGACCACCACGATCTCCACCGCCCCTCGCCGCAGCTCGCCACTGAGGCGGCTCTGGAGGCGCAGCGCGGTGTAGAGGCCGACGTATCCGCCGCCGGCCACGAGAATGCGGATGGGTTCCTTCGTCACTCGTCCATGAGGCACAGGGTCACCGGCGTTTGTCCACAGGTGCGGCGGGACGCTGGTCCGATAGGGGGCGACCCGGGCCGTATTCGCCCTCTTCTCACCGTCGGTGGCCTCAACTATGTTCGTACGTCGGAGGAGCGGCCGCGCCGCTCTCCGTCACAGGGTGGGGTGCCGTTCGGGGGGACGGCGCGGTTGCTGAACCGGGGGGGAGACAGGTATGCGTTTTCACGAAGCCCAGGAGCGGTCCGCGGGTGGGGTCGCGCGGCGCGGGCGGTCGGCCCGGGGGCCGGAGGGCAGGGACGACGGGGCGGCGTCCGCGGAGGGCGCGCGGGGCGGCCGCGGCGGTGGGGC
>NZ_JAAVJC010000027.1 GCF_012033785.1 Streptomyces bohaiensis
GGTCGACACGACCGCCGACTCCCCCACCCCCGGCGCCGCACCGCCGACCCGCCGAAGACGCCGCTGGCCGAAGGTCCTCGCGGCCTGCCTCGCCGGGCTGCTGGTGCTCGGCGCCGCCGGTGCCGGCTGGGCCTACTGGCGCACCGAGGAGAGCCTGGACAGCATCAAGCGCATCCCGCAGGCGATGCCCACCATGCCCGAGGAGCAGCAGCCGCAGCGGATCGAGGGCGACTCACTGGTCTTCCTCCTCGTCGGCCTCGACGCCGAGTCGGCACCGGACACCGGCGTCGGGGACACCGAGGTCACCGCCGACGGCGAACCGGCCGCCTGGGAGGCGGGGGCCGCGCGCAGCGACACGATGATGCTGCTCCAGATACCCGCGGACCGTTCCGCCGCCACCATCGTCTCGCTGCCGCGGGACAGTTGGGTGGAGGTGCCCGGCCACGGCAGCTCCAAGCTCAACGCCGCCTACTCCTGGGGCGGGCCGGCGCTGATGGTGGAGACGGTGCAGAACCTCACCGACCTCCGGATAGACCACCTCGCCGTCATCGACTGGGCGGGGTTCCGCGAACTCACCGACGCCGTCGGCGGAGTACGGGTGGACGGCGAACGCCTGGACGGCCGCGACGCGTTGGACTACGTCCGTGAACGCAAGGGGCTGCCCGAGGGCGACCTCGACCGCAACCGGCGGCAACAGCACTTCCTGCGCTCGCTGTTGGAACAGACACTCAGCTCGGACACCCTCTCCAGCCCCACCCGGCTTAACGGGCTGCTCAACGCCGTGGGCGATGTCGTCAGCGTCGACGACGGGTTGAGCAACAGCGACATCCGCGATCTGGCCTGGGGACTTCGCAGCCTGGACGACGAGGAGGTGCGGTTCATGAACGCTCCGGTCGTCGGCACCGAGACCATCGGCGGGCAGTCCGTCGTCATCCTCGACGAAGAGGCGGCCGCACCGCTCTGGAAGGCCATGAAGGAGGACGCCGTGGGCGAGTTGGTCGAGCGCGGCGAGGCTCCGGAGGACCTCGGGGAGGAGGTCGCCTGACCGTGCCGTCCCTGCTGCCGGCCGCACCGGGGGCCGGCCGGTGAGGTCGGGGCCGCGCGCGTGGCGGGCGGGACGCGCGAAGGGGGGTGTCGGGGCAGGTCCCGGCACCCTCCCGTCGCGTGGGCGGCGGCAGCGGTTGCGCCCCTCTCCCCTCTGGTCGTCGACCACCGCGTCCGACCGTCCGGGCACCGCCGAAACCACCACGGGCAGGGCCGCGTCCTGCCCCCTGTGACAGCTACTTCCGCCGACACCGGCGTCGACACCGGCGCACGCGACCCGCGACCGACGTGGCGAGAACCCCGGGGCCGGGTGCCCGCGGCGCTCGCCCTGCTGACCGCGCTGCTCCTCACCTTCCCGGGTTCCGTGCCCAACGCCGGTCTCCGGTTGGGCAGTCTGCTGGAGAGCTTCCTGCCCTGGCTGGGCCTCGCCGTCCCCGTTCTCCTCCTCGCCGCACTGCTGCGGCGCTCCGCGCTCGCCGCCGTGGCGGTGCTGCTGCCGTTGGCGGCCTGGGGCGTGCTCTTCGGCCCGCTGCTGCTCCCCGGACCAGGCCCGCAGCCGCGCGAACTGCTGGTGCTCCAGCACAACGTCAGCGACGAGAACACCGACCCGGTCGGCACCGCCCGTGCGATGGCCGCCGCCGGGCCCGACCTCATCGGCGTCCAGGAGCTGCTCCCGGAGGCCGTGGAGAGCTACCGGCGGACACTCGACCCGGAGTACCCCCACCACGCCGTCCGAGGCACCGTCGCCCTGTGGTCGAAGCACCCGCTGACCGAGGTCACCGCGTTGGACATCAAGCCGCGCGATCTCACCGAGCCGTGGAACCGCGGACTGCGGGCAGTGGCCGCCACCCCGCACGGGGAGGTCGTCGTCCACGTCGTCCACCTCCCGTCGATGCGCCTGGGCGCCGGCGGCCTCTCCTCCCAGCGCCGCGACGAGAGCGCCGCGCTGCTCGGCCGCGTGATCGCGGAGGAGGCACCGGGCACGGTGATCCTGCTGGGCGACCTCAACGGCACCACCGAGGACCGCGGACTCTCCTCGCTCACCGAGCAGCTGAACGTCCCGGAGCGCGGCTTCGGGTTCAGCTTCCCCGTCGGACTCCCGGTCGCCCGGATCGACCAGGTCATGGCACGCACCGCCACCGTCACGGACCTCCGCACGCTCCCCGCCACCGGCAGCGACCACCTCCCGGTCACCGCCCGCATCCTGCTGCCGTAGCCCACTCCCGGGAGGTCGGAAACCCGGAAGCCCGGAGCCTGCCCGCACAACGCCGACGGGCGGCCGCCCCCGTGAGGGAGCGACCGCCCGTCTGCGTGGTGCGGAGCGCTGCGGCTCAGCCCTGGTAGGGGCCGTAGTCGTAGTCGTCCAGCGGCACCGCCTGGCCGGAGCCGGCGCCGAACGGCGAGTAGTCGATGTCGTCGTAACCGACGGCCGAGTACATCGCGGACTTCGCCTCCTCGGTGGGCTCCACCCGGATGTTGCGGTAGCGGGAGAGACCCGTACCGGCCGGGATGAGCTTACCGATGATGACGTTCTCCTTGAGGCCGATCAGGGAGTCCGACTTGGCGTTGATCGCCGCGTCGGTGAGGACCCTGGTCGTCTCCTGGAAGGAGGCCGCCGACAGCCACGACTCGGTGGCCAGCGACGCCTTGGTGATGCCCATCAGCTGCGGACGGCCGGAGGCGGGGTGACCGCCCTCGGAGACCACGCGCCGGTTCTCGCCCTCGAACTTCGAGCGCTCGACCAGCTCGCCGGGCAGCAGCTCGGCGTCGCCCGACTCGATGATCGTCACCCGGCGGAGCATCTGCCGGACGATGATCTCGATGTGCTTGTCGTGGATGGCCACGCCCTGCGAGTTGTAGACCTTCTGGACCTGGTCGACCAGGTAGATCTGCACCTGGCGCTGGCCCAGCACGCGGAGCACGTCGTGCGGGTTGATCGCACCGACGGTCAGCGGCTGACCGACGACCACGCGGTCGCCCTCGCCGACCAGCAGACGCGCACGCTTGGAGACCGCGTACGGCTGCTCGTCGGTGCCGTCGTCCGGCGTGATGACGACCTTCTTGGTCTTCTCGGTCTCCTCGATCCGCACGCGGCCGACGGCCTCGGAGATCGGGGCGACACCCTTGGGCTGCCGGGCCTCGAAGAGCTCGACGACACGGGGCAGACCCTGCGTGATGTCGTCACCCGCCACACCACCGGTGTGGAAGGTACGCATCGTCAGCTGGGTGCCGGGCTCACCGATCGACTGGGCGGCGATGATGCCGACCGCCTCGCCGATGTCCACCAGCTTGCCGGTCGCCAGCGAGCGGCCGTAGCAGCGGGCGCAGGTGCCGACCGCGGACTCGCAGGTGAGGACGGAGCGGGTCTTGACCGTCTCCACACCGTGCTTGACCAGCTCGTCGATGAGGACGTCACCGAGGTCGGTGTTGGCCGGGGCCAGCAGCTGACCGTCGACCGTGATGTCCTCGGCGAGGCAGCGGGCGTAGACGCTCGACTCGACGTTCTCGGTCTTGCGCAGCACGCCCTCGCTGTCGCGGACGGCGATCGCCAGCTTGAGACCGCGGTCGGTGCCGCAGTCGTCCTCGCGGATGATGACGTCCTGCGAGACGTCCACCAGACGACGGGTGAGGTACCCGGAGTCGGCGGTACGCAGCGCGGTGTCGGCCAGACCCTTACGGGCACCGTGGGTGGAGATGAAGTACTCCAGCACGGACAGACCCTCGCGGAACGACGCCTTGATGGGACGCGGGATGGTCTCGTTCTTGGCGTTCGACACCAGACCACGCATACCGGCGATCTGCCGCATCTGCATCATGTTTCCTCGGGCACCCGAGTCCACCATCATGAAGATCGCGTTGGTCTTGGGGAAGTTGGCGCTCATCACGTCGGCGACCTTGTTGGTGGCCTCCGTCCAGATCGCGATGAGCTCCTGCGTGCGCTCGTCCTTGGTGATCAGACCGCGCTCGTACTGCTTCTGGACCTTCTCGTCACGCGCCTCGTAGGAGGCGATGATCTCCTTCTTGGCCTCGGGGACCAGGATGTCGGAGACGGCGACGGTGACGCCGGACCGGGTGGCCCAGAAGTAACCGGCGGACTTGAGGTTGTCCAGCGTGGCGGCGACCACGATCTTGGGGTAGCGCTCCGCGAGATCGTTGACGATCTCGGAGATCTGCTTCTTCCCGACCGGGATCTGCACGAACGGGTAGTCCTCCGGCAGCAGCTCGTTGAAGAGCGCGCGACCGAGGGTGGTCTTCAGCCGGAACGGGTCGCCGACCTGCCACTCGGCCACGCCGGAGTCCACGTCGGCCTCGGTGGGCGCCGGCGGGGTCCAGCCGCGGGGCGGCACGGAGCCGACCGGGAACCGGATCTCGACCTCGGCCTGGAGGGACAGCTCGCCGGCGTCGAAGGCCATGATGGCCTCCGCGGTGGAGCCGAAGGACCGGCCCTCGCCCTTGAGCACGCGCTCCTCGGCGTCGGTGGTGAGGAAGAACAGCCCCAGCACCATGTCCTGGGTCGGCATGGTGACCGGCCGGCCGTCGGCCGGCTTGAGGATGTTGTTCGAGGACAGCATCAGGATGCGGGCCTCGGCCTGCGCCTCCGCGGAGAGCGGCAGGTGCACGGCCATCTGGTCGCCGTCGAAGTCCGCGTTGAACGCGGTGCAGACGAGCGGGTGGATCTGGATGGCCTTGCCCTCGACCAGCTGCGGCTCGAAGGCCTGGATGCCGAGGCGGTGCAGCGTGGGCGCACGGTTCAGCAGCACGGGGTGCTCGGCGATGACCTCTTCGAGGACGTCGTACACCACGGTGCGCTGACGCTCGACCATGCGCTTGGCCGACTTGATGTTCTGGGCGTGGTTGAGGTCGACCAGCCGCTTCATGACGAAGGGCTTGAACAGCTCCAGCGCCATCGCCTTCGGCAGACCGCACTGGTGCAGCTTGAGCTGCGGACCGACGACGATCACGGAACGCGCGGAGTAGTCCACACGCTTGCCGAGGAGGTTCTGACGGAAGCGGCCCTGCTTGCCCTTGAGCATGTCGGAGAGCGACTTCAGCGGACGGTTGCCCGGGCCGGTGACCGGCCGGCCGCGGCGGCCGTTGTCGAACAGCGCGTCGACGGCCTCCTGAAGCATCCGCTTCTCGTTGTTCACGATGATCTCGGGGGCACCGAGGTCGAGCAGGCGCTTCAGGCGGTTGTTCCGGTTGATCACCCGGCGGTACAGGTCGTTGAGGTCGGAGGTGGCGAAGCGGCCACCGTCCAGCTGCACCATCGGGCGGAGGTCCGGCGGGATGACCGGGACGCAGTCCAGCACCATGCCCTTGGGGCTGTTGCGGGTCTGCAGGAACGCGGAGACGACCTTCAGCCGCTTCAGGGCGCGGGTCTTCTTCTGGCCCTTGCCGGTGCGGATGATCTCCCGGAGGCGCTCGGCCTCCTCGTCGAGGTCGAAGGTCTCCAGCCGCTTCTGCAGCGCGGCGGCGCCCATCGAACCGTCGAAGTAGGTGCCGAAGCGGTCGCGCAGCTCGCGGTAGAGCAGCTCGTCGCCCTCCAGGTCCTGGACCTTGAGGTTCTTGAACCGGTTCCACACCTCGTCGAGGCGGTCGATCTCGCGCTGCGCGCGGTCGCGCAGCTGCTTCATCTCACGCTCCGCGCCCTCGCGGACCTTGCGGCGCGCGTCGGCCTTGGCGCCCTCGGCCTCCAGCTCGGCGAGGTCGTTCTCGACGCGCTTGGCACGGGCCTCCAGGTCGGCGTCGCGGCGCTGCTCGATCTGCTGGCGCTCGACGGAGACGTGGGCCTCCAGGGAGGGGAGGTCGCGGGTGCGGCGCTCCTCGTCCACGAAGGTGATCATGTAGGCGGCGAAGTAGATGACCTTCTCGAGGTCCTTCGGCGCGAGGTCCAGCAGGTACCCCAGGCGCGAGGGGACGCCCTTGAAGTACCAGATGTGGGTGACGGGGGCGGCGAGCTCGATGTGGCCCATCCGCTCACGGCGCACCTTGGCGCGGGTCACCTCGACGCCGCAGCGCTCACAGATGATGCCCTTGAAGCGGACGCGCTTGTACTTGCCGCAGTAGCACTCCCAGTCCCGAGTGGGGCCGAAGATCTTCTCGCAGAAGAGGCCGTCCTTCTCGGGCTTGAGGGTGCGGTAGTTGATGGTCTCCGGCTTCTTGACCTCACCGTGGGACCACTGGCGGATGTCGTCGGCGGTGGCCAGGCCGATGCGGAGTTCGTCGAAGAAGTTGACGTCGAGCACTCTCGTCAATCCCTCTCAGGGGTTGGGCCTCCCGCCCCGTGGGGCGGGTGACCGGGTGAAAAGAAGTCTGATCGGGGTCCGGGGCGGCGCCGGGTCACCCGGGGTGGGTGACCCGGCGCGAACCCGTCAGACCTCTTCGACGCTGCTCGGCTCGCGCCGGGACAGGTCGATGCCGAGCTCCTCCGCCGCGCGGAAGACGTCCTCGTCGGTGTCACGCATCTCGATGGACATGCCGTCGCTGGACAGCACCTCCACGTTGAGGCAGAGCGACTGCATTTCCTTGATGAGCACCTTGAAGGACTCGGGAATGCCGGGCTCCGGGATGTTCTCGCCCTTGACGATCGCCTCGTAGACCTTCACCCGGCCGGTGACGTCGTCGGACTTGATGGTCAGCAGCTCCTGCAGGGCGTACGCGGCGCCGTACGCCTCGAGCGCCCACACCTCCATCTCGCCGAAGCGCTGGCCGCCGAACTGGGCCTTACCACCGAGCGGCTGCTGGGTGATCATGGAGTACGGACCGGTCGACCGGGCGTGGAGCTTGTCGTCGACCAGGTGGTGCAGCTTCAGGATGTACATGTAGCCGACGGAGACCGGCTCGGGGAACGGCTCGCCGGAGCGGCCGTCGAAGAGCTGGGCCTTGCCCGAGGGCTGGACCATGCGGTCGCCGTCCCGGTTGGGGAGCGTCGCCTCGAAGAGGCCGGCGATCTCGTCCTCGCGGGCACCGTCGAAGACCGGGGTCGCGACGTTGGTGCCGGGGGCGACGTCGTCGGCGCTGATCGCGGCGAGGCGCTTCTTCCACTCCGCGTCGATGCCCTCGACCTTCCAGCCCTGGGAGGCGAGCCACCCGAGGTGGATCTCCAGGACCTGGCCCGGGTTCATCCGGGAGGGGACGCCCAGCGGGTTGAGGATGACGTCGACCGGGGTGCCGTCCTCCATGAACGGCATGTCCTCGACCGGCAGCACCTTGGAGATGACGCCCTTGTTGCCGTGACGGCCGGCGAGCTTGTCACCATCGGTGATCTTGCGCTTCTTCGCCACGTAGACGCGGACCAGCTGGTTCACGCCGGGGGGCAGTTCGTCGCCCTCCTCGCGGTCGAAGACGCGGACGCCGATGACCTTGCCGGTCTCGCCGTGCGGGACCTTCAGCGAGGTGTCGCGGACCTCGCGCGCCTTCTCGCCGAAGATCGCGCGGAGCAGCCGCTCCTCGGGGGTCAGCTCGGTCTCGCCCTTCGGGGTGACCTTGCCGACGAGGATGTCGCCGGCCTCGACCTCGGCGCCGATGCGGATGATGCCGCGGTCGTCGAGGTCGGCGAGGACCTCCTCGGAGACGTTCGGGATGTCCCGGGTGATCTCCTCGGGGCCGAGCTTGGTGTCGCGCGCGTCGACCTCGTGCTCGTCGATGTGGATCGAGGAGAGCACGTCGTCCTGGACCAGCCGCTGGCTGAGGATGATCGCGTCCTCGTAGTTGTAGCCCTCCCAGGGCATGAACGCGACCAGCAGGTTCTTGCCGAGCGCCATCTCACCGGACTCGGTGGAGGGGCCGTCGGCGATGACCTGGCCGGCGATGACCTCCTGGCCCTCGCTCACCAGCACCTTCTGGTTGAAGGAGGTGCCCTGGTTGGAGCGGTGGAACTTGGCCAGGCGGTAGGTGACGTTGGTGCCGTCGGCGTTGGCCGCGGAGACGTAGTCCGCCGAGACGTCGGTGATGACCGCGTCCTGGTCGGCGCGGATGACGTCGCCGGCGTCGGTGGCGGAGCGGTACTCCATGCCGGTGCCGACCAGCGGGGACTCCGCCTTCAGCAGCGGCACCGCCTGGCGCATCATGTTGGAGCCCATGAGCGCGCGGTTGGCGTCGTCGTGCTCCAGGAACGGGATCATGGCGGTCGCGACCGACACCATCTGGCGCGGCGAGACGTCCATGTAGTCCACGTCGTTGCCGGTGACGTAGTCGATCTCGCCGCCGCGGCGGCGGACGAGGACGCGGTTCTCGGCGAAGCGCATGTCGTCGTCCAGGCGCGCGTTGGCCTGGGCGATGACGAAGCGGTCCTCCTCGTCGGCGGTGAGGTAGTCCACCGCGTCGGTGACGACGCCCTCGACGACCTTGCGGTACGGGGTCTCCACGAAACCGAAGGCGTTGACCCGACCGAACGCGGCGAGCGAGCCGATCAGACCGATGTTCGGGCCTTCAGGGGTCTCGATCGGGCACATGCGGCCGTAGTGCGAGGGGTGCACGTCACGCACTTCGAGGCCGGCCCGCTCACGGCTGAGACCACCGGGGCCGAGCGCCGAGAGGCGGCGCTTGTGGGTCAGACCCGACAGCGGGTTGGTCTGGTCCATGAACTGCGACAGCTGGCTAGTGCCGAAGAACTCCTTGATGGAGGCGACGACCGGCCGGATGTTGATCAGGGTCTGCGGCGTGATCGCCTCGACGTCCTGGGTGGTCATGCGCTCGCGGACCACCCGCTCCATGCGGGCGAGACCGGTGCGGACCTGGTTCTGGATCAGCTCGCCGACGTTGCGCAGGCGGCGGTTGCCGAAGTGGTCGATGTCGTCGGTCTCGACGACCAGCGGCTCGCCGTCGATCGCCACGGCCTCGGTCTCGCCGGCGTGCAGGCGGACCAGGTACTTGATGGTGGCGACGACGTCCTCGGTGGTGAGCACGCCGGAGTCGAGCGGCTCGTTGCCGCCCAGCTTCTTGTTGATCTTGTAGCGGCCGACCTTCGCGAGGTCGTAGCGCTTGGGGTTGAAGTAGAGGTTCTCCAGCAGGGTCTGGGCGGCCTCACGGGTCGGCGGCTCGCCCGGACGCAGCTTGCGGTAGATGTCGAGGAGCGCGTCGTCCTGGCCCTGGGTGTGGTCCTTCTCCAGGGTGGCGCGCATCGACTCGTACTCGCCGAACTCCTCCAGGATCTGCTCGGAGGTCCAGCCCAGCGCCTTCAGCAGGACGGTGACCGACTGCTTGCGCTTGCGGTCGACGCGGACGCCCACCATGTCGCGCTTGTCGATCTCCATCTCCAGCCAGGCACCCCGGGACGGGATGATCTTGGCCGAGAAGAGGTCCTTGTCGGAGGTCTTGTCGATGGAGGTGTCGAAGTAGACGCCCGGCGACCGCACCAGCTGCGAGACGACCACGCGCTCGGTGCCGTTGATGACGAAGGTGCCCTTGTTGGTCATCAGGGGGAAGTCACCCATGAAGACGGTCTGGGACTTGATCTCGCCGGTGTCGTTGTTGGTGAACTCGGCAGTGACGAAGAGCGGCGCGGCGAACGTGAAGTCGCGCTCCTTGCACTCGTCGATGGAGTTCTTCGGCGGCTCGAAGCGGTGGTCGCGGAAGGTCAGCGACATCGAGCCCGAGAAGTCCTCGATCGGGGAGATCTCCTCGAAGATCTCCTCCAGACCGGACTTGGTCGGGACATCCTGCCCGCTGTCCAGCGCGGCCTCGACGCGGGACCTCCAGGCCTCGTTGCCGAGGAGCCAGTCGAAGCTCTCGGTTTGCAGGGCAAGGAGATTCGGAACCTCGAGCGGTTCCTTGATCTTCGCAAAAGAGACGCGCAGCGGTGCAGTGCTGGCGCCGTGGTTCGTGTGTACGGTCGAGGCGTTGCGCGAGGCGGCCAAGAGGGGGTCCTTCCGAGGGCTCGGACTCTCTGCGCGCATGCCGGTCCCACTGGTGACGGACAGGGGGAGCAATACAGGCAGCGCAAAGGGACAGTGTAGCCACAAGACACACTGATGTCCAATACCCAACCGGGACCGTCACAGCCCCAACGACGCGGCCGCCCTCCGACCTCCACCGTCCCGGCCGCCTCGTCGCCGGTAGCGGTGTGTCTGCCGCATTGTTTCCCGCCCCGACACCGATCCATGCCTGAAATCCGGAATCGATGTCCCGTCGCACCAGCGGGGCGTCCCGAGAATCGCGCGAAGGGTGCGGTTCGTCAAGAGGGGACGATCCCTTCGCGCCGCCTCCACGGGACGGCGACGAAAGATCACCATACCCCTGACCACCGACAAGGCAAGGACGGCCGCGTCCGGGACGGTGAACGAGAAGAGGGGATCACCCGGCTGGGTGATCGCCTCTCACGTCTCCACAGTCCTCTTACGAGTGACCGTGAGGTGCCGAGCCCCTGCGCGCGCCCGGGGCGCACGAAGGTGCTGCGGCGGATCGGGTGGCCTGCGCCACCCGCCGGCGCCGCGGACCGGAGCCCGCGTCACGCCGGTGCGGTGACCTCAGGTCACTTGACCTCGACGGAGGCGCCGGCGCCCTCGAGGGCCTCCTTGGCCTTGTCGGCGGCAGCCTTGTCGACCTTCTCGACGACGGCCTTGGGGGTGCCGTCCACGAGGTCCTTGGCCTCCTTCAGGCCCAGGGAGGTCAGCTCACGCACGACCTTGATGACCTGGATCTTCTTCTCGCCGGCACCGGTGAGGATGACGTCGAACTCGTCCTGCTCGGCGGCGGCCTCGGCCGGGGCACCGGCCACGGCACCGGCGGCGACGGCGACCGGGGCGGCGGCCTCGACGTCGAACTTCTCCTCGAAGGCCTTCACGAACTCGGAGAGCTCGATGAGGGTCATGCCGCTGAAGTGCTCGAGCAGCTCGTCCTGGGTGAGCTTCGCCATGATGGCGGTCCTTCCACTAAACCGGCTGTTGCCGGGCTGTCTGGCGGTTGTCGCGTCCGGCGTCACGGATGTGCCGTCGGCCGCGGGTGCGAGGTGGAGCTACCTCACTCGGCCTCGGCGGGAGCCGCCGAAGCGCCACCGCCCTGCTCGACCTTGTCCCGGAGCGCGTCCGCGGTGCGGACGAGCTTCGTGAGCGGAGCCTGGAAGGTCGCCGCGGCCTTCGCCATGGACGCCTTCATGCCGCCGGCCAGCTTGGCGAGCAGCACCTCGCGGGACTCCAGTTCCGCGAGCTTGTTGATCTCGTCGGCGGACAGCGCCTTGCCGTCGAGCACGCCACCCTTGATGACGAGGGCGGGGTTCTCCTTCGCGAAGTTGCGCAGACCCTTCGCCGCCGTCACCGGGTCACCGGTGAGGAAGGCGACGGCGGTCGAGCCCGTGAGGTGCTCGTCCAGCTCGGCGATCCCGGCCTCGTTGGCCGCGATCTTGGTCAGCGTGTTCTTCGAGACGCGGTACTGCGCGTCCTCACCGAGAGCCCGGCGCAGGTCCTTGATCTGCGCCACGGTGAGACCGGTGTACGCGGTCACGACAGCGCCGTTCGAGTTCTCGAACTTCTGCTTGATCTCAGCGACCGCTGCGACCTTGTCAGGGCTTGCCATGAACCTCGGCCCTCCTTCCGGGTGTCACGGACCGCACGGAAGGGGCGTGAGAACACGAAACGCCCCGGCGCAGGCGCGGGGCGTGGTCCGGACGGGCACCTGGCGGGCGCACTCGTCGGAGGCTTCCTCGATCACCTGCGCGGGCGATCCGCGTTCGCGAATCCTTCGGCCGCCGGGATCGGGCCCGGCGACAACCAGCGGTCTCTGGCTTCGTGACGAGATTAGACGGTCCGGGCGCCTCGCGGCAAATCGCCCGGACGGCGGATGCCGGCGCGCGGCCCCGACACGACGCGGAGCCCGGGCCCGTCAGGGAGCGGGAGTCCCGCCCGAGGTACTGCTTCCGGTCAGAGACCGGCGCCGCGCGCGTCGGCGAAGTCGACGACGTCCGCCTCGTCCGGGGCCTCGACGTTCAGCTCGATGCCGTAGTCCTCGTAGACGGTGGAGTAGGAGACCTCGCCACCCTCCTCGACCGCGAACCGCATGTCGATGCGGGCGGGGAGATCGTCCTCGTCGACCCAGACGGTGAGCTCGAAGCCGTCGGCGCCCATCTGCTCCAGCGTCGCCAGCAGGTCCTCGACGTCCTCCTCGTTCATGTGGGCGGCCGACGCGTCGGCCGCCACGAGCTCCTCGGCGGTCAGCGTGCCGGCGTACTTCTCGGTGGCCCGACCGTCGAGGTCCTCACTGCCCACGTGCTCGACGTCGTCGCTCTCGAGCAGCAGGGCGACCTGCGAGGCGGGGCTCTGGGCCATGTTCTCGGCGGACTTCAGCTGCTCGGCGGTCTGGGCGAAGGCGGGGTCGTTCGGGTCGACGTCCTCGAGGTCGATCTTGACCCAGCTCGCCCCGTCGAGCTCCTCCTCGAAGGGGGTGCCGCCCATGTACATGACGTTGTCGATGAAACGGAGGTTCATGACGGCCTCGGGAACCTCCCCGGAGTCGTCACCCATCATCTCGGCCATCGCCTCGAAGAACTCGGTCATGTCCATGGTGACGTCCATGGCCAGCGGGTCCCAGCCGGTGACGCCGGAGAGTTCGTAGGAGAAGGCCATGCCCTCGGGCATGTCCATCGACATCGTCGCGGTGACGGCGACGGTGCTGGCCTCCGCCGACTTCTCCTGCGAGGCGCGCAGCGCCTCCGCCAGGCCACCGCTCTTCGCGTCGCCGTCCGACGAGCTGTCGTCGGAGCTGCACGCGGCGGTCGAGACCAGAACGCCGGCGGCGAGCGCCGCAGTGATGGCCTTGCGCATGGAACGCATCATCCCCCCAAGGGACTGTGTGCTGTTGTAGGAGTTGCGACGTTAGCCCACGGGTAGGACAACAAGCCGGTTCGAGCCCGTTCCGTAGCAGAACGGAGACAGCACTCCCCGCTCCCGGCTGCGAGGACGGCACGCGACGGCGCCCGTCGCCGGCCCCGGGAAGGGGTCGGCGACGGGCGCCGGGTGCTGCTCGCGGTCCCGCCCGAGGGGCGGGCCCGGCCGATCAGACGGCCGGGTCCTCCACCAGGAGGTTGCGGGTGCGGTTGGCGTCGACCGGGATGCCGGGGCCCATCGTGGTGGCGATGGTGGCCTTGCGGATGTACCGGCCCTTGGCCGCGGACGGCTTCAGACGCTGGATCTCCTCCATCGCGGCGGCGTAGTTCTCGACGAGCTGCGCCTCCTCGAAGGAGACCTTGCCGATGATGAAGTGCAGGTTCGCGTGCTTGTCCACGCGGAACTCGATCTTGCCGCCCTTGATCTCGGTGACGGCCTTGGCCACGTCGGGGGTGACGGTGCCGGTCTTCGGGTTCGGCATCAGACCACGCGGACCGAGCACGCGGCCGAGGCGGCCGACCTTGCCCATGAGGTCCGGGGTGGCGACGACGGAGTCGAAGTCCAGACGGCCCTTGCTGACCTCGTCGATCAGCTCGTCGGCGCCGACGATGTCGGCGCCCGCGGCACGCGCGGCCTCGGCACGGTCACCGGTCGCGAAGACCAGGACCCGGGCGGTCTTGCCGGTGCCGTGCGGGAGGTTCACGGTGCCACGGACCATCTGGTCGGCCTTGCGCGGGTCGACACCCAGACGCATGGCGACCTCGACGGTGGCGTCGAACTTGGTGGAGGTCGTCTCCTTGGCGAGCCGGACGGCCTCGAGCGGGGCGTAGAGCCGCGCGCTGTCGATCTTGGCCTCGGCGCCGCGGTGCGACTTGCTGCGCTTCACTTCTGCTCCTCCAGTGGTGCTGTGTGGTTCGGGGAGTCGTGGTACGGGCCCGCGCAGGCCCTTCCACGGGTGGGGGCGGTTCAGCCCTCGACGGTCACGCCCATGGACCGGGCGGTGCCGGCGATGATCTTGGACGCGGCGTCCAGGTCATTGGCGTTGAGGTCGGGCATCTTGGTGGTGGCGATCTCGCGGACCTGGTCGGCCGTGATCTTGGCGACCTTGGTCTTGTGCGGCTCGCCGGAGCCCTTCTCGATGCCCGCGGCCTTGAGGATCATCTTGGCGGCCGGCGGAGTCTTGGTGATGAAGGTGAAGGAGCGGTCCTCGTAGACCGTGATCTCCACCGGGATCACCCAGCCACGCTGCGACTCGGTGGCCGCGTTGTAGGCCTTGCAGAACTCCATGATGTTGACGCCGTGCTGGCCCAGCGCGGGGCCGACCGGCGGGGCCGGGTTGGCGGCGCCGGCCTTGATCTGGAGCTTGATCAGCCCCGCGACCTTCTTCTTCTTGGGAGCCATGGTTCTCTCCGGGTCCTGGTGAGAGGTTGACGTTCCCCCGGCGGCGGGATTCAGCCGGACGGAGGCATACCGCACCACGATAGCCGTTGGCGGGGTGCCGCCAAAATCCGGTTCCGGGGTGGTACGCGGCCGCACGTCGCGGCACGGGCCGCCGCCGGGCGCACGGACGCAGGGCCCCGCGGCGTGCTGCGGGGCCCTGCGCTGCACCGCCCGGGCACCGGGCGCGAGGCTCCGGTGCCCGGGCGGGCAGGGGACGGCGGCGGGCACGGGCGGAGTGGCCCGCCGTCGTCGTCATCGGGCACGCCGTCGCGGCGTGCGGTGGGATCGCTCAGTCGTCCTCGCCGAACAGGTCGGCGTAGGTGGCCAGCCCGAGTGCGACGTCCGCCTGGGCCCAGAAGCGGTGGTACTCGAAGACGGGCTCCGGCCCGCCGTCGAGGTACGCCTGCACCTTCGGCCAGTCGGGGTCGTCCTCGTAGAAGCCGCGGATCGAGGCGAAGGTGGCGTCGGAGTCGATGACGTCGCCGTTCGGCATGGTTCCGGTCCACCCCGGCGGGACGTACACCTCCTGGTCGAAGCGGCTGTAGTCGCCGCGGGACTCGGGGGTCGCGATGCCGACGTCGTCCCGGTGCTCCCACAGCGCGTCCAGTAGCCCGGCCGCGGCGGCCTGCGCCTCGGTGTGCCCGGTGGCGGCGGCGTAGAAGGCGAGGGCGTTGGCGAGGGAGCCGGCGACGCCGACGTCCTGGTTGTGGTCGGTCACCGTCACCGACAACCCGGCGTTGTCACCGGGATCGGCCGGGTTCCAGTCGTCGGGCTGGCCCGACCAGGCGAGGGTGGCGGGGACGGCGAAGTCGCCGTCGGCGCCGACCGTCGTCTCGGAGAGCACCCAGGGGACCCACTTGTCGAGGACCTCGCCGGCGGTGGCGTCGCCCGTCTCCAGGTACAGCTCGGCGAGCCGCTGCATCGACCACGCCTGCATGCCGAACCACTGGTTGGACGGCGGGTCCACGTAGACCGGCGCCTCCTGGTAGTACATGCCGTGGAAGGTCGCCGTCCCGGCCGGCGGGTTGCCGTAGGCGCCGCCCCAGCTGCTGGTGGCGCCGCCCGCGATCCCGCCCTCGGCCGACTGCAGCCAGCGGTAGAACTCGACCTGGCGCTCCAGGCTCGTCTCCCAGTCGCCCTGCGCGGTCGGGGAGGCCGGTACCAGGTCCGGGTCGGCGGAGAGGGCGTGGGCGGCCATCGGGTTCTGGTAGCCGAAGTGGTTGTGGCTGCTGCCGATGCGCCACGACCAGCCGCCGGAGGTGTCGGTCGAGCCGCCCCAGGCGTAGTACCAGGAGAGCAGGTAGTTGGCGCTGTTCTTGCCGGTGCCCGGCGCACAGGAGGGGCTGGTGCACCCCGGCTGCTTGAAGTACTTGTCGTAGTGGCCGTACCGCAGGTAGTCGCCCATCTTCGCGGCCTTGTCCAGCGTCGCGGCGATCTCGCCCTCGTTGCCCTGCTCGGTGGCCCACTTGTTGGCCCAGAACGCGGCCTGCACGGCGCGCGCGTCGGCGTCGGGCGCGTTGGTGTAGCGCCACTGCTCGGCGTACCCGTTGTCGTCCATGAACAGGTCGAGGTACCCGTTGGCCCCACCGTGGGAGAAGTCGTCGCAGGAGGGGTGCGGCACGGTCTCCCACACCGATTCCTCGGGCCCGCGCTGGAAGGTGTTGATGAAGGACGGGCCGGGGGTGTCCGGGCCGCCGGCGCAGGGCGCGCCGGGGGCGTTGCCGAAGCCGTACACGTTGTCGACGTCCTGGAGCCAGTGCATCCCGTAGATGTCGTTGGTGCCGTAGGTGGCGGCGAGCTCGCCGGCGAGCGGGTCGACCCCGACCGAGACGCCGTTGTCCATCGGCGCCGGGTACGAGGAGGGGTCGCCGTACTCGGGGGCGTAGGTGGCCGGGGCCTGCGGGTTGTAGAACCCGGTGGTGGGCTGGTCGGCGGAGCCCGGGATGACGTAGTCCTCCATCACCTGCCAGGCCTCGTTGAACGGGTCCCAGTCGCCGGTGACCTTGCCGTAGGCGGCCTGCAGCCAGATCAGGTAGCTGTACGCCTCGGAGGTCGTCTCGTGGCCGTGGTCCGGTGCCTCGACGATCAGCGTCTCGACGGAGTGGTAGGGGATGCCCTCCTCCGAGAAGTAGCCGTTGGCCGGGTCCATGATCTGGTCGTACAGCTCCAGGAACCGGTCCTCGTACTGCTGGGCCGCGAGTCCGGTGGGAGCGAGGTGCGGCTGGGCGCCGGAGTGCGAGGCGGCGGCGAGGCCCAGCGGCAGCGAGAGGGCGAGGGCGCCGGCCAGCAGCGGCAGGCGGCGGGGGCGGGAGCGGGTGGGCCGGGTGGTGCCGGGTGGGGGTGGCGATCCGAACGGGATCGGCATCGTGCCTCCTCAGCGGCTCGGGTGTGGGGGTGGTGAGGAGCGAGCGTCGCGCACGGTGCGGCCGTCCCGCCGCACCGAACTAGTGGGAGCGCTCCCACGGTGAACGGTCGACGGCGGAGCGTCAACCCCTCGCGTCGACATTCCCGCATCGCCGCAGGCCGGAGCGGAATCTTTCCCGGCCCCCTTGGCGGGCCCGGAAGTTGGCTGTACGTTCCCATCCAACTAGTGGGAGCGGTTCCACGGTTGTCGGGTCCGTCGTGACGACGGGTCGTGGCACCGGGGTCGCTCCGAGCCGCACCATTCCTCACCACCCCGCGCCCCTCCCGGTGCGCCCCGCCGACCGAGCACCGGCGCGGCCCCCGGGACGCAGTACGGCCGGGGAGGAGCGTCCCCACCGTCGCCACCCCCACCTCGCGACGTCATCCGCCCGGTCCGCTGCGCGGCCCGGCCGCGGCACCGCATCCCCGATGGGCACCACGGCACGACCCGCCGCATCCCGGCAGCCGCCGCCGCGGCGGGCGTGTCCCGCACCTCCCCACCCGCCGTGCGCGGGACGCACGGACGACCGCGCCCCGCACGACACGACGTTCGAGAGGAACCCCATGAGCCGCACCGACCGCACCCCCCACCGACGCAGGAGGCCCGCGCTCGTCGCCGGCGCCCTCGTCGGTGCGGCGGCCCTCACCGTCTCCACCCTCGGCACCGCCGGCGCCGAGGAGGCCCCGCGGACCATGCAGCGGGTCGACAACCCCTACGCCGGCGCCGGCGTCTACGTGAACCCCGAGTGGTCGGCCAACGCGGCCGGCGAACCGGGCGGCTCGGCCATCGCCGACCAGCCCACCGGAGTCTGGATGGACCGCACCGCGGCCATCGCCGGCAACCAGGGCGCCGGCCGCGAGATGGGGCTCGCGGACCACCTCGACGAGGCGGTGGTCCAGGCACAGGGCCACGACGACTTCGTCTTCCAGGTCGTGATCTACAACCTGCCCGGGCGTGACTGCGCCGCGCTCTCCTCCAGCGGCGAGCTGGGGCCGGAGGAGCTCGACCGGTACAAGACCGAGTACATCGACGCGATCGCCGACATCCTCTCCGACCCGGCCTACGCCGACCTGCGGATCGTCACGGTCATCGAGATCGACTCGCTGCCCAACCTCATCACCAACGTCGGCAGCCGGCCGACGGCGACGCCGCTCTGCAACCAGATGCTGGCCAACGGCAACTACGTCAAGGGGGTCGGCTACGCGCTGGCCACGCTCGGCGACATCGACAACGTCTACAACTACGTCGACGCCGGGCACCACGGCTGGCTCGGGTGGGACGACAACTTCGGCCCGGCCGCCCAGCTCTTCTACCAGGCCGCCAACGCCGAAGGGGCCTCGCCCTCCGATGTCGCGGGGTTCATCTCCAACACCTCGAACTTCAGCGCGCTGAAGGAGGACCACTTCTCCATCGGCGACACGGTCAACGGCACCCCGGTCCGGCAGTCCTCCTGGATCGACTGGAACCAGTACACCGACGAGCTGACGTTCGCGCAGGCGCTGCGGACCCAGCTGGTGCAGCTCGGCTTCCCCTCGAACATCGGGATGCTGATCGACACCTCCCGCAACGGCTGGGGCGGCCCCAACCGGCCCACCGGCCCGGGTCCGCAGACCAACGTCAACGCGTACGTGGACGGCGGACGCTACGACCAGCGCCACCACCTCGGGAACTGGTGCAACCAGGCCGGGGCGGGCCTCGGTGAGCGCCCGGTCGCCTCGCCGGCGGCCGGTATCGACGCCTACGTGTGGATGAAGCCCCCGGGGGAGTCCGACGGTTCCAGCCGTGAGATCCCGAACGACGAGGGCAAGGGCTTCGACCGGATGTGCGACCCCACCTACGGTGGCAACGCGCAGAACGGCTTCAACCCCTCGGGCGCGCTGCCGGACGCCCCGGTGTCCGGTCACTGGTTCCCCGCGCAGTTCCAGCAGCTGCTGGCCAACGCCCACCCGCCGGTGAACTGACGGCGCCGCGGCGCGGCGGCCGGGGGTGACACCCGCCGCCGTGCCGCTCGGTGGGAGGGGGCGGCACGTCCGTGCGCGCCGCCCCCTCCCACCGCACCCGATCCCCCCACCGGCCGTTTCCGCCGCCCGCCAGGCGGCGGAAACGGTCGGGGCCGTGCCGGGCCGCCGCGCTGTGGCGGGCGGTGGCAGTGGCGGGGTCGGGCGGTGGCGGGGCTCAGTGCCCGCGGTCGATCCACTCCTGGAGGTGCGGCGCCTCGTCCCCCACCGTGGTGGAGTCGCCGTGGCCGGTGCGGACGACCGTGGCGGGCGGCAGGGTCAGCAGCCGTTCCCGGATCGACTCGACGATCGTCGGGAAGTCGGAGAACGACCGCCCGGTGGCGCCGGGGCCGCCCTGGAAGAGGGTGTCGCCGGTGAAGACCGTGCCGAGGGCGGGGGCGTACAGGCAGACCCCGCCGGGGCTGTGGCCCGGGGTGTGGATCTGGTGCAGCTCGACGCCGGCGACGGTCAGCACCTGGCCGTCGGCCAGTTCGCCGTCGGGGGCGCGGTCGGGGTGGGTGCGGTCCCACAGCTCCCGGTCGGCCGGGTGCAGCAGGATCGGCGCGCCGGTGCGCTCGGCGAGCGCGGGCGCGGCGTCCACGTGGTCGTCGTGGGCGTGGGTGGAGACGACGGCCAGCAGCCGCCGGCCGCCGAGCGCGGCGACGATGGCGTCGGCGTCGTGGGCGGCGTCGATGACGACGGCCTCCTCGTCGTCCCCGACGATCCAGACGTTGTTGTCGACCTCCCAGGTGCCGCCGTCGAGGGAGAAGGTGCCGGAGGTGACCAGGTGGTCGATGCGCCCGGTGCTCACAGCTCGACCACGGAGCGGAGCACCTCGCCCTTCTCCATGCGGTGGAACGCGGCTTCGACGGCGTCGATCCCGATCGTCTCGGTGACGAACGCGTCGAGGTCGAGCCGGCCCTGCAGGTAGAGGTCGGTCAGCACGGGGAAGTCGCGCGAGGGCAGGCAGTCGCCGTACCAGGACGACGTGAGCGCGCCGCCGCGTCCGAAGACGTCGAGCAGCGGCAGTTCCAGGGTCATCTCGGGGGTGGGGACGCCCACCAGGACGACGGTGCCGGCGAGGTCACGCGCGTAGAACGCCTGCTTGTAGGTCTCGGGGCGGCCGACGGCCTCGATGACGACGTCGGCGCCGAAGCCGCCGGTGTACTCGCGGATGGCCTCGACCGGGTCGGTCTCGCGCGAGTTCACGGTGTGGGTGGCGCCGATGGAGCGGGCGGTGTCCAGCTTGGCCGCGTCGATGTCCACGGCGATGATCGTGGCGGCGCCGGCGAGGCGGGCGCCCGCGACGGCGGCGCAGCCGACGCCGCCGCAGCCGATGACGGCGACGGTGTCGCCGCGGCCGACGTTGCCGGTGTTGACGGCCGCGCCGAGGCCGGCCATCACGCCGCAGCCCAGCAGGCCGACGGCGGCGGCGCGGGCGGCGGGGTCGACCTTGGTGCACTGCCCGGCGGCGACCAGGGTCTTGTCGGCGAAGGCGCCGATACCGAGGGCGGGCTCCAGTTCGGTGCCGTCGGTGAGCGTCATCTTCTTCGACGCGTTGTGGGTGTCGAAGCAGTACTGGGGGCGGCCCCGCTTGCAGGCGCGGCAGGCGCCGCAGACCGCGCGCCAGTTGAGGACGACGAAGTCCCCGGGGGCGACGTCGGTGACGCCGTCGCCGACGGACTCCACGATGCCCGCCGCCTCGTGCCCGAGCAGGAAGGGGTAGTCGTCGGAGATGCCGCCCTCGCGGTAGTGGTAGTCGGTGTGGCACACCCCGCATGCCTGGATGCGGACCACCGCGTCGCCGGGTCCGGGGTCGGGCACCACGATGTCGGTCAGCTCCACCGGGAGCCCCTTGCCGCGGGCGATCACCCCGCGCACTGTCTGCGCCATGCCGAACTGCCCTTCTCACAGATGTGGACAACCGGCGGTGCGGATCAGCGTCCGCTCCGCCGCGTGCTGCTCACTCTGGTTCCCCGGGGACGGCACGTCCAACGTCCTGGCCCGATGGGATTCATCGCGCCGGGCGCTCAATCAACTCCAGCAGGGCCCGGGCCGCCGGGGAGGGGCGGCCGGTGGCGGGCAGCGCGATCCCGACGGCCCAGGTGACGTCGGTCTCCAGGGGCACGGCGGTCAGACCGGTCGCGGCCTGCTTCCGCGTGACGGGGCGCGGCACGACCGCGACGCCCATGCCGCGGTGGACCAGTTCCAGCAGGGTGTGGACGTCGTTCACCTGGAGCGCGACCTCCCGCGCCACGCCCGCGGCGGAAAAGGCCGCGCCGGCGGCGCGCCGCGCTCCCCAGCCGGGGTGGAGGTCGACGAAGCTCTCGCCGGCGAGGTCGGCGGGGGCGCGGGTGCCGGCGGCGGCCGCCGGGTGCCCGGGGGCGCAGAGCAGCATCAGCGGTTCGCGGGCGACGGGCCGCACGGAGACGCCCTCCTCGGTGCCGTCGTGCACGACGAACGCCAGGTCGAGCCGGCCGTCGCGGACACCGGCGACGAGCGCGTCGGAGCCGTCCTGGACCATGCGGACGGTGATGCCGGGGTGGCGGCTGCGCAGGTCGGCGAGGAGGTCCGCGGGTTCGACGACGCCCATGCACTGCTCGGTGCCGAGCGCCAGGCTGCCGGTGACCAGCCCCTGGACGGCGGCGACCGCGTCGCGCGCGGCGGAGGCGGACTCCAGGGTTCGGCGGGCTTCCCCGAGCAGCGCCCGACCGGCGTCGGTGAGGCGGACGCTGCGGGTGGTGCGGACGAAGAGCGGGGTGCCGAGGTCGGTCTCCAGCGACTTGATCGAGGCGGAGAGGCCGGACTGGGCGATCCGGAGCCGGTGGGCGGCGCGGGTGAAGTGGTGCTCCTCGCAGACCGCGACGAAGTGCTCCAGCTGTCTGAGTTCCACGTTCGGAATGTAGCGCGCTCGGCGGGGGTCGCGTCGGGGGCGGGTGGGCCGCGGCGACGGTCGACGGGACAGGCCCGGCCCGGTACCCCGGATGAGGGGTACCGGGCCGGGCCGGGGAGGGGCGGGCGGAGCCGCCCGCGGGGGTCAGCCGCGGGGGCTGCCGGCTTCCTCGGGGGTCTTCCCGTCGCGGTCGGTGTCGGCGCCGTCCTGGTCGACGGGGTCGGTGGCGAGGGCGTCCTGGGACTTCTCACCCTCGTTGATCTCGTTCATGCCGGCCTCGGCCTCGGCCTTCATCAGCGCGTCCACGTCGACGGTGTCGGGGTTGTCCAGGACGTACGTGAGGCGGTCGCGGTCGAGGTCGCCCGTCAAGCGGGCGATGGCGAGCGTGCCGATGCCGTTGCCGGTGAGGTTGGTCAGGGCGCGGCCCTCGCTCATGAAGCGGTCGATGCCGACGATGAGCGCGATGCCGGCGACCGGGATGACCGAGTCGAAGGCGGCCAGCGAGGCGGCCAGGGTGACCAGGCCGGCGCCGGAGACACCGGCGGCGCCGTTGGAGGAGATCAGCATGAAGACCAGCAGGCCGATCTGGGTCCAGATGGAGACGTCCACGCCGAAGGCCTGCGCGATGAAGAGCGCGCCCATGGACATGTAGATGGCGGTGCCGTCCAGGTTGAAGGAGTACCCGGTCGGGATGGTCATGCCGACGACGTGCTTGGGGGTACCCGCCGCCTCCAGCTTGGTGAGCATGCGGGGCAGCACGGTCTCGGAGGAGGAGGTGCCGAGGACGATGAGGAGCTCGTCCTTGATGAACCGGATGTACTTGATCAGGCTGAAGCCCGAGGCGTAGCAGATGGGGCCGAGCACCAGGAAGATGAAGAGCAGGCAGGTGACCCAGAAGGACACCATGAACGAGGCGAGCGAGCCGAGGATCGCGGAGCCGTGCTCACCGATGGTGAAGGCGATGCCGCCCATGGCGCCGAGGGGGGCGACCCACATGACGAGCTTGATGACGCCGAACATGACCTTGGCGAAGGTGTCCAGGCCGCGGATCATGCCCTCGGCGCGGGCGCCGAGCATGGTGAGGGCGCAGGCGACGAGGATCGCGAGCAGCAGGACCTGGAGGAGCTGGCCGTCGACGAAGGCGCTGGCGAAGGAGGTCGGCACCAGGCCGAGGAGGAAGCCGGTGAAGCCGGCGTCGGCCTCGCCCGCGGAGGAGATGGCGTTGTCGGCCGCGGAGGTGTCGAACGAGTCGATGTCGTAGCCCAGACCGGCGCCCGGCTGCCAGATGTTGATGACGACGAGGCCGATGGCCAGGGCGAAGACCGTGGTGATGTTGAAGTAGAGCACGGTCCGCAGAGCGAGCCCGCCGGCCTTGGCGAGGTTGCCCATACCGGCGATGCCGACGACGACGGTCGCGAAGATGGTCGGGGCGATGACCACCTTGACCAGCTTGATGAAGAGGTCGGCGAGCCACTTCATCTCGGCACCGACACCCGGTGCCGCGATGCCGATGGCGATGCCCAGCGCGATACCCAGCAGCACCCAGAAGTACAGGTGCGTGTATATGGGCTTCTTCTTCTTTTTCACCGTCGACGTCGTCGGCGTACTCGTCATGGGTCGTCCATCCCTCTGACTGCTATCTTGTGGGTCGCATCACACTGATAGTGAGTGCGCGTTACAGCAACGAAACCGGGCAGAAATTGGGGTTGATCTGACATTGGCGCCGGCGCGCGAGCTCTCCCGGCGCGCACTGCTGGCGGCAGGCGTCGGAGTCGTCGCTCTCAGTGCGTGCGACACGTCCCCCTCCCCCGATGTCCGCGGTCTGCGGTTGGCGACCGGACCGGAGGGCGCCACCTACCGTGAGTCCGGGGCGGCCCTGACCGAGCTGTGGAACGAGACGCTCGGCCGCCGCGCGGTGGAGGTCGTCTTCACCGAGGCGTCGGTCGACAACGTGCGGCTGCTCCTCTCCGACGAGGTGGACCTCGCCTACGCCAACGTGGACGTGCTGCTCTCCCACCGGGACGAGACGCCGGCGCTGCTGCGGATCTTCGACTCCGTCGTGCATCTGGTGACGCTGCGGGAGAGCGGGATCCGCACGCTGCAGGATCTCGCCGGCCGGCCCGTCGCGATGGGGCTGCCCGGCTCCGGGACGCGGTTCACCGGCGGGCGGATGCTGGCCGCCGCCGGCGTGGAGGTCGAGGAGCTGGACCTGGGCCAGAAGGAGGCGGCGCGGGCCCTGGTCGCCGGCGAGGTCGACGCGGTCGCCTCGCTCACCGCCATGCCGACCCCGGCGATCGCCTGGCTGCTGGACCAGGACGCGGAGATCCACTTCGTGGACCTGGGCGCCGAGGCCGAGGCGATCCAGCGGGCCCACCCGGGCGAGTACCTGCCGGTGACCATCTCCGGCACCGTCTATCCGGGGGTGGCGACCACCCGGACGCTCGCGGTGCCCACCCTCCTCGCGGTGCGGCGCGAGTTCCCCGACGACGTGGCGACGAAGCTGACGGGCACCACGGTCCGCGGTGCCGGACGGCTGGCGCGGACCAGGCCCGAGGCCTACCAGATCAACCCCCGCACCGCCGCCGCGACCGCCCCGATCCCGCTGCATCCGGGGGCGGCGCGCTGGTTCCGCGAGGTCAAGCCCTGACCGGTGGGTCACGCCGCGGTGGGACGGGACGGGCGCGGGGTCGTCAGGCCCGGTGCAGTCGCTCCGCCCAGCGGTGGAGGAGCTCCCGCAGCTCGGGCGGGTGCACGATCCGGAAGTCGGCGTCGAGGCCGGCGAGGGCCACGGCCGGCCAGGCGAGGTCGTCGACGTTCATCCGCAGCCGGCTCTGCCCGGGGTCGTCGGTGGCCTCGACCGTGGCCCAGTCGCCCATGCGCGACCGCACGGCGGCGGGCGGTGCCGTGACGAGCACCTCGACCCGGTGGCGTCGCGGGGCCCCGCCGACGCGTTCCCGTACCCAGGCAGCGGGGTCGCCGCCCGGCACCCGGCGGTGGCGGAACCGCTCGCCGGTGGTCCGCGGTTCGTCGAGGCGGTCCACGCGCAGCGAGCGCCAGTCCTGCCGGGTCAGGTCATAGGCGACCAGGTACCAGCGCCGGCCGAGGCAGACCAGGCGGTGCGGCTCCAGATGGCGCTCGGTGCGGGTGCCGTCGGCGGCCTCGTACCGGCACCGCACCGTCTCGCCGTCGCGGCATGCCGGGGCGAGCACCACCAGGACGCCCGGCTCCACTCCCCCGCCGGCGGTCTCCCGACGCCACCAGCCGGCGGAGTCGGTGACGCTGCTCAGCGCCTCGGCCCGGCGGCGCAGCCGGGTGGGCATGACCCGCAGCACCGTCGACAGCACCCGGGCCGATGCCTCGCCGGCGCCCGCCACGGCACCGATGCGGGTGGCCGCCTGGAGGCCGACGACCAGCGCCACCGCCTCCTCGTCGTCCATGACCAGCGGCGGCAGCGTCGCACCGGCGGCCAGCTGGTACCCGCCGTCGGTGCCCCGGTGGGCGGTGACGGGATAGCCGAGCTCCCGCAGCCGGTCGATGTCGCGGCGCAGCGTCCTGGCGGAGACGCCGAGCCGCGTCGCGAGGTCGTCGCCCCGCCAGTGCCGGTGGCTCTGGAGGAGGGACAGCAGCCGCAGGGTTCTGGATCCGGTGTCCGCCATGGCTCCGATTCTCGCCCGACTTCCGGTCGGAATGCGGCCGGATACCGGCCGGAAGGGTCCCTAGCGTCGGAGACACCCGGGCGGGAGCCGCCACGGGGGAACCACCACCGGAGGTAGTCCGATGCTTTCCACACCCGAGCGCTCGACCGACAACGCGACCGGGGGCCCGGGGCCGGCGGGGCCGGCCCACGACGAGGTGACGGACCTCCTCTCCGCCCTCGCCCACCACCGCGGCCTGCTGCTGCGCACCGTGCAGGGCCTGGACGACGAGCAGGCGACGCGCCGCACCACGGTGAGCGAGCTGTCGCTGGCCGGCCTGGTCAAGCACGTCGCGGGGGTCGAACGGAGCTGGACCGCGTTCGTCCTGGAGGGCGCCGGCGCGATCGGCAACTTCTCCGAGATGACGGAGGCGGACCTCGCCGCGTGGGGCGACGCCTTCCGGCTGCTGCCGGGCGAGACCCTGGCGGGGGTGGTCACCGAGTACGAGGCCGTCGCCGCGCGGACGGCGGAGGTCTTCGGGGCACTGGCGGACCTCTCGGTGGCGCAGCCGCTGCCGGAGGCGCCCTGGTTCGAGGCCGGTGCCGCCTGGTCCGCCCGCCGGGTGCTGCTGCACGTGCTGGCGGAGACGACGCAGCACGCGGGCCACGCGGACATCATCCGGGAGGCCCTGGACGGGCAGAAGACCATGGGCTGACCTGCCGCGCACCGGCCTGGCCGGCGCCGGTCGCCCGCGCCGGTCAGCCGGTGCCGGCGACCGGCAGCCGCACGGTCACCCGCAGGCCGGAGGGGGTGTTGGCGCCGAGCAGCACCTCGCCGCCGACGTCCTCCACCACGTCGTGGATGATCGCCAGCCCGAGCCCGGTGCCGCGCACGTTCTGGTGGCGCTGCGCCCGCCAGAACCGACCGCGGGCGGCCTCGCGCTCCTCGGCGGTGAGCCCGGTGCCGTCGTCGGCGACGACGACGGCACCGCGGTCCTCGGCGTCGGGCCCGAGCGGGGAGACGGTGATGGTGGTGCCGCCGGAGAGACGCGCCGCGTTCTCCACCAGCTCGCCGACCACGGCCACCAGGCCGCCGGGGGGCTGCCGCAGCACGAGCTCCGGGTCCGGGTCGGCCACCTCCAGGACGAGGCCGTGCTCGGCGGCGACCTGCTCCCACCGGGGGCGCCCGGTCTCGAACACCCGCGCGAGGGTCCACGCCTCGCTGTCGCTGACGCGCTCCTGGCTGGCGGTGGCCGTGGCGGCGAGCATCGCCTCGAACATCTGGCTCATCTGCTCGGCACCGTCGACCGCCTCCTCGACCGCCTCCCGCGCCTCGGGGTCCTTCGCCGCCCAGGGACGGAGGTTCTCCACCGACAGCCGCAGGCTCGCCAGCGGGTTGCGGAGCTGGTGGGCGGCGTCCGCGACGAACATCCGCTGCCGCTCCAACGTCCGCTGCACCGTGTCCACGGTGGCGTTGAAGGAGGACGCCAGGCCGCGCAGCTCCGGCGGGCCGTGCGCCACCGCCGCGCGCGCCCCCAGCTCCCCACCGCGCACGTCGGCGGCGATCCGCTCCAGGTCGTGGACGGGGCGCAGAATCCAGCGGCTCAGCGGCCACAGCGCCGCCATCAGCGCGGCCACCGGCAGCAGGAGCAGCACCGCCCCGATGCCCCACTGCCGGATCGTCGTCTCGCGCAGCACCTCGGTGGGGGCCTCGATGACCACCACCGCTGTCACCTGCGAGTCCCGGCCCACCGGCTCGACCACGCGCAGCGGCGCGGGCATCCACGGCCAGACCGTCCGGGCCTCGCCGATCCGACTGCCCGCGAAGGCACGCTGCACGTGGTCGTCGACCGCCTCGTCCCGGGGCAGCGGCACGCCCGGATCGTGCAGCAGGCTCCCGTCGAGGCCGATGACCCAGACCGGTGAGGAGTACAGCTCCTGGTAGGCGTCGAGCTCGGCGTGGAGCCGGGAGGTGTCGCCGGAGAGCAGCGCCGCCTCCGCCAGGGTCGCGAACCGCACCGCGTCACCGCTGCGGTCGATGAAGACCCGCTGAGTGGAGCGCTCGCTGACGATGACGGTGTACGAGATGCCCACGCCCACCACCAGCAGCGCGAGCAGCGGGAGCAGCGCGATGACGATGCGGCGACGCACGGGCTACCCGGCCGCGCCGGTCGCGGGCTCCAGCCGGTAGCCGACGCCGCGGACGGTCGCGATCGCCGCCGACGGCCCGAGCTTCGCCCGCAGCGAGGTCATGTGGGTGTCCAGGGTGCGGCTGCTGCCCTCCCAGGTGGACTGCCAGACCTGGTCGAGGATGCGGTCCCGTTCCACCACGGCGCCGACGTTCCGGGCGAGCAGCACCAGGATGTCGAACTCCTTGCGGGTGAGGTGGAGCAGTGCGCCGTGGCGGGCCACCTCGTGGCGGTCCTGGTCGATGACCAGCTCGCCGTGGCGGATGGAGCCGCGCGCGGCGGCGACGGTGTGCCCCACCCGGAGCCGCCGGGTGACCGCCTCGATCCGGGCGAGCAGTTCGGCGACCCCGAACGGCTTGACCAGGTAGTCGTCGGCACCGGCCCGCAGTCCGCGCACCCGGTTGGCCTGCTCGCCCCGGGCGGTCACCACGATGACCCCGGTGGAGGGGTGGTCGCGGAGCAACCGGATGACGTCGAGCCCGTCGCCGTCGTCGAGGCCGAGGTCGACCAGGGCGATGGCGAAGTCACCGGCGGTGATCGCCCGGCCGGCCTCCTCGACGCTGCGGGCACGCTCCACGTCGTAGCCGTCGCCCCGCAGGGTGCGGCTCAGGGCGCGCGCGACCCTGTCGTCGTTCTCCACTATCAGCGCGCGCATGAGCCCAGACTAACCGTGGTCCCCGGCCGGTGGCCCCTGCGCGGCGCCACCCGGGTGGGGCAGCCGGGTGGGCGGGTCGGCGGCCGGCCGGGCGGGGTCCGCGATCCGCCGCGTCGCCGCGTCGCGGGGTGTGAGCGGTCGGCGGCCGTGACGCGGAGTGACGGGAGAGCGTCGGCACCCGCCGCCGGAACCGCGATCCGGCGGCCGTGGCGGCCGGAGCGCCCCGGGGCCGGCCGAGCGCGGCGACGGCCCACGGATGGTCCGGGGCCCACGCGCAACCGCCCCTGACCGGCAGAAACCTGCTGGTCGGGGGCGGCTGCGGACGCCTGGAGCGGTCAGTTCTTGGTGATCTGGTCGAAGCTCAGCTCGACCGGGGTCTCGCGACCGAAGATCTCCACGAGGCCCTTGACCTTCTTGGAGTCGGCGTTGATCTCGTTGATGGTCGCCTGCAGCGTCGCGAACGGGCCGTCGGTGACGGTGACCGCGTCGCCCACCTCGAAGTCCAGGACCTGGACCTCGACGCGGCGTGAGGCGGCGGAGGCGCCGGGGCCGGCCGCCTCGGCGGCGGCCTTCTGCTCGGCCTCGGGGGCGAGCATCTTGACGATCTCGTCCAGCGTCAGCGGGTACGGGTCGTAGGCGTTGCCCACGAAGCCGGTGACGCCGGGCGTGTTGCGGACGACGCCCCAGGACTCGTTGGTGAGGTCCATGCGGACCAGCACGTAGCTGGGGAGCTTGTTCTGCTTGACGGTGCGGCGGTCGCCGTTCTTGATCTGCACGACCTCCTCCGTCGGGACCTCCACCTGGAAGATGAAGTCCTCGACGTTGAGGGAGACGGCCCGCTGCTCCAGGTTGGTCTTCACGCGGTTCTCGTACCCCGCGTAGGTGTGCACGACATACCACTCGCCGGGCAGCACACGGAGTTCCTCGCGGAGCGCGGCGACCGGGTCGACGGCCTGCTCGACCTCTGACTCCTGGGCCTCGACCTCGGCGACGGCGTCGGCGGCGGTGTCCGCCACGACCTGCTCGTCGTCCTCGTCGGTGTCGCCCGCGACCTCGGCGTAGCCGGCCAGCTCCCGCGCGGTCTCGTCCTCGGCGGTCTCGGCGGCCGCGCCGCCCTCCACCTTCGCGGCGACCTCCTCGGCGAAGGTGCCGTCGACCTCGTCAGCGGCCTCGGTCGGGTCCACGGTGTCCGCGGCCTCGATGATGTCGCGCGCGGTGCCGTCGTCCTGGGCGGGCGCGGCGGCGTCGTTCGGGTTCGGGTCAGACACGGTAGCTGCTTCTTCCTGGCTTCACGTCGGTGGACTGTCCCGCGATGTACGGATACGCCCGGCCCACCTCGCCGGGGACGGGTCAGCCGAAGACGTAGTCGATGACTCGGGTGAATCCCCAGTCAAGCACAGACAGGAGCGCGATCATCACCAGCACGAACGCGATGACCGCGGCCGTGTAGGTGGTCAGCTGGCGGCGGGTCGGCCAGACGACCTTGCGGAGCTCCGCGATGACCTGGCGGTAGAAGAGCGCGAGCCGCCCCAACGGACCGCGCTTGCCGCGCTTCCCGCGACGACCGGTGCCTTCCCCCCGGGGCTCCGGCGCCTCGACGGAGTCCGCGATTCCAGCCACTCGTCCTCACCCGATCCCGGTCATGGTCATAGCCGCCCGGCCCAAGCCGGGCGGCTTTCACAGTGTGCAGCAGGGCCGGAGGGACTTGAACCCCCAACCGCTGGTTTTGGAGACCAGTGCTCTACCAATTGAGCTACGACCCTTTGTTGCCGCGACCAAAGTTACACGATCTCCTCGGAGAGGCGAGACGCCTTCCGATCGGACCGGGCTGCGACCAACGAGACGAGAGTGTACGCGGTGATACCGCCCGGCGTCGAACGGGTACCGGGCGCAGTCCCCACCGGGGTCCGCGCACCCCGCCGCCGGACGCCCGCCGCCGGCGCGGCGGGGTCCGCACTGCGGCACCTCCGTGCCGCGGACGGGCGTGTTCTGCAACGATGCCGGGTATGAGTTCCGAGACGCCATCCGCACAGTCCGCCACCCCGCCCACGCAGCGCCGTGTCTCGGCACGCGTAGGGGCCATCTCCGAGTCCGCCACCCTCGCCGTGGACGCCAAGGCCAAGGCCCTCAAGGCCACCGGCCGCCCGGTGATCGGCTTCGGTGCGGGCGAACCGGACTTCCCGACCCCGGACTACATCGTCGACGCCGCGGTCCAGGCCGCCCGCGACCCCCGGTACCACCGCTACACCCCCGCCGGCGGGCTCCCCGACCTGAAGGCCGCGATCGCCGCCAAGACGCTGCGCGACTCCGGCTACGAGGTCGAGCCCGCCCAGGTGCTGGTCACCAACGGCGGCAAGCAGGCCATCTACGAGGCGTTCGCCGCGATCCTCGACCCGGGCGACGAGGTCATCGTGCCCGCGCCGTACTGGACGACCTACCCCGAGTCGATCCGGCTGGCCGGCGGTGTCCCGGTGGAGGTGGTCGCCGACGAGACCACCGGCTACCGGGTGAGCGTGGAGCAGTTGGAGGCCGCCCGCACCCCCAACACCAAGGTGGTGCTGTTCGTCTCGCCCTCCAACCCGACGGGCGCGGTGTACAGCCGCGAGCAGGTCCGCGAGATCGGCCTGTGGGCGGCCGAGCACGGTCTGTGGGTGCTCACCGACGAGATCTACGAACACCTGGTCTACGGGGACGCCGAGTTCAGCTCGCTGCCGGTCGAGGTGCCGGAGCTGGCGGACCGCTGCATCGTCGTCAACGGCGTGGCGAAGACCTACGCGATGACGGGCTGGCGCGTCGGGTGGCTCATCGGCCCGAAGGACGTCGTGAAGGCGGCGACCAACCTCCAGTCCCACGCCACCTCCAACGTCAGCAACGTGGCGCAGATCGCGGCGCTGGCGGCGGTCTCGGGCGACCTGGACGCGGTCGCGGAGATGCGCAAGGCGTTCGACCGGCGGCGGCGCACCATCGTGCGGATGCTGAACGAGATCCCGGGCGTGGAGTGCCCCGAGCCGGAGGGCGCGTTCTACGCCTACCCGTCGGTGAAGGCACTGCTCGGCAAGGAGATCCGCGGCCGCCGTGCCGCCACCAGCGTCGAGCTGGCGGAGATCATCCTGGACGAGGTCGAGGTCGCGGTCGTCCCGGGCGAGGCGTTCGGCACCCCCGGCTACCTGCGGCTCTCCTACGCGCTCGGCGACGACGACCTGACCGAGGGCGTCTCCCGGGTGCAGAAGCTGCTGGCCGAGGCGCGGGACTGATCCCCCGCTCCGCCCGAGGCGACGGGCCGTCCTCCGACACCGGAGGGCGGCCCGTCGCCGTTGCCCCCGGGCGGTGCCGGGCCCGGGCCGCGGGCGGCGGGGCGGCCCGGGCGGATTACCGCCGAGGGTGGTGGATGCGGCACCATCTCCCAATGGCGAGTGTTCGAGATGTCCGGCTGTTGCCGAAGGCCCATCTGCATCTGCACTTCACCGGCTCCATGCGGTCCGGCACGCTCCTGGAGCTGGCGGACAAGTACGGCGTCCACCTCCCGGAGGCGCTCAAGGGCGGGGAGCCGCCGAAGCTGCGTGCCACCGACGAGCGCGGCTGGTTCCGCTTCCAGCGCCTCTACGACATGGCGCGGTCCTGCCTGCGGGAGCCGGAGGACATCCAGCGCCTGGTGCGGGAGACCGCGCAGGAGGACGTGGCCGACGGGTCCCGCTGGCTGGAGATACAGGTGGACCCGACCTCCTACGCCCCGCGGCTGGGCGGGCTGATCCCGGCGCTGGAGGTGATCCTGGACGCGGTGGAGCGCGCCACCGCGGAGACGGGGCTCCCGATCCGCGTGCTGGTCGCGGCGAACCGCATGAAGCACCCGCTGGACGCGCGGACGCTGGCCCGACTCGCGGTGCGCTTCGCCGATCGCGGCGTCATCGGCTTCGGCCTGTCCAACGACGAACGGCGCGGCTTCGCCCGCGACTTCGACCGCGCGTTCGCGATCGCCCGCGAGGGCGGTCTGATCGCCGCCCCGCACGGTGGCGAACTGTCGGGGGCCTCCAGCGTCCGTGACTGTCTGGACGACCTGCGGGCGGACCGCATCGGTCACGGGGTGCGCGCCGCGGAGGACCCCCGACTGCTGGCGCGGCTGGCGGAGTCCGGGGTGACGTGCGAGGTCTGCCCGGCCTCCAACGTGGCGCTCGGCGTCTACGAGAAACCGAAGGACGTGCCGCTGCGGGCGCTGTGGGACGCGGGCGTGCCGATGGCGCTGGGCGCCGACGACCCGCTGCTCTTCGGGTCCCGGCTCGCGGCGCAGTACGAGATCGCCCGGGAGCACCACGGATTCACCGACGCCGAGTTGGCGGAGCTGGGGCGGCAGTCGCTGCGTGCGGGCCGGATGCCGCCCGAGGCACTGGCGGCGGCGTTGGCCGACGTCGACGCCTGGCTGACCCCCGACCCGGCCCTGCGGCCGGTGGGCGGCTGACGCCGACCGTCTCCGCAGCGCCGACCCGGCAGCCGCCGCGTGGCGGGTGCCGGGCCCGGGCAGTGGAGATGGTCGGTCAGAGGGTGCAGCCGACGGTCACCGGCTCGTTGACCAGCGTGATGCCGAACGCGTCCCGCACACCGGCGCGGACCTCGCGGGCGAGGGCGAGCAGGTCGGCGGTGCGCGCGGCACCGCGGTTGGTGAGTGCCAGGGTGTGTTTCCCGGAGATGCGGGCCGGGCCCTCGCCGTAGCCCTTGGTGAAGCCGGCGCGGTCGATGAGCCAGGCCGCCGAGGTCTTCGTGTGCCCGTCTCCGGCGGGGAAGGCCGGGGGCGTCACGTCGGGTCCCAGCCGCTCGGCGGCCCGGGTGCGGAAGGCTGCGAAGGTCGCGTCGTCCAGCACGGGGTTGGTGAAGAAGGACCCGGCGGACCAGGTGTCGTGGTCCTCGGGGTCGAGCACCATGCCCTTGCCGCTGCGCAGTGCGAGGACGGTCTCGCGGGCGGCTGCCAGCGGCACCCGGTCCCCGGTCTCCACGCCCATGGCCCGCGCGGTCTCGGCGTACCGGAGCGGGGCGGAGCGTCCGTCGGCGTCCTCCAGTTCCATCCGGACCCGCAGCACGACGTGCCGGTCGGGCTCGGCCTTGAAACGGCTGTGCCGGTAGGAGAAGCCGCACTCGGCGGCGGGGAGGACCACTGTCCGCCTCTCCCGGCGGTCCCAGGCGACGACCTCGGTCACCACCGAGGCGATCTCCTGACCGTACGCACCCACGTTCTGGATGGGGGTGGCGCCGGTGGAGCCGGGGATGCCGGCGAGGCACTCGACCCCGGCGAGTCCGGCCTCGACGGTGCGGGCGACCGTCTCCGACCAGTTCTCCCCGGCCGCGACCTCCAGCCGGGTGCCGTCGAGGGTCGTGCCGCGCGTCGCGATGCGCAGCGCGGTCCCGTCGAAGCCTTCGTCGGCGATGACCAGGTTGCTGCCGCCGCCGATCAGCAGCAGCGGCTCGCCGCGCTCGTCGGCCTCGCCGACGGCGGTGATCACCTCGTCCTCGGTGGTGGCGGTGAGCAGCCGGCGGGCCGGCCCGCCGAGGCGGAAGGTGGTGAGCGGGGCCAGGGGGGCGTCACGGAGTTCCTGCACGCCCCACAGCCTACGGCGCACGGTGGTCGCGGCGTCCGTACGCCCCGCGCCGCCCGGGCGGCGGTGCTCGGGTGGAGCCCGGGCGGCGGGGCGTCAGCGGGCGTCGGCGGGTGCGTGGGCGCCGGGC
>NZ_JAAVJC010000280.1 GCF_012033785.1 Streptomyces bohaiensis
CCCGCCGGTGGCTCCACCGCCGCTGCCGGCGGGCAGTGCGGCGGGGCCGTCGGCCGCCGGCGCGGTGTCGGCCGGGCCGTCCCCGGTGCCGTCGGCGTCCGCCGTTCCGGCCGGGGCGCCCGCGGTGGCGTCCCCGCCGCGGGCGGCGGAGGCGGCGGGGGTCTCGGCGGAGGCGGCGGGCTCGTCGTCGTACAGGCTGTCGTCCCACCCGAGGTCCTCGGGTCGGACGACAGCCGCGGGCTGCTGCTCTTCGTCCTCGGGTATGGCGTTGCCGTCGGTGCCGCGCACGGCTGCTCCCCCGTCGTCTGTGCTGTGGTCGTTCGGGTGCGGCGGGGCGAGCCGGACCGGGCGGTCCGGGCTCACGCCGCGCAGGTGTCGGCGGCGTCCTCGGCCGTCGAGGACTCGAGGTTCTCCGGCTTCTTCGCCGGGGCCTCGATCGGGACGCCGGGGCCGCTGAAGTCGTTGCCGAGGATGAGGGTCATCGCGCGGCCCGGTTCGGCGTTCTCGCGGATCTTCACCGCGCTGTCGGACATCCCCATCATGTCGGCAAGCGTAGCCGCCTGCGCCGCCTGGTCGGGGGTGTGCAGCAGCACGGTGGTCTCCTGGGCGTCCGCGTTGCCGCCGAGGGTGGCGAGCACGGCGCCCTTGCCGAGCAGCCAGTCCAGGGTCTGCTGGGCGGCGCCGGGGACGTCGCCCCCGTTGAAGACCTCGGTCTGGATCTCGCCGATGGCCGCGGGCTCCGGCTTGTCGTCGCCGTTCTTGGCGCCGTCGTCCTCCTCCGCGGGCTCCTCGTCTTCCTCGGCGGTGAGGGAGATGTCCTCCTGGATCATCCGGAACAGCGGCTCGGCCTTGGTGCGGTCGAGGACGACGGTCGCGGCGATCTCCTCGGCGGGGTTGTCCTTGACGGGGAGGGTGACGAAGGAGATGTCCTCCACCGGGACGCGTCCGAGGTCGCGGGCGAGCTCGTGCAGCTTCTGGACGTCGCCGATGGCGGTGTCGACGGTGAGGGCCTTGGTCGCGGCGTCGGCGAGGTCGAGCAGCTTGCCCGGGTCGGTGAGGGTGCCGTTGGAGGTCAGCGAGCGGGCCATCGAGCCGAGGAACTGCTGCTGCAGCTGGATGCGGCTGAGGTCGCTGCTGTGGCCCACGGAGTCGCGGGTCCGGACGAACGCCAGCGCCTCCTCGCCCTCGATGACGTGGGTGCCGGCGGAGAGCTTCAGGTGCGACTTGGGGTCGTCGATGTCCTTGGCGAGGCAGACCTCCACGCCGCCGACGGCGGTGGAGAGGGTCTTGACCGCGTTGAAGTCGAGCAGCATGAAGTGGTTGATCTCCACGCCGGTCAGCTCCTGCACCGTCTTCCAGGTGCAGCCGGGGTCGCGTCCCTGCTGGCCGTAGCTCTCGTTGAAGCGCACGCCCTGGCTTCCCGGGATGGTCTCGGTGACGCCGTCGCGGGTCACCTCGCACTCGGGGATGTCCACTATCAGGTCGCGCGGGATCGACAGGGCGGTGGCGTGCTCCCGCTCCTGGGAGAAGTGGAGCAGCACGGTGGTCTCGGCGTGGCCGAGGCTGTCGCGGTCGCCGTAGCCGTCATTGCCGTCGCCGGTGCGCTGGTCGGAACCGATCAGCAGGATGTTCACCGGGGCGTCGCTCGTCGCCGGATTGTCGTAGGGGACGTCGACCTTGGTGATGTTGTCGTTGAGCCGCTTGTAGGTCAGGTAGGCGGCGGTGCAGCCGACGACGAGGAGCAGGGCGAGGACGCCGGCGACCCACATGAGGATCTTCTTGCCGCGCTTCTTCTTCTGCTTGACCTTGCGGCGGCCCCGCTGGGCCCGGCGGTCGCGCTGCGCGGGGAGGTCGCCGTCGCGGCCCGCGCCCCGGCGGGCGGGGGGCGGGTCCTCGTCGTCCTCGTGCTCGTGCTCGGCGTCGTCGCGCGGCGGAGCGGGGCGGCTGGTCTCCTCACCGGGCGCGCGGCGCTGCCGGGGAGGGCCTCCCCGGTGGCCGGTCCCGTCCGGGTGCGGGCCGCGCTGGGGCGCACGTGTGCCCGTGGGCGCACCACCGCCGCGCTGCCCGCTCTGCGGGCGCAGCTCGTAGTTGCCCGTCTCCGGATTCAATACCCACTGATCAGCGGGGTCCATGCCCCCCGCTCCCCCACGTCCCTGCGCGTCCACTGCTGCGTGCGCCCTCCGTGCCGACTTGAGGATCGGACGGCACACACTAACCCCCGGGTTCCGTCGTCGACGACGCCGGTGACCCACTGCGCAGGCTTCACATCCGGTGATAGCGCCAGCTGTTCGACTGTCGTCACATATCGACCGTGTCTGCTTTATGGCGCTTTAGGGGTTTTCGTCGATCCCGGATCCTCACCTGTTCGACTACGCAGCGGAATCACCGAGGGGAAACGTTCCTGTCCTGTTCCGAACGGTCGCAAGCTGGTCGCGGCACGGTCTCGTTTCCGTAACGGTGACGGCGAACGGCCCCCACCGGGCGGCGCGCTTCCCCCCGCGCACGCCCGGGTGAGGAGCCGGCGGCGGGGCCGCGCCCACCGGTCACCCGGTCGCCGGGGCGCCCTCCTCCTCCGCCGCGTCGGACGTGCCGGAGGCGGGGAGCAGGCCGCCCGCCGGAGCGCCCTCCCGCGGATGGGCGGTCACCGGCACGTCCTCCCGCAGCTGGGCGAAGAGGGTGTCGGCGTCCGGCTGCACCAGGACGTCGCGGTCGGGGTCGGCCGGGTCGGCGGTCCGCGGCACGGTGACGAAGCGCAGCCCGCCCTCCGGCAGGTCGCGCAACTCGCCGACGAGGTCGTGCAGCCGGGAGAGGGAGGCCAGCGCCGGGTCGACCGTGAGCGAGGCGGTGGCGGTGCGCAGCACGGGGTAGAGCCGCGCCGGGTTGAGCAGCACACCGGAGGACCGCAGTTCGTCCAGGAGCAGCCCCAGGAACTGGTGCTGCCGTTCGATGCGGGCGGTGTCGCTGCCGTCGCCGATCCCCTGGCGGCCCCGGACGTAGGCGAGCGCGGCGTCGCCGTCCAGTACCTGGCGGCCGGCGGTCAGGTCCAGTTCGGTGTGCTCGTCCCGGACATCTTCGGTGAGGTGCACCTCCACGCCGCCGACGGCGTCCACGAGGTCGCGGAAGCCTTCGAAGTCGATGTCGACGTGGTGGTCGACCCGCACCCCGGTGAGCGCCTCGACCGTGCGGATGGTGCAGGCGGGCCCGCCGAACGAGTAGGCCCAGTTGAACTGGGCCCGCGCGGCGGGCACGGTGCCGCCGTCGGGACCGGTGCACTCCGGGATCTCCACCAGCAGGTCGCGGGGGACGGAGACGGCCGTGGCGCGCTGGCGGTCGCCGGAGAGGTGGAGCAGGAAGACGGTGTCCGAGCGCGCGCCGATGCCGCCGACCGCGCCGGGCAGCGAGCTGGGGTCGTCCGACCCGATGACCAGGACCGTGCGTGCGTCACCGGGCGGGGGCACCGGTCTCTCCCCTCCCCGGAGGTCCAGTTCGCGGGCGGTGCCGTCGTCGCTGGTGATTCCGGCGTCCAGGGAGCGGTAGGCGAGGTAGCCGGCGCCGGCCGTGAGCAGGGTGAGGCCCAGCGCCCCGAGGGCCACGGCGCGCAGCACGCGGCGCCCGCGGCGGGGGCGCCGCGGGCGCTGTGGCTCGGCGGTGGTGAGCAGGTCGTCGAGGAGGGTGGGCCGGTCGGCGCCCCGCGCGCGCACCGGCTCCGGGTGGTGGTCGTCCGCTGTCATGGGAGTGATGGTGACCCCGGCACCCCCGCACAGCGGCGCTCAGTCGGCGAAGTGCGTGACGTGTTCACTCTCCGCGCGGCGTGTCCGGGCCGGCTGGTCCAGCCCGTCCGCGGGGCGGCAGAGCACCACGGAGCCGCCGACGGCGAGCGGGGCGTACAGGCCGGCGGCGACCCCGGGCCAGCTCCCGTAGTCGCGCGTGGACATCAGCCGTCCACCGGTGGGGAGTCCGAGCTCCGCGGCTGCGGTGCGCGCCTCGGTGACCAGCTCCGCGGCGGTGAACGGACGGCCGTCGACGGTGAGGGCGAGCCCGTCGGGGTCGGGGTCCTCGAAGGACTGGAAGGTGTCGGGCTGGCCGGGGACGGCGACAGCGTAGTCGGTGAACCCCTCGGGCGCCTCGGGGAAGCGGAGGCCCAGCGGGCGGAGCGAGAGGGCGATGCGCTCCCCGGTGCAGGCGCGGGCCTCCTCCAGTCGGTCGGGGCCGGTGACGACGAGGTCCGCGGTGGCCGGGTCGCCGCCGATGTCGGCGACCACGCCGGTCGCGGAGCACGCCAGCAGCCAGGCGGCGGTCTGCCAGTGGGCCGGGAGCAGCAGCGCGAGGCGGTCGCCGGGCTCGGCGCCGAGCTCGTCCTGGAGGAGGCCGGCGGTCTTCGCCACCCAATTGGCGAGGGTGACGGCGGAGAGCTCCACGCGTTCACCGGTGGCGTCGTCGTAGTAGGTGACGAGGGGTCGGGCGCCGTCCGCGGCGAGCGCGGATCGCAGCAGGTCGTAGGGGGTCCGGTCACGGGTGTTCATCGTCGGAAGGGTACGCGGGGGGCGCGGCGGGCGGCAGGGCGCGGGCGGCGGGGGCGCGGTGCGACACCACGGACCATCACTCACATACCGTCATATTTCCATTCGACAGATGTATACGGATATGTACAGCATGGTTGCTATGCGTGCATTCATCGCTTCCACTGTCGGCGCCGCGTCGATCGCGGCCCTTGTCCTTCCCCTGGCCGTCTCCCCGGCCGGCGCCCTCTCGCACCCGGGGTCCGGGCCCGCTCCGGTCGCGGCGCCGGCGGCGCCGGAGACCGGGGGCACTCAGTCGCTCGCGCTGGGCCCGCTGGGGGGTGGTGGCCGCAGCGCGGGAGCGGACGCCCCCGCGGCCGGGGCCGTCGGCCTGGAGGAGACGGACGTCGCCCCCTTCTCGCTGCTGGGTGTGGTGTGGCCCGACGCCGCGGCCGATCTGGCGGGCGAGGTCGAGGTGCGGACCCGCGCGACCGGGACCGGGGAGTGGTCGCCGTGGGAGCACCTGCACACTGCGGCGGAGCACGCTCCCGACCCCGGGTCGGCCGAGGAGTCCGGACGGGAACTCGCCGGCGGCACCGAGCCGCTGTGGGTGGGCGACTCCGACGGCGTCCAGGTGCGGGTGGTGCCCGACGCGGGCGCCACCGCCGCCGCCGAACTGCCGGACGGGCTGCGGCTGGAGCTGATCGACCCGGGCGAGGACCCGGCGGCACCCGCCGACGCGGAGCCGCCGGTGGAGCGGTCCGGTGACCCGGCGGCCGCCGCCGACGCCGACACGGAGGCCGCCGCCACCGAGGCCGACGCAGAAGCCGCCGAGGCCGCGGACTCCCCCGACGCCGCGGCGGAGGCCGACTCCCGCGCGGAGGAGGAGCTCCAGCTGCTGTCGGCGCCCCGCCCCGGGGTGGTCACCCGCGCCAAGTGGGGCGCGGACGAGTCCTGGCGGGAGGGCGGCTTCGTCTACACCGACGCGGTGAAGACCGTCTTCGTGCACCACACCGCCGGGGGCAACGGCTACTCCTGCTCCGAGGCCCCCTCGGTGATCCGGGGCATCTACCGCTACCACACGCAGAGTCAGGGGTGGCGCGACATCGGCTACAACTTCCTGATCGACAAGTGCGGCACCATCTACGAGGGACGTGCCGGCGGCGTGGAGCGGGCCGTGCTGGGCGCGCACACCTACGGCTTCAACCACAACAGCATGGGCGTCGCCGTCCTGGGGACCCACTCCTCGACCGATGCCCCGGCCAAGGTGACCAACGCCGTGGCGCAGCTGAGCGGATGGAAGCTGCGGGCGGAGGGCCGGAACCCGGCCGGCACCTGGAAGCGGGTCTCCGCCGGCGGCAAGTACGCCAAGGGCACCGTGGTGACGATGCACAACATCTCCGGGCACCGCGACGGGTTCAGCACCGACTGTCCCGGCAGCCGGCTGTACAACCAGCTCCCGTCCATTCGGAAGACCGCCGCCGCGATGTGACACCGCCGGGGCGGACCGGGGGCGCGGCAGGCCACCGCGGGGTGCGGCGGGAGTGAGACCCGCCACACCCCGCGGTGCGGTCCCCGGCCGCGTTCCACCCCCGCCGGTCCCGCGCCCGCGCCCGACTGCCGCCGCCCGTCGCCCTGTCGGCGGG
>NZ_JAAVJC010000281.1 GCF_012033785.1 Streptomyces bohaiensis
CGTCATACCCGAGCGCGGCACCGGCGCCGACCCGGCGCTGCGCGACCTCGTCCGGGCCCTGGCCGAAGGCGCCGCCGACCCGGCCGACCCGCACTGCGCCGCCCACCTCCACTGCCCGCCGCTGGCGGTCGCCGCCGCCGCCGACCTCGCGGCCAGCGCGCTCAACCCCTCGCTCGACTCCTGGGACCAGGCGCCGGCCGCCACCGCCCTGGAGGCCCGCACCACCGCCGCGCTCGCCGCCCTGGTCCACCCCGCCGCCCACCACCCGGACGCGCTGGTGACCACCGGCGGCACCGAGTCCAACCAGCTGGGCGTACTGCTCGCCCGGGAACTGCTCCCGCCCGGCCTGCGCGTGGTCTGCGGCGCCAACGCCCATCACAGCGTCAGCCGCGCCGCCTGGCTGCTGGGGCTGGCCGGGCCGGTCGTGCTGCCCACCCCCCGTGGCGTCCTGGACCCCGAGACCGTGCGCGAGGAGCTGGCCGCCGACCCGGCGGCGCCCACCCTGCTGTTCGCCACCGCCGGCACCACGGACTCCGGCGCCATCGACCCGCTGCCCGAGCTGGCCGAGCTCGCCGGCGCACACGGCGCCCGCCTGCACATCGACGCGGCCTACGGCGGGACGCTGCTGCTGAGCCCGACCCACCGCCACAAGGTCACCGGGCTGGCGCGGGCGGACAGCGTCGCCCTCGACCTGCACAAGCTCGGCTGGCAGCCGGCCGCCGCCGGGCTGCTCACGGTCCCGGCGGCGGCGGACCTCGCGCCGCTCGGGCACCGCGCGCCCTACCTCAACGCCGACGACGACACCGAAGCCGGTCTCCCCGACCTCCTCGGCCGGTCCCTGCGCACCACCCGGCGGCCCGACATCCTGAAGATCGCCGTCACGCTCCGCGCGCTCGGCGAGGACGGTCTGGCCGACCTGGTGGACCGGTGCTGCGCCACCGCGGAGGAACTCGCCGAACTCGTCTCGGCCGACCCGTGGTTCGAGCTGCACGGCCGACCGTCCATCTCCACGGTGCTGTTCCGGCCCGCCGGAGCCGGCGACACCGAGGTGGCCGAGCTGCGCCGCCGACTGCTGCACGCCGGCTCCGCCGTGCTCGGCCGCGCCACCGTCCCCGGACCCGACGGGGCGACGGGTACCTGGCTGAAGGCCACCATCCTCAACCCGCACACCCAGACCGCCGACCTGCGCTCCCTGCTCAAGCTGGTGCGCGAGGCCGCCCGCGACCGTGACGAGGACACCCCCGCATGACGACCGCCCCCCGCCCCGACGCCCCGCCCCCCGGCACCCCCCGTCCCCGGCCCGCTTCGCCGGCCCACGCCTCGGTGGCCGACCGGCCGCCGCTCGACCTCGCCGGAGTGGGCGCCGGACCCGCCGGACTCTCCCTCGCCGCCCTGGCGGACAGCCATCGCGCACTGCGCGCCGCCTGGTTCGAGCAGCGCCCCGCGTTCCGGTGGCACCCCGGCCTGCTCATCGAGGGGACGACGCTCCAGGTGCCCTTCCTCGCCGACCTGGTCACCCTCGCCGACCCGACCAGCCCCTGGAGCTACCTGGCCTACCTGCGGGCTCAGGGGCGGCTGTTCCCCTTCTACTTCGCCGAGACGTTCCACATCGAGCGCACCGACTACGACGCCTATTGCCGCTGGGCCGCCGACCGGCTGGCGAGCGTGCGGTTCGGCCGCCGGGTGGAGTCCGTCTCCTGGGACCACGACCGGGAGTTGTTCACGCTGGCGGTCCGCCCCGCCGCGGCGGGGGAGGGCGCGGGCGGCGACGCCGACAGCGGTGCGGGCGCGCGGGAGGTCCAGGCCCGCGCCGTCGCGCTCTCCCTCGGCAGCAGCCCGCACGTCCCGGAGCACCTGCGCCCCGCGCTCGGGGCGCCCGCCGGCGGCGCACCGGTGGTTCACTCCGCCGACTACCTCCGCCACCGGGAACAGCTGCTCGCCGCCGGGCACGTCACCGTCGTGGGCTCCGGCCAGTCGGGCGCCGAGGTCTTCCTGGATCTCCTGCGACGACGACCCGCGGCCGCGGAGCGCCTCCACTGGCTCACCCGCTCACCGGCGTTCGCGCCGATGGAGTACAGCAAGCTCGGACTGGAGCACTTCACCCCCGACTACACCCGCTACTTCCACACGCTGCCCGAGACCACCCGCGACGCCCTGACCGCCCGCCAGTGGCAACTGCACAAGGCGGTCGACCACGACACGCTCGCCGCCATCCACGGCGAACTCCTGGGCCGTGCCCAGCGGTCGGGCTGGCCCGACGCCGTCATGACCCCGGGGGTGGCGGTCCGGGCCCTGGAGCGCCGCGGCGACGGCGCCCTCGACCTGCACCTGGCCCACGCGGAGCAGCGGACCACCGCCGCCCTCACCACCGGCGCCGTCGTCCTCGCCACCGGCTACCGCGACGCGCCGCTGGAACCGCTGCTCGGCGACCTGGCCGCCGCAGTCCGCCGCGACGCCGCCGGGCGGCCACTGGTGACCGAGGACTACCGGCTGGAGCTGGAGGAGGGCGTCACCGGGCGGCTGTTCGTCGCGGGCGGCGAGCGCCACACCCACGGGGTCGGGACCCCGGACCTCGGACTGATGGCGCACCGGTCCGCCACCATCCTCAACCAGGTGGTCGACGGGCGGCCGTACCCGCTGCCCGAACGGACCGCCTTCACCACCTTCGGCCTCCGGTCCGCCCCCGCCGCCCCGGCCGACGCGCCCGCCCCACCGGTCGCCTGAATCCCCGTGGCACCCGGAGAACGCGCTCATCGGAGCGCGTTCTCCGTCATGTGGCGACCATGCGCCGGGGTGCGCGCGGAAAACGTGAAACGGATGCGCGGCCGAAGGGTTTTCGGTTTCCGGATGGTCATTCCTACCGTCGGGTACGTCCTAGAGTCGGGAGTATGCGCCGAGCGAAAATCGTCTGCACCCTTGGTCCGGCCACCGACTCGTACGAGCAGATCACCGGGCTCGTCGAAGCGGGCATGAACGTGGCCCGCCTCAACCTCAGCCACGGTGCGCACGCCGAACACGAACAGCGCTACCACCGGGTGCGGCAGGCGGCTCGCGAGGCCGGCCGCGGCATCGGTGTCCTCGCCGACCTCCAGGGGCCGAAGATCCGGCTCGGCGTCTTCCGCGACGGCCCGGCCCTGCTGGAGGCCGGTGACACCTTCCGCATCACCACCGACGCCGTCGAGGGCGACCAGCACCGGTGCTCCACCACCTACGGCGGGCTCTGCGCCGACGTGAGCGCCGGTGAGCGCATCCTCATCGACGACGGCCGCGTCGCACTGGAGGTCGAGGCGGTCGAGGGCACCGACGTGGTGACCACGGTGGTGGAGGGCGGCCTGGTCTCCGACCACAAGGGACTGAACCTCCCGGGGGTGGCGGTCTCCGTGCCGGCGCTGTCGGCCAAGGACGTCGAGGACCTGCGGTGGGCGCTGCGCACCGGCGTGGACCTCATCGCCCTCTCGTTCGTCCGCGCCGGGGACGACATCAAGGACGTGCACCGGATCATGGCGGAGGAGGGCCGCTTCCTGCCGGTCATCGCCAAGATCGAGAAGCCGCAGGCCGAGGAGAACCTCCAGGACATCGTCGACGCCTTCGACGGCATCATGGTCGCCCGCGGCGACCTCGGCGTCGAGGTGCCGCTGGAGGACGTGCCGCTGGTCCAGAAGCGCGCCGTGAAGCTCGCCAAGCGCAACGCCAAGCCGGTCATCGTCGCCACGCAGATGCTGGAGTCGATGATCAACGCCTCACGCCCGACCCGCGCGGAGGCGTCCGACGTCGCCAACGCCGTGCTGGACGGCGCGGACGCGGTCATGCTCTCCGGTGAGACCAGCGTCGGGGCGTATCCCAACGAGACCGTGCGGACCATGGGCCGGATCGTCGCCGCGGCGGAGACGGAGATGCTCTCGCGCGGCCTGCCGCCGCTGACCGAGGCCACCAAGCCGCACACCCAGCCGGGCGCGGTGGCCCGCGCCGCCGCCGACATCGGCGACTTCCTCGGTGCCTCCCTGCTGGTCGCCTTCACACAATCGGGTGACACGGTCCGGCGGTTGTCGCGGTACCGCTCGCCGATTCCCGTGATGGCGTTCACGCCGGACCAGCAGACCTGCAACCAACTGAGCCTCACCTGGGGTGTGGAGGCGCACGTCGTGCCGACCGTCGACAGCACCGACGCCATGGTCGAACTGCTCGACGGCCGGCTGCGGCGCATGGGGCGGTGCGAGAAGGGCGAGACCGTCGTGATGACGGCCGGCTCGCCGCCGGGAGTCCCGGGTACCACCAACCTGGTCCGCGTCCACCACATCGGCGAACGCTAGCCCGCCCGCCGCTCCCACCGGCCTCCGGCGCCGCGGCGGGACACGCCCGCCGCGCCCGGTGGTCGCCACGGCCCGGCGGCTAAGCTCGCCCGATGGCCAAGTATTTCGACGTGCACCCCGAGAACCCCCAGCCTCGGACCATGACCACCGTGGCCGAGAGCCTCCGCGCGGGGGCGGTGATCGCGTACCCCACCGACTCCTGCTACGCGCTGGGGTGCCGGATGGGCAACAGCGAGGGCCTGGACCGCATCCGCACGATCCGCCGGCTCGACGACCGCCACCACTTCACGCTCGTCTGCCAGGACTTCGCCCAGCTCGGACGGCTGGTGCAGATCGACAACACCGTCTTCCGGGCGATCAGGTCCGCGACGCCGGGCAGCTACACCTTCATCCTGCCCGCGACCAAGGAGGTGCCGCGCCGCCTGCTGCACCCGAAGAAGAAGACGGTCGGTGTGCGGCTCCCCGACCACGTCGTGGTCCGGGCGCTCCTGGCCGAGCTGGGCGAGCCGCTGGTCTCCAGCACCCTGCTGCTGCCCGACGAGGAGGAACCCCTCACGCAGGGCTGGGAGATCCAGGACCGGCTCGACCACGTCGTCGACGCGGTGATCGACTCCGGAGAGGACTGCGGTACCGAGCCCACGACGGTGGTGGACTTCTCCGAGGGCGGGGCGGAGATCGTGCGGCGAGGAGCGGGCGACGTCTCCCGGTTCGAGTAGGCGGACCGGGCCGTGCCGGCCACGACCGTGGCGGCCCCCCCGACCGGCGGTCGGCGCGGGCGTCGAGCGGCGGGCGCGGAATCAGCCAGGTGGGCGAGCGTGCGAGACGGTGGCGCGCGCTGCGGGGTGAGTACCCCGCGCCCAGCGGCTGCGGTAACGCGGCCCCTGGCAGGTCGCACGGGGGTGCGGGTGCCCCGGGTGGGATTCGAACCCACGCTGAATGCTGTTTGAGAGCACTGCCTCTGCCACTGGGCTACCGGGGCGCCGAACGGCCACGACGGGCCGGAACCCGCCGTGGGCCCAACATACCGTAGCTGGGTACTCTCGTGAGTGCCCCGCCTGCAGAACCCCCGAGGAGCCCCGTGAGCACCGCCGACGTTCCCGAGCCCGGACCCCAGGGCGACGACACCGCCGCGCCCGAGGCGGGCGTCCACACACCCCCGCAGACGACCCGTGTCGTCATCGCCGAGGACGAGGCGCTGATCCGCCTGGACCTGAAGGAGATGCTGGAGGAGGAGGGGTACACGGTCGTCGGCGAGGCCGGTGACGGCCAGCGGGCGGTCGAACTGGCCCGTGAGCACGTGCCCGACCTCGTCATCCTCGACGTCAAGATGCCGGTCATGGACGGCATCTCCGCCGCCGAGAAGATCGCCGAGGAGCAGCTGGCACCGGTGCTGATGCTCACGGCCTTCTCGCAGCGCGAGCTGGTGGAGCGGGCGCGTGACGCCGGAGCCATGGCCTACCTGGTGAAGCCGTTCTCCAAGACGGACGTGGTGCCCGCGATCGAGATCGCGGTCTCCCGCTTCCACGAACTGCGCACGCTCTCCCAGGAGGTCAGCGACCTCGCGGAGCGGCTGGAGACCCGGAAGCTCGTCGACCGGGCCAAGAGCGTGCTCCAGACCCAGTACGGGCTGACCGAGCCCGCCGCGTTCCGCTGGGTGCAGAAGACCTCCATGGACCGCCGGCTGTCCATGCGGCAGGTCGCCGAGGCCGTACTGGAGGACGCCGAGGAGCGCCGCCGCAACAAGTGACGCCGCGCGGGAACGCCCGCCGACCGAGACCGTCCCGGGGCCGCCGGGCGGGGACCGCTCCCCGCCCGGC
>NZ_JAAVJC010000282.1 GCF_012033785.1 Streptomyces bohaiensis
GTGCCGTGCGGTGACGGGTCGGGCGTCCCCGCACGGCGGTCGCCCCGGGCGGTGCCCGGGGGAGTCGGAGCGGTGCGCTCACCGGCGCTGCCCGTGTCGGTCCGGGCCTCGGCTGCGCGGAGCGTCCCGGTGCCGGTCGGCCCCGGTGCTCCGGATGCCCCTCGGCCGGTGACGCGGCGGTCGCCGGCCGACCCGGGGGCGGGCGCGGGTAAGGCCGGGGCGCGGACTGCCGGAGGAAGCCCCGGCGACGGCGCCGGGGCACCGGCGTACCGATGATGCCACCCCCCGTCGGCTCGTCCACCGGCCTCCGGCAGCGGGAACGGCAGCGGGAACCAGTCGTCCGTCGCGTCCGCTGTCGCGACGGGCACGGGCCCGCCGCAGGGCCCGTCGCGCGTGCCGGTGTCGCTGTCCCCGGTGTCGCTGTCCCCGGAGGCGGCGTCCCGGGTGGCAGCGTCCCCGGTGTCGCCGCCCCCGGTGTCGTCGTGCGGCGTGCCGTCGTGCCCGGGGGGTCGGGCGGCGGCGTGGGGCGTCGCCCGGGGCGCGGGGGCGGTACCCGGGACGTCCGCGTCGGGCAGCGTCGCCGCCAACGCGGCCCGGGCCGCCTCGCGCGGCGGGATGCCCAGGCCGGTGAGGCGGCACATCTCCTCCAGCCGCGCCACGTCGGACGGGGTCCAACGACGGTGCCTGCCGCTCTCGTGCCGGGCCGGGCCGATGGCGTAGCGGCGCTCCCAACTGCGCAGCGTCGTCGGCGCGACGCCGAGGCGGCGGGCCACGGCGCCGGTGCTGAGGGCGGGTCCGCCCTCCGGTGACGGGGTGTCGTTCCGGTCGGCACTCATCCGGACCATGCTAGGCAGCGGCAGCCCGCACCGCGGGACGTCGATCACTTCGGCGGTTCCGGTGCGGCGGCTCCGGCCGGGCCGGCCTCGGGGGCGCCGCCCGCCCGCGGGGCGCGCCGAGCATCGCTCCCCGTCGCACAGCCGCACAGCCGCACAGTCGCACAGCCGTGCAGCCGCGCCTCCGCGGCGACAGCGGGCGCCGTGAACGGGCCCGGCGCCGGCGCGGGACCGGCCCGCCGGGGTCAGCGGATGCGGGCGCGGATCACCTCGCGCGCAGCGCGCGCGCCGGAGGCCAACGCGCCCTGCACCGACCCGGTCCCTCGGAAGTCCCCGCAGACGTACCTGCCTTCGGCGAGCCGGGTGGGCCGGCTCAGTGGCCAGGGCGGGGTCATCGCGGGGAGCGCGGCCGGGACGGTGCGGGCGTCGATCAGCTCCCAGTCCCCGGTGTCGGCCCCGTACACCTCCGCGAGCGCCGCCCGCAGCGCCGCCTCCCGCCCGGGCACGTCGTCCCCCAGCACCGAGGTGGCGACGAGGGACCGGCCGGGCGGCGCGTAGGTGGGCGCGACCTGGCTCAGCACGGCGGTGTTGAGGAACCGCCGGGCGGAGTCCAGCAGCAGCGTGGGCTCGCCCAGCGGTGGTCGCGCCGTGGCGTGGTAGTAGGTGGTGACGGTGCGGAACGCCGGGACGGCCAGGTCGGGCAGCAGCCGCGAGGCGGCCCCGGCGTCGGTGGCGACGACGACGGTGGCCGCGGCGAGCTCCCGGCCGGACGCCAGCGTCACCCCGCCGTCGGTGAGCGCCGAGACGGGGGTCTCCAGACGGAGCGACCCCGCCGGGAGCCCGTCGGCGAGCTGCCGGGGGACGGCCCCGATGCCGCGCCCGGGGAGCGTGAGGTGGCCACGGAGGAAGCTCCGCCACACCATGTGGAACATCCGGCTGGTGGTCGTCAGGTCGTCGTCGAGGAAGACCCCCGCCAGGAACGGGTGGAGCAGCTCGGACACCATCCGGTCGGAGACACCGGAGCGCTCCAGCTCCTCCCGGGTGGTGCGCTCCGGCGAGCGGTGCAGCGAGCGGCGCAGCGCCGGGCCGCTCAGCAGCATGTCGCGGGCGCTCACCCGGCCCAGCGCCAGCAGGTCGCCGCTGTCGGCGGCACCGGAGGTGAGGACGCCCGCGGCGCGCCGGGGGTGCCGGGTGGGGTTGTCCCACCGCACCCGGCCCTCGGGCGTGTGGACCAGCACGCCCGAGGTGAACGGGTGCAGCCGCAGCGCGTACAGGTCGAGCCGGTGGGCGACCTGCGGGTAGGCCGTGTTGAACACCTGGAAGCCGCGGTCCAGCAGGAAGCCGTCGCGGCGGTCGGTGCGCATCCGGCCGCCGACGTCGTCGGACGCCTCCAGCAGGGCGACCTCCAGGCCGGCGTCGGTGAGGTCGCGGGCGCAGGCGAGTCCCGCGAGCCCGGCGCCGACGACGATGACGTCGGGGTGGTCGGGGTGGTAGCGGCGGTGGGCCGTCACGTGGTTCACCTTCCTCGGCGGCGTGCCGGTCGGGGGCGCCGGGGCTGTCCGGCTGGTCGGCGGTCCGGCGCGTCGGGCGGGACCGTCAGAGGTGGTGCCGGCCGCCGGAACACCGCCCGGGTCCGGTGCGGGCCCGGCGGCGGTCGGCGGCGGTCGGCGGCGGTCGGCGGGCTCCGGCTCCGGGTGGGTTCGGGCGCGTCCGGTGCGGGCGGTCAGTCGACCCCCCGGGCCTGCTTGAAGCGGTCGAGGCCCTCGCTGAGGGAGACGACGGGGTCCGGGTAGTCGTACTGCGCGCGCTCCAGGCCGGTGAGTTTCCACGGTTCGTGGACGGCGGCGCCCTCCAGGTCGGCGAGTTCGGGGACCCAGCGGCGGACGTAGACGCCGTCCGGGTCGTACCGCAGCGCCTGCCGGACGGGGTTGAGGACCCGGTTGGGGCGGGTGTCGGTTCCCGTGCCGGCCATCCACTGCCAGTTCATCTGGTTGTTGGCGACGTCGCCGTCGACCAGCATCCGCAGGAAGTGGCGCGCGCCCCAGCGCCAGTCCAGGTACAGGGTCTTGGTGAGGAAGCTTCCCGCGAGCAGCCGGCCGCGGTTGTGCATCCACCCCTCGTGGGCGAGCTGGCGCATCGCGGCGTCCACGATGGGATAGCCGGTCAGGCCGTCCCGCCAGGCGGCGAAGTCGTCCTCGGCGTCCCCGCCGCTGCGCCAGCGGTCGTGCTTGGCGCGGTAGTCGTCGTGCGCGGCGGCGGGTCGGGCCGCGAGGACCTGGTGGTGGAACTCCCGCCAGCACACCTGCCGAACGAACGCCTCGGCGCCGCTGCCGGAGACGGCGCGCGCCCGGTGGACGATCTCGGTGGGGGAGAGTGTGCCGAAGTGGAGGTGGGGGGAGAGCCGGGAGGTGGCGTCGCCGGGCAGGTCGTCGTGGCGCTCGTCGTACTGGTGGACGCCGCTGCGGAGCCACGTCGCCAGACTGCGGCGGGCCGCCTGCTCGCCGCCCTGCGCGAGGCCCTCCGAGACGTCGGCGACCTTCTCCCGGCGGGGCAGGTCCTCGGAGGCGACGTCGTCGGGGACGCGCACGGTGCGGGGGGCGGGGAGGGGGTCGCGCAGCCGCTCCTGGTCCCAGCGGCGGTGGTACGGCGTGAAGACGGCGAAGTGGTCCGAGCCGGCCGGGGTGACCGCGCCGGGCGGCAGGGCCGTCACCACCGCCTCGTGGACCCGCAGCCGCCTGCCGTCCTCCCGCAGCGCCCCGCGCAGCCGGTCCTCGCGGTGGTGGGCGTAGCGGCTGACGTCGGCGGCGACGTGGACCTCGTCGGCGTCGACCTCGCGGGCCACCTCGCGGACACGGGCGACGACGTCGCCACTGCGCAGGACGAGCCGTCCACCGCGCTCGCGCAGACCGCTGTCGAGGTCGGCGAGGCAGTCGGCGAGGAACGCCAGCCGGTTGGGGGCGGCGAAGCCGGCGGCGTCGATCCGCTCGTCCCGCACGAACAGCGGGACCACCGCGTCGTGGTTGTCCAGCGCGGCCCGCAGCGGCGGGTGGTCGTGCAGGCGCAGGTCCGAGGTGAAGAGGACGACTGCGACGGTCATGGGCTGGCTCCTGGACGGTGCGGGGCGGGGGCGTGGCGGTCGGCGTGCGGCGGTCGGGTGGTGCGGCGGCGGCCGCGGACGGCGGTGCGCGGCTGGCCCGGGTCAGCCCCGGTCGGCGCCGACGGCGGCCGTCCGCGTGGAGCGGGACCGCTCCGTCGCCTCCTCGTTGCGCGCCCGGTGCTCGGCGGCCCGGGCGATGTTGCGGGCCATGCCGCCGAAGACCACGGCGTGGAACGGGGAGATGCTCCACCAGTAGAGGTGGCCGAGCAGCCCGTGCGGATGGAACAACGCGCGTTGCGAGTACTCGGTTGCGCCCTCCCCGGGTGACACCTCGCCGTCGGTGTCCCCGTCGGGCGCCACGGTGTCGACGCGCAGCTCCAGCCAGGCGAGTCCGGGCAGCCGCATCTCGGCGCGGAGCCGGAGCAGCCGGCCGTGCTCGATCTCCTCCACGCGCCAGAAGTCGAGGGTGTCGCCGACGCGAAGCCGCTGCGCGTCCCGCCGGCCGCGCCGCAGGCCGACGCCGCCGATGAGGCGGTCCAGGCCGCCGCGGACCGCCCAGGCGAGGGGGAAGGAGTACCAGCCGTTGTCGCCGCCGATGCTCTCGATGACGCGCCACAGCGCCTCGGGTTCGGCGTCGACCCGCCGGGTGCGGCGGTCGGTGTAGAGGCTGCCGCCGGACCAGTCGGGGTCGGTGGGCAGCGGGTCGCTGGGGGCGCCGGGCACGGAGGCCGAGGACCAGCGGGTCGCGACGTCCGCGTCCCGGACGCGGCGCAGCGCCAGGGTGAGCGCCCGGTCGATGCCGATCGGGGCGCCGGGCGGGTCGGGGACGTGGTCGGTGATGTCGTGCTCCCGGCAGACCACCTCGTGGCGCAGCGACTCGGTGAGCGGCCGCGCGATGGTCGGCGGCACGGGGGTGACGACCCCGATCCAGTGGCTGGAGAGCCGGGGGGTCAGGACGGGGACGGGCAGGATCACCCGCCGGGGGAGCCGTGCCACGGCGGCGTACCGCTGCATCATCTCGGCGTAGGTGAGGACGTCGGGGCCGCCGATGTCGAACCCGCGGTTGATCTCGGGGGGCATGTCGGCGCTGCCGACGAGGTAGCGCAGCACGTCGCGGACGGCGATCGGCTGGGTACGGGTGCTGACCCAGCTGGGGGTGACCATGACGGGCAGCCGTTCGGTCAGGTACCGCAGCATCTCGAACGAGGCGGAGCCGGAGCCGATGATCACGGCGGCGCGCAGCACCGTGGCGGGGACGGGGCTCTCCAGGAAGATCCGGCCGACCTCGGCGCGGGAGCGGAGATGGGGGGAGAGCTCGTGCTCGGGGACGCCCTCGGGGGTGAGGCCGCCGAGGTAGACGATGCGGCGGACGCCCGCGGCACGGGCGCGGTCGGCGAAGTTCCGCGCGGCGCGGCGGTCGGTCTCCTCGAAGCTCTCGCCGCTGCCGAGGGCGTGCACCAGGTAGTAGGCGACGTCGATGTCGCGCATGGCGGCGCCGGTCGACTCGGGGTCGGTGACGTCGCCGCGGACGATGTCGGCGCTGTCGGCCCAGTCGTGGTCGCGGAGGCGCTCGGGGGAGCGGGCCAGACAGCGGACCTGGTGTCCGGCGCGGAGCAGTTCGGGGACGAGGCGGCCGCCGATGTAGCCGCTGGCGCCGGTGACCAGGCAGCGCATCGGGTGGTTGCTGGGGGGAGTGGCCGCGGCGGCGGGTTGTTCGTCGGGGGTCGCGGGCGCGGCGTCGCCCGCCGGCGGGGCGCCGACCCCGGTGGCGCGGGCCGGTCCGGCGGCGGTGCGGGTGGCGGTGCCGCCGTCGCCGGGCGGCGCGCTGTCGGGGCGTGCTGCCGCTGCCCCGCCGGAGCGGGGGGTGTCGCCGGTGTGCCGAGCGGTCATCGTGCCTCCAGGTCCGCGCTGGTGCCTCCTGCCCCACCTTCGCCCCTGGCGGCGGAATCCGCTCACGGAGGGCGTCGGCTGCACCTGCCCCGCCGTGCGCTCCGCACGCCTCCGGGTGCGGCACGGAGCGCGTGTTCGAGCGCTCGTGGCGGGGCCGCGCCCCGGGCCGGGCGCCGGTGCGCCGGTGGGGCGGGACCGCGGCCCGGGGGCACTGCTCACGGGGCACCGCTCACGGCGGCGGCGCGGTCGGGTGGTGGGGCCGGACGCGGGATGCCCCCCGCGGGGCGC
>NZ_JAAVJC010000283.1 GCF_012033785.1 Streptomyces bohaiensis
CGCGGGAGACCGGCATCGGCTCGTCGGGCGCCGGCGGGCGGCGCCTCCGGCGCCCTCCGGCGCCCTCCGGTCGGCGGACTCACGGGCGGGCGGGACCGCCGCGTCACTCGCCGGCGCGGCGAGCGAGGCGGCGCCGGCGCCGGGCTTGCCGTCGAGCAGTGTGCCGACGCGGGCGCGGAAGTCCTTCATCATCGCGGAGGCGTTCTTGCCCGGGCCGCGGGGATCGATCTTGCCGAGCTGCCACTCGGCATGCGCGAGGACGCTGTACTGGTTCCACCCGTGGGCGCGGCAGATCGCGGCGGTGTAGCGCGCGATGGCCTCCAGCTGGGCGGCGGGCCAGGGGTCCTTGCCGTCGCCGAGGTTGATCGCCTCGATGCCGTAGAAACGGGAGTTGCCGTCCTGGCTGGAAGCGCGGGGTGCGGGGAGGGTCTTCTCCTCGCGGATCACCGCGGCCAGGACGTCGGGGTCGCCGTTCCCCGCGTGGTTGGCGCGGCCGTGGCCGACAAGGTGCATGCGGCCCTCCTTGTCCGCGACCGCGTGGCAGAGCGGTCCGGGAAGTCCGGCGTAACCGTCGCGGCAGATCCGGACCGACGCATCGGTGCCGGAGGTGACGGTGTGGTGGATCATCACGCCGTTCACGGGGCCCCAGCCGGTACCGCGCGTGCCGCGGTTGTGGGTGCGCCAGGAGCCGACCTCGACGACGTCGACGCCCTCGGCTCGGAGCGCTGTGATCAGGTTGGCCGGTGTGAGGGGGGTGGCCATCGGAGCCTCCATGGGGTCCGGTCTCGTGCGTCGTGGCGGCTGGCCGCGACGGGTGCTGGACGTCCGGGGTGCCGGGCGTCGGAGCGGCGGGTGGATGGGTGGTCGGGAGAACGCAGGGCGGCGTGTGGGGGCCCGGGCCCGGGCCCGGCCGCCGCCTGTTCGGGCGGATACCGGATGACCCGGCGACCGGAACGTGCGTTCGGAACTCGCCTTGTTGTCGTTCGCTCAGTGGTACGGGCGGACCAACGTAGCCGCAGCGTCCGCCGTTCGGTGCGAACTGCCGCGCGTGTCATCCCAAGGTGTGCCGCGGAGACCGCAGTTGGCCGGAAGTGTGTTCTCTCGGACGTCGTGCGTTCGGCCCGCGCCCCCGGTGGCGCACCGGCGTGCGCCCGCCGTCCGCAGCGCAGGGCTCCCGCGCAGGTCGCGGCAGGGTCGGCGCGGTGGGCGGGCGGACCGGGTCACACGGCGTCCCGGGGGTGAGGGGACCGGAACGCGGGGCGCCCGGTCGGCCGGTGGCCCCCGCAGGGGCCGCTCCGGGCGGGGGTGTTCGGCCGATCTGTTCGTCTCTTGTGTCTCGCGCCTTCGGGCCTCGGCGACCCCCGACCTCGGCATCTCCGGGCTTCGGCGACCCCCGACCTCCGCATCTCCGCCTCCGCATCTCCGGACCTCGGCGACCCCGGACCTGGGCCTCGGCGACTCGCGGCCGTTGACGGCCCCGGACGCCCGCCGCGGGTTCAGGGCGCCGTGATCGTCACGGAGGCGGTGTCGGTGGAACGGGATGCGGTGATCTCGGCGCCGCCGATGACGGTGCTGTCCCGGGTGGTCTCCTCACTGCTGCCGAGCGCGGCGAAGGCATCGGTGACCCACACCTCCGCCGCTCGCCGCTCGACCCCCTCGATGCCCGCGGCGGTGACGCAGTCGGTGAGGAACTCCCACTGTCCCGCCGCGACATCGGGCACCTCGGTGGCGGTGCAGTTGATCTGCGTGGCCCGCCCGTCGGCGTCGGTCCATGCCTCGGCGGCCAGCCGCAGCCCGCCCTCGACCTCCCGGGTGTCGGTCTGCCACCGCAGCCGGCCCGCGCCGTCGCCGGTGGCGACCTCGACCCCGGACTGCGTCCAGGTGACGCCGTGGACGCCGGCGAGGTGCTCCGCCCAGTCGGCGACATCGACACCCGCCAGCGCGGCGATCGACTCGGGGATGCCGCCGCCGGGCGTCGCCCCCGTGCCGCCCTCCCCTCCGGCGTCGTCGTCGGGCCCGGGGCCGCCCGGGTCCTCGGCCGTCTGCCCCGGGTCGGGGGTGGCGCCTCCGGCGGAGTCGTCGGTGGTGTCGGCGGAGCAGCCGACGAGGGTGAGGAGAAGCACTGCGGTGGGGAGTGCGGCCCGCCGGGCGCGCGTTGTGTACGTCATGCCCGCACCCTGCCCCAACGGGCGTGCGGCTGCCCGTCGATGGGGGCAGCGGTTCGCGGGCGCTGTGATGCACTCCGCCGCGCACGGGGTGGCGGCCGGTGGCGTGGTCACCGGCACGCGCCGGGAGCGCCCTCCCGCGCGACACGGGGTACGGTCGTGGCACGCCGGTCCGGGCGGGGGCCGGGCAGCGGCGGCGGGAGGTGCAGCCCGTCGGGCCGCGCGGGCACGCGGTGGGCCGGCCGCGGCGGCGGTCACCTCCGCACCGAACATGGCGAAGTGTCGCTTCTTCGGAGAACCGACACACAATTCAGAGGTTGGCGTGAGGTGGTTCCGTGCCGGTATGTCGCGCTTGGCAACAGGCGCAACGTACCCGCAACTTCGCGCACGCCCGAGCTGGGCATAGCCTCAGCAGCGGACCCCCGTGACGCGCAGCTGGAGCCAGCCGACGATGCCGACCGTTCCGCCGTCCCGCCCACTCGCAGCCCGACCCGTGCGCTGCCACCGCATGCCGGTGGGTCGCGGGAGCCGGGCGTGGAGTACGGCCGAGCGCTCCGGGCGTCCCGCACCCCGTCTACTCCGACCCTGAGGTATCGCCCATGACCCAGGAGCCCAGCCCCAAGTTCGCCGACACCTTCGCTCGGCGACCGACCGTGGGCCGCCGCGGCCTGCTTCCCGGTAAGCGGGTCTACACCACCACCGCCTGGAGCGTCGCCGTGGCAGCCCTCGTGGCCGCCACGGCCTACGGCGCGTCCGCCGTCATCCCCGGCGACCAGGAGGACGACACACTGGTCGCCCCCGTCTCGTCGACCAAGTCCCCCGCGACTCCCCCGAAGCCGGCACCCAGCCCGGCGGAGGAAGAAGAGGAGGAGGACGAGAACGAGGCCGAGGAGGACCTCACCGACGTGATCGAGGTGGCGGCCCCGCCCGCCGCGGTCGTCGAGGAGGTCGAGTCCGAGGAGGAGGAAGAAGAGGAGCAGGAGGAAGAGGAGCAGGAAGAGGACGCGGAAGCCGAGCAGCAGGAGAAGGAGAAGGCACAGGCGAAGCCGGCGGCCCAGGCCGGGGCCGTCGCCAACAACGCCGTCTCCGCCCTCGGCGACGGCGGCACCTTCCGACTGCGCGCCGGCACCGGCGACAACCTCTGCCTCGACGTCGCCTGGAGCGTCACCAGCTCCGGCGCCGACCTCCACCAGTGGAACTGCAACGACTCCACCGCCCAGCAGTTCACCCTCCGCAAGGACGGCGACGACGGCGTCTTCAACCTGCACGCCATGGGCAACTGCCTCGACGTCAACGGCAGTTCACAGTCCCCCGGCGCCAAGGTGCACCAGTGGAACTGCAACGGCACCGACGCGCAGCGCTGGCGCGTGGAGAGCACGGGCGAGGGCGTCTTCCGACTGCGGTCGGTGGTCAGCGGCCACTGCCTCGACGTGGCGGGCAACTCGTCCGAGGTGGGCGCCAAGATCCACCAGTGGAACTGCAACGACGCGGGCGCCCAGCGCTGGACGCTGGAGCGTCGCTGAGAAACATCGCGGCAGCCGCCGCCGAGCGGCGATGAAGACGGCCCGTGGCACGGGGACCACCCGCACCACGGGCCGTCGCACGTCGCCACCCGGCAGGGCGTCGCCGGAGCCACGACCGCCGGCCGTCGCGCCCGACCCCCGGGTCAGTCCCAGCGGTTGAACACGGCGCCCCCGAGGGTCCGGGTCCCGTGGTACCGGGCCTCGCGCCACTCGAACGGTGTCAGTGCGTCCCGCCCCGCCCGGTCCAGATCGAGGCGCAGCGTCTCCCTGCTGAGCACCGCGAAGCCGCCGTGGCCGAACGCCGCCGCCCAGGACGGCGGCGCCGCGAACTCCTCCCGGTGGACCTCCGCCACGCCGTCGGCGAAAGCGATCCAGCGCAGGTGGCAGTGGCCCAGGACGGTGTGGTCGCCCTGCCGGTCGGAGATCAGCGCATGGTGGTAGGTGAGCGGGTGGACGCGCTCGGTCGTCGCGAGGAGCCGTCCGCCTGCGGCGCGCGCCGCGTGGTGCAGCACCGCGCGGAACTCACCGGGCGCGACCGAGGGCAGCGCGCCCGCGGCACGGCGCGGGAACCCTGTCGCCCCGTTGGGCAACGGGCCCCGGAACGGCATCCCGGCGGCCACCGCCGCTTCCTCCCCCACCCGCGCTCCTCCCCGCGGCGCGCGGGACACGTCCCGCTCCAACAGCGCCTTCGAGTGAGCAACGAGTGAGCACGAGGGCCCGGATCACCGCCCTGAGCAGGCGATCCGGGCCCTCGTGCGTCAGCGACCTGCGGGTCGACCAGTAGGCCGTGTGGGACTCGAACCCACAACCAATGGATTAAAAGTCCACTGCTCTGCCAATTGAGCTAACGGCCCGCTAGAGCAGCATAGCGGCCGTGCCGCGTCGGCGTCGCAGGTGATACGTGGTCCGGTCGGGGGTCCGCGGAGCCCCCGGTCGGATGGGTGGACGGGGCCGGGCGGGGCGCGGCTCCGCGGCGGGGCTCTGTCCCCGCGGGCGTGGCGGAGGCATGATCGGCTGTGGTGGTGCGCCGGTCGCCCCGGCGGCCGACGGCGCCCACTGTGGCCGACCGGGCCGCGGCCGGGAGCAGCGGTCCGCCAGGACGTCGAAAGGACCTTGCGATGCAGCGGCTGACCGACCACCACGCCGGAGCGCACGGAGCCGCGCGATGAGCGCGGGAGCGGGCGGTGACGCGCCGGTGCTGCGTCACGTCGAGGGGGGAGCCGGTTTCCTCACCCTCAACCGGCCCCGGGCACTGAACTCGCTCAACCACGCGATGGTGCTCGCGGTCGAGGAGTCCCTCACCGCCTGGGAGGAGGACCCGGCGGTCAGGACGGTGGTCCTGACCGGGAGCGGCGATAGGGGGCTGTGCGCGGGGGGCGACGTCCGGGCGATCTTCGACGACGTGCGCTCCGCCGGAGAGTCGGCGGCCGTCGGCGCCTCCGAGCGGTTCTGGCACGACGAGTACCGGATGAACGGCCGGATCGCCCGGTTCCCGAAGCCGTACGTCGCCGTCATGGACGGGCTGGTGCTGGGCGGCGGCGTCGGTGTCTCCGCCCACGGCTCGGTGCGCGTGGTGACCGAGCGCTCGCAGGTCGGGATGCCCGAGACGACGATCGGTTTCGTGCCGGACGTCGGCGGCACCTACCTGCTGTCCCGCGCTCCGGGGGAGCTGGGCACGCATCTCGCGCTCACGGGCGCCCCGGTCGGTCCGGGTGACGCCCTGCTGTGCGGGCTGGCCGACCACTTCGTACCCTCCTCGTCGCTGCCCGAGCTGCTGACGGCGGTGGCGACGGAGCCGGCAGCGGACGTGGTGGCCCGGCTCGCGGCCGCGCCGCCGCCCGCCCGGCTGGCCCAGGCGCGGGAGTGGATCGACCGGTGCTACGCGGCGGACACCGTGGAGGAGATCCTGCGCCGGCTGCGCGACGCCGGCACGGCGGACGCGGCGGCAGCGGCGGACACCATCGGGAGCAAGTCCCCGACCTCGCTGAAGGTGACGCTGGCAGCGCTGCGCCGGGCTCGTGGGCTTCCCTCGCTGGACGCGGTGTTGCGGCAGGAGTACCGCGTCTCCTGCGCCATGCTCGCCGCCCCGGATCTGATGGAGGGCATCCGGGCGCAGCTGGTCGACAAGGACCGCGACCCGAAGTGGTCCCCCGCGACCCTGTCGGAGGTCGACACGGCGGAGGTGGAGCGCTGCTTCGCGCCGCGCCCGGGGCGGGAGTTGGAGCTGCCGTGGGCGGTGGACGGCGCGAGTTGAGCACGGCGCGCGCTCCGCTCCGGGCCGGGCGGCGGGCCGTTCACCGGCTTCTCTCCGGACCGCACGGCGTGTGCGAGGTCGGGCAGGCCGCTGCATCGCAAGGTCCTTTCGACGTCCTGGCGGACCGCTGCTCCCGGCCGCGGCCCGGTCGGCCACAGTGGG
>NZ_JAAVJC010000284.1 GCF_012033785.1 Streptomyces bohaiensis
GGGGCGGGGCGCGCCCGTGCGTCGGCCCGGGACGGGTACGGGGCCGTGCTCAGGCGGCGACGCGGCGACGGAGCGAGAGGCCGCGGCCCAGCGCCTCGACCGCCTCGGTCTCCCGCCCGGCGGCCCGCAGGGCCCGGCCGCGGAGCTCCCAGGCGGCGGCGCTGCGGCTGCGCAGCGCGACCGTGGAATCGGCGACGCGGCGGGCGAGGCGCCCCTCCCCCGCGGCAAGCGCCGCGGCGCCGACGGCGAGCAGGGCCTCGAAGACAGCGTCCTCGTCGGGACACAACTCGGTGTGCTCGGCGACCAGCGCGCCGATCGCGGCGACCAGGGAGACGTCGGCGAGACTTCCGGCATCCCCGGGGCGTGCCGCCAGATGGCGGGCGCACTCCCGTACACAGGCCGTGCAGAGGTCCTCGGCCCGGGCGACGCTTCCCGCCCGCAGCCCTACCAGGCCGTTCCAGCGCTTCGTCATGCTGTGATCGTGCCCACACCGGACACCGGCGCCGTGTCCGCCAAGCGCCCGCGAGATGAACATTCGGAACGTTCCGGCGCGCCGGTCGCCCCCGCCCGGCTCGTGCGGCCCCGCGCGCCCGGCCTCCTCGGGACGGGGCCGGGCGGTGGCAGCATGGGCGCATGGTGACGTTGGAGGGCGTGGCGCCGGTCGTGCAGGCGCCGATGGCGGGCGGGGTGGCGACGCCGGAGCTGGTGGCGGCGGTGTGTCGGGCCGGTGGGACGGGGTTCCTGGCCGGCGGGTACCTGACGGCTGAGGCGTTGGCGGAGCGTGTCGCCGCGGTGCGGGCCCGCATCGACGGTCCGTTCGGGGTGAACCTGTTCGTGCCCGGCGAGCGGTCCGGGGACGAGGCGGTGGGTGCCTACCGGGAGGAGCTCGCGCCGGAGGCGGCGCGGTTCGGGGTGACGCTGCGCACGGACGACCTGTACGAGCGCAGCGACTGGGAGGCGAAGGTCCGACTGCTGGTCGCGGCACCCGTGCCGCTGGTGTCGTTCACCTTCGGGCTGCCCTCCCCGGCCGAGCTGGCGGCGCTGCGTGCGGCGGGCAGCCGCCTCGTGGCGACGGTGACCACCGTCGCGGAGGCGGTCGCGGCGGCGGAGGCAGGGGTCGACGCGCTGTGCGTCCAGGGCCCGGAGGCGGGCGGGCACCGCGCCACGTTCCGGGTCGGGGACACACCCGAGGACGTCCCGTTGCCGCGCCTGGTGGCCGCCGTGGTGCGTGCGGCGCGGAAGCCGGTGATCGCCGCCGGAGGGCTGCGGGACGGCCGCGACGTGGCCGCGGTACTCGGTGAGGGCGCCGTCGCGGGCCAGTTGGGCACCGCGTTCCTGCTGACGGACGAGGCCGGCACCTCGCCGGCGCACCGCGCCGCGCTCACGGCCGGTCGCTTCGGGGAGACGGTGGTGACCCGGGCGTTCTCCGGCCGTCCCGCTCGGGGGCTGCGGAACGCGTTCATCGACGCCCACGGGGCGGCGGCGCCACCCGCCTACCCGCAGGTGCATCACCTCACGGCGCCGCTGCGGGCCGCCGCCTCGCGGGCGGGGGACCCGGACGCGATGTCGCTCTGGGCCGGCACCGGCTTCCGTGCGGCCCGCTCGGGCACGGCGGCGGCGGTCACCCGAAGCCTGCTGGCGGAGGTCGACGCCGCGGGCGGCTGAGTCGCGCAGACACCCCGGGTGTCGGCTTCGGTCGCTGCCCCGCTGCCAGCGGGGCAGCGGGGCAGCGGGGCAGCGGGGCAGACACCCGGACCGAGACCCGGGCGGACCACCGAGCCGACGGCCGGGCGACGACCGGCGGCACCCGCCGGTGCCGTCGGAGCTACGCCGTACCGGGTCCGGGGCACGGAGCCCCGGCCCCGGACACAGCTGCCCGGCGCCCGGCCTGTCTCGCGCTACGCGTCGTCGGGAGCGGAGGCGGCGTCGAGCGCGGCCATCTCGTCCGCTGTCAGGCTGAGGTCGACAGCCGCGAGCAGGGGCGGCAGCTGTTCGACGCTGCGGGCGCTGGCGATCGGCGCGACGACGGTCGGGCGGGCGGCCAGCCAGGCGAGTGCCACCGTGGCGTGGGCGACCCCGCGGTCCGCCGCGACGGCGTCGAGGACGGAGAGCACGCGGGGCCCCTGCGGGGTGTCGAGATAGCGCGAGGCCGAACCGGCACGCGCGCTGTCCACGGTGGTCCCGGGCCGGTACTTGCCGGTGAGGAAGCCGCCGGCCAGCGCGGCGTAGGGCACGGCCCGCAGCCCGAACTCCTCGACCACCCCGGCGACCTCGCCCTCGTAGTCGGCGCGCCGCATGAGGTGGTAGGCCGGCTGGAGCGCCACGTAGGCGGCCGTGCCCTCGCGGGCGGAGAACTCCATCGACGCGCGCAGCCGCTCGGCGGAGATGTTGGAGGCCCCGATCTCGCGGACCTTGCCCTCGCGCACCAGCTGGTCCAGGGTGCCGACGATGTCGGCCACGGGGACGGTCTCGTCGTCGAAGTGGGTGTAGAGCAGGTCGATGGTGTCGATGCCGAGCCGGCGCAGCGACGCCTCGGTCGCGGCGCGGATGGTCTCGGGCGCCAGTCCCTTGAACTCGGGGTGCCCGCCGACCTTGGTGGCGACGACGACGTCGCGGCCCCGCCCGCCGCGCGCGAGCCAGCGGCCGATGACGCCCTCGGACTCCCCGCCGCTGTGACCGGGGGCCCAGTGGGAGTACACGTCGGCGGTGTCGACGAAGCGGCCGCCGGCGGCCGCGTAGGCGTCGAGGATCGCGTGGGACGCGGCCTCGTCGGCGGTCCAGCCGAAGACGTTGCCGCCGAGGCAGAGGGGGGAGACGGTGAGGGAGCCGAGGGTGTGCTGAGTCATGCGAGGTACAACGAACCCGGTGAGCAGGGGTGTTCCGCTGTCCGGGGCGGATCGCCGACGACATCGGCTCCTTCGCGCTGCCGTGGGCCTGCTGCGGCATGGCGGCTTCGCGCCGGCCGGGCCCGGGCCGGACGGCCGTGAGCGGGGCCCGGGAGGCGGCCGGGGCACGGCGCGCAGACCGGCGGCCCTGACGTCGGGGGAATCGTCAGGGCCGCCGGGGTTCGGAGGTGCCCGGCCGCCGTGTGTGGCGGCGAGAGCGGAGGACCCGCGCACCCTCCGTCCGCGCCGCGTGCGTGCGGCGCCGGGCGGGCACGGTCGCAGTCGGGACGGGGGGCGACAGCGGCGGGAGGCCGCGGCGGGGCCGTGCGGTTCCGCCGGCCGGGCCGGCGGAACCGGGTGTCAGATGCTGATGCCGTTGCCGCGGAGCCAGGACAGCGGGTCGACGGCGCTGCCGCCGCCGGGCCGCACCTCGAGGTGGAGGTGGGGGCCCGAGGAGTTGCCGGTCGAGCCGACGTTTCCGAGGAGGTCGCCGGTGGTGACCTGCTGGCCCGCGACGACGGACATCGACGACATGTGGCTGTACGACAGCTCGGTGCCGTTGTCCAGCTTGACGATGACCTGGTAGCCGTAGCTGCCGGCCCACGCCGCCTGGGTGACGGTGCCGCTGTGGATGTTCTTGATCGGCGTGCCGCTGGGCGCCTGGAAGTCGAGGCCGGTGTGGTAGCCGGAGGACCACATGCCGCCGGACTGGCCGTAGTAGGCGGAGAGGGTGTAGCCGGAGAGGGGGGCGGTGAAGCTGGCCCGCAGCTTGGCGAGGCGCTCTTCCTCCTCCTTCTTCTTCCGCTCCTCTTCCTCCTTGCGCTTGCGCTCCTCCTCGGCGCGCTTGCGCTCCTGCTCCTCCAGTCGCTCCTCCTCGGCGAACGCGGCCGCGTCGGAGGAGGCACTGGCGATGGCCGCGTCGATGACGGCGTCGCGCTGCTCGGCCTCGGCCAGGGCGTCCTGGTTCTCGGCCTGGCGCAGGATGCGGGAGCGCAGGGCCTCGCCCGGCTCGCCGTCCGCCGACTCACCGGCGGCGAGGACGTCGCTGCTGCTGCTGACCATGAGTCCGGCGGAGGTGAGCGGGGCCGCGGTGATCATGGTGGTGGTGTTCTTGTCGGTGTCTCCGCCGAAGAAGCCGCCGATCTTGTCCGGGACGGACTTGACCTTGTCACCGGCGCCGGCGAGCCCGGACGAGTCCTCGTGGGCGGTGGCCATGCCGCCGGCGCCGACAGCGGCGATGACGCCGACTCCGAGCACCGCGCGGCTGCGCGCCATGGTGCCGCCGCGCTGGCGGGCCCGGCGCCGGCCGCGGACCGGGGCGACGGTCGCCGCGCTGGGGTTCCACTCGGTGAAGGTCTCGCCCTCGACGCGCTCGGGGCCCCACTCGGTGTCGTACTCGGGACCGAAGTAGGCCGGCACGGAGGTGTCGATGAGACCGCTGGGCTCGGTCTCCGCCACGGGCTCGGCGAGCAGCGAGGTGCCGCCCTCGGCGGTGGCGGTGTCCGCTGCGTCGCCGTAGGGGGCGCCGTAGGCCGCAGCCGCGCCGAACACGTCGTCGTCCCAGGAGGCCGCGACGGGGTGCTGGGCCTGCAGGTCGGTCACGGTGTGCGCGTCGCCGGCCGGGAGGTGGCCGCGGTCGGCGTAGAGGTCGCCGTAGGAGGCGTCCGCGAGGTGGCCGCTGTCGGCGGCGTAGTCCGCGTGGACCGGGCCGGCGTAGGAGTAGGAGTCGTACGGGGCGTCGCTGTGGGCGTGCGCGTACTCGGCGGTGCCGCTGTAGGCGGTGGTGTGCTGGGCGTCCCCGTGCGCGGAGCTGCCGTAGGCGTCGCCGCCGTAGTGCCGGTCGTGGGTGCCGAGGTCGTTGCCGTCCCCGAAGTAGCCGCCCGTGTAGGGGTGCTGCGAGCCGTAGGACCCGTAGGTGTCGCCGGAACCGAGGAGGTCCGTACCGGCGGCATGCCGATCTGACGCCACGTGGGCGTTCTCCTTTCCTTCCTTCGCCGACCGGGTTAGCTGACGGGTTCGGAGCAGGAAGGTCTCCTACGGTCCACCGGCGGGCGGTGGGCCGATTCACCCCATGAAGAAGTGGTTCCCCGGCTCTCCGAGCACCGCTGGACTGCTGCGGAACACGGAGATTGAGCGACAGAGCACGGGCGCCGACACTTGCATCGGCGGTGACGACCGCGCTGCGTTATGAAACGTTAATAGAGGGCAGGCGTGGATTCCAAGTGCCTCCGTCGAATCAACCTCGTTCATCTGTCACGCTTTTCCGGAGGAACAGCCGTAAAAGGGGCGGGGTCGGCATGCCTGCGGAGACCGGATCGATACCGTCGTCACCCCAATAGTTATGCGCAACGCCGCCATCGGGTGACTCTCGGTCATCAGAAGTGAACGGCCGCACCGCGCCGCCGCGGACGTCCGGAGGCGGTCCGGTGCACGTCGGACCGGGTGCGATCCGCGGCACCGGCCGACGGGGACGCGTTCCACGCCAACTCGCAGCGTGGCGGAGGCGGGTTAGGGCGGTGTGATCTACGTCGTAATCGCCTCGCACACCCCGTCGGCGGGCTGCCCGCCCGCTCTCAGGAGGCGGGTGTGACCGCGTGCGCCGTGCCGTCCGGAGGGACGGCCGCCATGACCGGCCGGGCGGGGACGGCGGCGCGCACCGCCATCAGTGCCAGGTCGTCGTGGCCGAGGCCGCCGTGGCGGGTGACGTCCGCAATGAGCCAGTCGAGTACCTCGTCGGGTTCGCGGGTCGGGCAGCCCAGCAACCGGACCTCCGGGTCGTAGAACCGCCCCTGCGCGTCCCGGGCCTCGCTCAGGCCGTCCGTGTACAGCACCAGCACGGCGCCCGGGGGCAGCAGCAGCCGGGACGGCTCCGACCGGCCTCCGCTGAGGGCGAGCAGCCCGAAGGGCAGCGCCGGTTCGGTGGGCGTGAGCGCGCGTACTCCCCCGTCGGGCAGCAGGAGCAGCGGCGGCGGGTGCCCCTGGTTCAGTACCCGCACCTCGCTGACGGGAGACGCGTCGAGGGCGGGGTCGGCGTGGGGCACGCCCGGATCCGGCCGCAGCCCTCGAGCCGCGGCCGACGGGGCGCTGCCGGCCCGTGGTGGCCCGGTGCGGCCGGGGTGGGGACCGACGGCGCCCGGGTCGGGGCGCAGGGCGGCCCCCGGTGGCACGGCGCCGGGGCGGGGCGGAGTGCCGGACGCAGGGCGGTG